>CAYJEX010000001.1:0-14401 GCA_964369465.1 uncultured Oscillospiraceae bacterium
CTCCACCAACAACTAAGCTTTTTACTCTTTCAACTGCTTCCATGTCCGTTTCATCAAGAACATTAATAATCATGTCAATATTTGTTGTGTCATTTGCTCCACCTTTACTAAGGGCTATAGTGTAAGACTTGTCTGGATTTTGGTGGGCAACTCCACTAACTCCTGTAGTAGGGTCAATATCTCCAAGAAGATCGTCAATGTAATCTTGAACAGCCGCTATTTTATCATCTTCAGTTTGTTTACTATAAGAAACATATACGCGTCCACCAACTATTGAATCTTTTGCTCTTGCTACTGCTTCTGCATCCGTTTCAGCAAGTACATTGTATGTCATATCAATACTTGTTGCGTCACTTTCTGCACCTAATTTAAGGGCTACAAAGTAAGTATTTCCTGAAGTAAAGGTAACAACTCCACTAACTCCTGAAACACCTGTGATAGCATCTACATAATCTTGAACCGCTTTCGTTTTATCAGCCTGAGTTTGTTTGCTGTAAGCAAGATCTACTTCTCCATCAACGATTAACCCTTTAATTCTAGCTACTACTTCTGCCTCTGTTTCAGGAAGTACATTAATAACCATATCAACATTTGTTGTGTCATTTGCCGAGCCTTTAGAAAGGGCTACAGAGTAAGTAACATCTGTATCAAAGCTAACTACTCCACTAACTCCTGTAGTAGGGTCTATATTTCCAAGAAGATCATCAATGTAATCTTGTACCGCCGCTACTTTATCAGCTTCAGTTTGTTGGCTGAAGTATACCTTTACTGTTCCACCAACAATTAAAGCTTTTGCTCTAGCAACTGCCTCTGCATCTGTTTCTGTTGCTACATTGACAGTCATATTAATCTCTTTTGTGTCGGTTATTGTGTCTGGGGCTGAGCCTTTGCTAAGGGTTACAGTGTATGTATCACCTGACTTATGGGCAACTGTTCCACTAACACCTGTTGTAGGGTCTATATTTGCAAGAAGACCATCAACATAATCTTTTACCGCTTTAGTTTTGTCCGCTTGTGCTTGTTTGCTATATGCTACATCTACTTCACCATTAACAACTGCAGTTTTTGCTCTAGCAACTGCTTCAGTGTCTGTTTCAGCAAGGACATTGTATGTCACGCTAAGGGTATGAACAGTTAGACTTCCATCTTTACTAAGGTCTACTTTATAAAGATTTCCTGAAGTGTGGCTAATTGTTGCGCTGGCTCCTGTTGTAGGGTCAAGATTAGCCAGAATATTGTTTGCATAAGCTTGAACCGCTGCTGTTTTATCCGCTTGAGTTTGCTTGCTATAAGCGATATCTACTTCTCCATCAACTAGTGCGCTTTGTGCTCTAGCTAAAGCTTCTGCGTCAGTTTCAGGAAGTACATCAATAACCATATCAATAGTTTTTGCATCACTTGTAAATCCTACACGAAGCACTACAAAGTAAGAATCATCTACATCATAGCTAACTGTAGCTGTAACATCTGTAGTAGGAGTTATACCTGCAAGAAAATCATCTACATAATCTTGAACCGCAGCTGTTTTATCTGTTTGAGTTTGTTTGCTATAAGCAATATTTATAGTTCCACCAGTTAGTAAAGATTTTGCTCTAGCTAATTTTTCAGCATTTGTTTCATTTTCTACATTGAATGTCATGTCAATGTCTACTGTGTCATTTGCTACCCCTTTATTAAGGGCTACAGTGTAAGTAGCTCCTGTGCTAAAGCTAACTGTTCCACTAACATCTGTTCCAGAAAGAAGTCCATTTACATAAGTTTGAACCGCAGCTGTTTTATCTGTTTGAGTTTGTTTGCTATAAGCAAGATCTACTTCGGCTCCAACAATTAAGGCTTTTGCATTTTCTACAGCCACTGAGTCTGTTTCTTCTACTGTTACAGCAAATGTATTTGCTGTAAGAGCACTTGCAACGTCTGTTACATTGTCCCCATTTATTTGTTCATTAAAGATTGCTACATTTAATATTCCACCTGCACTAAATTGATCAGGCACATCAAAAGTTACGCTGCCACTTGCTGAGGTAGTTGTGTTTGCAACTTTACCATAATATGAAATATTATTAGATGCATCTAAAATCATTACAGATACATATTCATTTGCTCCAATTGTTGCACCAGTATAGTCAAATGATATTGTTCCATTACTATTTGCTGTTGGATTATCAGTAACATCAAATGTTCTAGTGCTATCTAAAGCTGTAACTTTCCAATTTGTAATATTGTCTGTTCCTATCTCTGCTAAAGTACTATCTACTGCATCTGTTTTTCCACTTGTTGCTGGTGAAGTAAATAAAACTTTACTTGTGTCAAGAGTAAAAGCAGGACGAACACCAAGTTCAGTATGTGCACTAAAACCGCTATTAGCATTACCCTCACTTGTAATATAATAAGCAATGGTAGGAGCAGTATAAGTAGTACGAGTCCACCATACAGGAAGCGCTATTTCTTCATAAATAAAGTTTGCTTTTGAAAGGGCAGAACCATTTCCTACATAATCTGTTACTTCTTGTTTTGATAAAGGGAAGAACTTTTGGTCTGCTAGTTCATATACTTCTGCAGCCATACTATCACTTGTTAGCATTGTTCCTTTTATTAGAGTTTTTTCTGTGCTAGTTAAACCAAGAACGCTATCATAATATCTTTCCAGTAATTGTTTTAAGTTACTATGAGTATCCGGTTGCGCAGTTGAAGGAGCGTAATAACCAGTGTAGGACCCAGCAGTAATCTGTGAATATTGTCCATCTTGTAGTAAGTATTCACTTAACATAAGACCACTATCATTAATCATTACCCAAGGGATAGAATAGCTTGTACCACTATTATCAATTGACCCTAACATAATTTTGCTTACAGAATCAACATCTGAAGCAGTAGAAGTTTTGTCCCACACAGCTATAGCATCTGTTCCCATTACCATTGTGTCATTTTTAAATGATGTTCCTGATAAAGTAATACTTTCTTCGATAAAAGCACTTCCTATATCTGAAACTTTATCTTCATTTATTTGTTCATTAAAGATTTTTAAATTGATTGTATCTCCTATACTATATTCAGAAGGAATAGTAATACTTGCGCTACCACTTCCTGAAGCAGTAGTATTTACAAGCTTACCATAATATAAAATCTTTCCACTATCGTCTACTATCATAGCAGAAACATATTCATTAGCTCCTACAGTTGCTCCAGTATAATCAAAAGAGACTACTCCATTTTCAACTGTTGGTTGTCCATTAAGAGCAAAGTTTCTTGTATCGTCTTTTACTGTTAATTTCCATACAGAAATATCATTTCCACTTCCCATTTTTGAAAGGTTACTATCCACTGCATCTGTTTTTCCCTTTGGATACGCATTAGCCGCAGAAGTAAATAGAACTTGACTTTCATCAATATTAAAAGCAGGGCGAGCGAATATTAAACTGCTGTTAAATGCCCAAGCAGATGAAATTTTTCCAAAGGGACCAGAAGCAAAGCTAATCATATCATTCTCATCACTGTAAGGATCAGCACTAGTACGTGTCCACCAATCATTTGAAGTTATTGATATTGCTAAATCTGATCCTGTACCTATATAAGTGTTAAATTCATCTACCGATAAAGGGAAAAACTTTTGACCTGTAAGGTCAGAAATTGCTGCATCATCTGGATTCATACTTTCTTTTGTAAGAGTTGTATCTGCTATAACTGCTTTTTCTGCTTCTGTTAAACCTAAACCAGTAGAATACATATTTTGCAAATACGTGTTTAGATTACTTCCTGGATACGCTCTCGGCCCAGTGGCGTTAAAAGCGCTTAGTCCCATACTATATCTACTAAGTAAGAAGCCTTCTCCATTTAAGTCATACCACTCTGCAGGGGTTCCGTTATATTCTCCAAAGGCAATACTGTCATTATCTGCATGATTATTTACATTTACAGCATTTATGCTTCCTATTCCTAACATCATCTCATCTTTGTCTTCAGCAGGATTAGGAACATAAAGAGTTTTCGATAAAACATTACTAGATATATCTGTTTCATTATCCCCATTGATTTGTTCATTGAAGATTCTTAAATTGATTTTATCTCCTGTAGTATATCCTGCAGGTAAATCAAAGCTTGCGCTACCAGCTGCACTATCTACATTTTTAAGTTTACCATAATATAAAACATTATTATCATCATCTACAAGCATTACAGAAATATATTCATTTGCTCCAACAATTGCTCCATTATACTCGAAAGATACAACATTGTTTTCTATTGTTACATTAGGAGTAGTTCTAAAGCTTAGGTATCTTCCAGTAGGAGCTTCTACAGTCATCTTCCACTCTGTGATACCACTACCACTTCCTACTGCTGATAAAGTACCATCTACGGCATCGGTTTTTCCACCTACTGCTGCAGTAGTAAGAACAACTTCACGCTCATTAACATTAAAAGCAGGACGAGAACCTTGGTATTCTGTAGCAAAGTTGCCACTTATACCAGTTCTTGTAACTCTCATAAATTGGGTATCAAGATTACTAACTGAAGTACGAGTCCACCAAGCATCATAATTTTCTCCAGTCTTTCCATCAATAGTTGTGAAGTTTTTAGCAATGTCAGTGGTAAAATCTGTACCTATGTAAGTTTCTACCTCTGCTCTTGATAGAGGGAAGAATTTTTCTCCTGTAAGATTTGATGCCCCTGAAGATGACATACTGCTTGCTTCTAATGCTGTATCAGCTACTGCTGCTTGTTCATTAGCTGACAAACCTAGTTTTCCTGTTGAGCCATCTGACGTGCTATAATAATTTTTCATAAGTAAGTGTAGGGTATTAAAAGACCCAGAGTAGTAAGAACCACTAGGCATATTTTCAAACTTTGTTTCTTCTAAAATATGCTCACTTAGCATTAAACTGTCTTCATTAAGCTTTAACCATGTTACAGGATAATCATTTGTTCCATTGTTAAATGTTCCATAAACTAGTTTATCACTACCACTGACATTAGTTTTGTCTACTACGTCCACTCCTCCTGTTCCTAACATTATAGCGTTGTCTTCAGTGGCCGCATGTCCCTCAAACATTGATATTGGTATAATGCTTATTACCATAAGTGCTACGAGCATTATAGACATTGTTTTTTTACTCATTTTCTTCATAAAGTTTCCCTCTCACCTTTTTCAAATATAGCTAAAATTATACAAATGTGATTTTTAATTAAAGTAGTGTCTCAAAAAAATTTGCGATATGAATAAGATTACCACTTATACTAATTTTCACATAAAGTTTCTTTTTCTAATATATTTTACAATATTTTGTTTTATTTCAAAATATATAACATAAAAAATGACAGAGTTACTATTATTCGCAATTATCTCTCTAGTTATAATCATTCATAACATTTGTCATTTTAAATTCACTGCATAAATATTCATATCATAAAATATATAATACTTTATACTCGCCTTCAACCATTTGTTTGTAATTTTATACAAATTATATCATACCTTTACTTTTATTTTCAACCATTTTTACACAATTTTTTGCAAAATCTCTATATTTTTTCTGTACTATCCAAGCCACACAAGTCTGAATATTTACACTTTTTTTCTTCAACAAAATCCGCGGTAATTATCAAAAAACTCTTAAACTTTTCTAGTCTTATTTTTACTTGAATTTTTTATTTCATAGAATCTACGGTGTATCTCAAATGTCTCGTAAAATAAACATCTCAATCTTTTTTGTTATTTTAAAAAGTAGCTTTGACACATTGTATCAAAGCTACTTTATTTTATGGTGCGACTGACTGGACTCGAACCAGCACGGTCTCCCACACGCCCCTCAAGCGTGCGCGTCTGCCATTCCGCCACAGTCGCATGTATTCTTTTCATAAATTATTATATCACATAATAATTATTAAGCATAAAATATTTGTGTGCAAACAAAAATACTATCACAGATTTATCACAATGCTACTGCATATGGCAAATACATAGATACGTAAGGGCAGGCGTTGCAGTAGGTGGAACAGACATTACAAGTAAGCAAAACCCCCGAAAATCTAACTTCGGAGGTTTTGGCATTATTTATTCTTCTAGTTTTCGACCTTATCTTAAAGCTCTACAAATTTTTATTTCGCTTTATGCTTTACTCTATCTGATTCTTCTTTTTGTTTGGCATCATTCCAGTTACCCATCGTTCCTACTAGATATCCTGTTATTCTTCTTATTCTTTCAAATTTTACTGGCGAAAACTTATATGAAATGTTTGCAAAATCTTCTTCATCAATTTGTATATCAATACTTTCTAGTTTTCTATTATATTTTTCTTGAATATAATCAACGTACGCTTCTTGCTCCTCTACTGGTGCATTTCCTGTAATTATTACCATAATATAATCCCCCTTATCTATTCATCTTTACGCAAAATATACATTACTTGTTATTATTTTCTAAAAACTCTTGTCATAACACCTATATATAGTATACTCCTTTTCTTTATAGTATATACCTATTATTTATAAGTTTAAACATTTTTCATAAATCTTCTTCGTAAGTAAAATTTTCACACAATTAAAAAATGGACATAACACCTATTATCAAAATAGGCATAAATACAGCCGGGATAAAATTCGCAACTTTTATGTCTTGATTTGTCAAGAAATTAATTCCTATTGCGGCAACTACTAAACTCCCTGCCGCTCCCATTTCAGTAATTATCTCTGCTGGAATTGAGGAACTGACTGTCATAGCTATAAGACTTATTCCACCTTGATATAGAAATACTGGAATGGCTGAAAAAAGAACTCCAATTCCCATTTGATAGGCAAAAATAATAGATATAGTTCCATCCAAAATAGCTTTTGCAAATAACATTTCATGGTCGCCCATTAATCCGCCTTCAATAGCTCCCACTATAGCCATCGAGCCTGCACAAAATAGTATTGTTGTAGTTACGAATCCCTTTGAAAAATTACCGTTAGAAACTGAAAGTTTCTTTTCTGCAAAGTCTCCTACTCTTTTCATACCTTTATCAATATTTATTATTTCGCCTAGAAGTCCTCCCAATATCACGCTGAGTATAAGACAAATTGGAAGCTGTGTTTCTAACGCTCCTGAAATTCCTATGTATAGTACTGATAACCCTATTCCTTTCAGTACAATATTTTCGAATCTTTTCGGCAGCTCTTTTCCAACTACCTTCCCGAAAAAAATACCTATTAATGAACAAACTATTATTGCAATAGCATTAACTATACTCCCTAACAAAACACCTCTCCTTATATATATTTCAATATCACTTTACTATTTATATTTATTCTATAATACACTAAGTATTTATATTTATTCTATGATACACTAACTAATTATATACTTCCGCTATTTAGATGCTCCACTATTCACATACACTAACTACATAAATATTCTATTTTTTCCTTATATGATAAAATAAATACTGCTGTGCTATCCCCGCATATTTTCCGAATCTTTTTGAAACGAATTTTTCAATTTCTTCAGCTCCTTCCAACCCGAAAATATTTTTCATTGCTCTTTTTATATGCACATCCACAGGAAAACTTTTCACCTTCTTGAAAGCAAATAGCACAATACAATTTGCAACTTTCGGACCTACACCTCTAAACCCTCTTATTTTAACTAAAGCTTCTTCGTCTGAAAATTTCTCTATTTCAATATATTGTTTCATCCCAATATCTAAAACTTGCCTAGAACTTTCCAAAATATACTCATCTCTATATCCTAATTTACATACGTTTATTTCATCTCGTGTAAGAGCCGCAAGTTCTTGAGGAGTCGGAAATCCATATCTCTTCTTTCCAAAAAAATCGCCCAAATATTTCCCATATTCTTCGCAAAGAGATTCTATGCAAGCTTTAATTCTCGGAATGTGATTGTTTTGAGAAATGATAAAAGATATCAAAATTTCCCATTTGTTTTGATTTAAAATTCTTATCCCTTCTCCCGATTTTATTATCTCTTCCATTTTTGGTGTCTTATCAATCAGAAAATTTTTTATTTCACTATAATCTCTTTTTAAATCGAAATATTCTTCCCAAAATCTTTCACAAAATGTTTTTTTATCAAGGCTAAATCCTTCAATCTTATCTATTTTTTCATCTTCTCCAAATTCATCGATTATGATTTCATATTTTATGAGAATAGATTTGTCTTCTTGCGTTATATTTGCTAAGATATAGCCCCACTTTCCCCCAAGAAAAAAAGTTACGACACCAGTGTAACTTCCATCACATTCTTCGTTCCATCTAAAGCATTGCCCGCAATCCATTATCTGTTTTAAATTAAAATCTGCTAAATTTTCAATCCTATATTCGTAGAGTTGTTTCATCAATACGCCATTTCTCATTTATTTTACATCTCGTATTTCTATATTTAAGCTTGCCACATTATACGATGTCATATGTTCAATCATTTTATATGTTTTACTTTGAAATTTCTCAGTATTTTCTATCAAGTTCTCTGTATTATTCATAGATAAAAGAATAGTCACTATTATCCCTTTTCTAGTTTCTTCACCCACCACTTTTATTACAGTTAATATCCCATCTGTTTCCGTCGTTGAGCACATTACAATGTCTTTAAGCACTTTTTCTGCAATTTTGACATCTCCCAAATAGCTAAATGTAGGTCTCACTTCTGTCCTATCTCCATAGCTTGAATCTCCACCTCCTGAAAAGCCTCTAAATCTTCTTAATGGGTTCAGAAAATATCCGCTAAACTGTCTTTTTATTTCTACTTCTGGAACAGGGACAACATGCTTTCCATGTACAAGCCTTTGGTTTTTCGCAATATCTCTTTCATTTAAACTTGTGATCTCTTCAATAAAAACAAAATTGCTTATTTTAGGCAACTCCAATCGCATCGCAATTTTTTCGACCATCCCTATTGATGTGCCTATCAAAAGAATTTTACTTAAATTTTGTTGTTCTATTTTTCTAACGACTGTTCTTCTATGTTCATCTTTTGTAAAAAGCGCAGTTTTTATTGCCCCTACTTTAGTCTCTTCTTTTTTTGCGGATTTTCCCGCTTTCACTTCTCCTTGATATATAAATAGTCCGTCATCTATAATTGCTTCTATACCTTTTTGCTTACAAAGTTTTGAAGCTTGAAAACTTTTCCCCGTCCCACTCTCTCCTACTAAAGCATATACTATCATTTTCTTTTTATTTCCTTTACCTTTTAATTTTTTTTTGATATACTAAATCCAGTGTTAATATATTTACATTACAATTTACTGTACAAAAGGAGGAGTATATTATGGCTTATCAAATTACAGACGCTTGTATCAACTGTGGTGCATGTGTTGGCGAATGTCCTGTTGATGCTATTGTAGCAGGGGATGACCAACACACTATTGATGCAGATGCTTGCATCGACTGTGGCGCTTGCGAAGGATCATGTCCAATCGAAGCTATCGTTGCTGGTTAATCTAAATTAGCTAAATTAATAACCGTTTCTAACGAAACGGTTATTTTTTATTTCATTTTATTTCTATGCATAAAGTAAGCCAAAGATTGAAGTCCATCACTCAAGTGTACATTTTCTAGCGGCATTTCATCTGGAACATCAACATCAACCGGTGCAAAATTCCAAATACCTTCAACTCCTGCATCACAAACAGTATTTACAACTTCTTGTGCACTTTCTTTGTTAGTACAAATAATAGCAATTCTAATTTCCTCATCCTTTATAAATTGCTTTACTTTCTCCATATCCATAATTGAGATTCCATTAATTTCTCTCCCAATTATCCCTTGCTTATTGTCAAACATGCCTGCTAGGACAAATCCTTGTCTATAGCTATATATATAATTAGCTATAGCTTGCCCCATATTTCCTGCTCCAATAATAATAGTTTTATATTCCGTATCTAGTCCAAGAATTTTGCTTATGTTTTGATGTAGTTCAGATACATTATATCCATATCCTTGTTGTCCAAATCCACCGAAATTATTTAAGTCTTGTCTGATTTGAGATGCCGTACATCCTACTAAAGTGCTAAAATCGTTAGAAGATATTTTGCTCACTCCTTTTCTTTGCAAATCTGCAAGATGTCTTCTATACCTAGGCAATCTTCTAATTACTGCAATAGAAACTTTATCATTCTTTATCATTACTTTATTTTTCCCTCTACATACTCTACTATATCCCCAATAGTCTGAAATTTTTCAGCTATTTTATCAGGAATCACAATATCGTACTTCTCTTCAATAGCCAAAACTATTTCTACTGCAACTAATGAATCCGCCTCTAAATCTCTAATTAGAGATGTCTCCATTGATAATTCCTCAGAATCAATACCTGCTTCTTCTGTGATGATTTCACATATTTCTTCAAAAACCATTTCTTCCCCCTTATATTTTACTTCTAAATTCTATATTTATTCTATATTAATTTCTGTAAAGCATTTTTCGTTATCTATATTATAAAATAATATAGCACATTGTGCAAGTTTTATCAATATTTTGCTCCGTTAAACACATTAGCTTTACCTACCCTTATTCCATTCAGGCTATATGTTTGAAATATTTCTATCCCTCGAAACTACTCCATTGGAAAAGACGCATCCGCATCCATATCCAACGTATCTATCGCACCTCCTGTGAATTTATGATACGCTGCTGCTGCAATCATAGCTCCATTATCCGTACACAAACCAGGAGACGGAAAGAATACTTCAACTCCATTTTTCTTTGATTCTTCACTTATCAACTCTCTAAGTCTGCTATTTGCCGCAACTCCACCACACATAACTATTTTATCTAGTCCTTCTCTCTTTGTCGCATCTATTGCCTTAGCAACAACAACATCTAATACACTTTTTTGAAAACTAGCCGCAAGATCAGCTTTTGTGATGATTTGCCCTCTATCTCCAATGATATTCCCCTTATCAAAATCACAACCCTTTTGCTTTTGATTACTTAAATAATTAATCACAGCAGTTTTCGTGCCACTAAAACTAAAATCCATATTGCCTTTTTCTAAAAGAACTCTCTTAAAATGTATTGCTTCTTCGTCACCCTCTTTAGCCAATTTATCTATCTTGGGACCACCTGGATATCCTAGCCCCAAAACTCTAGCCACTTTGTCATAAGCTTCTCCTATAGCATCATCTCTCGTCGCGCCTATCTCTATAGTAGTTAAATAGTCCTCTACACGAACAATACTTGTGTGCCCTCCCGATACAATTAGTCCAACAAATGGTGGCTTTAAATTATGATGTTCCAGATAATTCGCAGACAAATGTCCATATATATGATGAACTCCAATCAAAGGCTTATGTAAAGCATATGCCAAGGCTTTCGCAGTAGTTACTCCTATAAGCAACGCTCCTATCAATCCCGGGCCTCTTGTTACTCCTATGGCATCTATCTCATCAAGTTTTACTTTTGCTTTTTCTAAAGCCTCGTTCAAAACAAAATTGATGTTTTCAAGATGTTTTCTTGATGCAATTTCAGGAACAACACCTCCATACTCTTTATGAATATCAATTTGTGAAGAAATAATATTTGACAGAATTTTTTTTCCATCAGAAATCACTGCAATTGATGTTTCATCACAGCTCGTTTCAATTCCTAATATTACTACCTCTTTATTCCTCACAAACACACCCTCTCTATTTCTCCAAAATTTCAGCACTTCTATCTGTTGTCGAAATATCTTCAATATTAATCTTCCACATAATTACCGCGTCTTCATTTCCATAATAATTTGGTCTTTTCCCTACGTTGACAAATCCCAATTTTTCATAAAGCTTTATTGCAGACATATTACTTTCTCTAACTTCCAAAGTAAAGTTTAGCCTTTTTCTTTCTTTTTTTTCAGCATATTCCATAAGGCTTTCACCTACTTTATATCCTATTCCATTTTTCTCATATTTAGGCGAAACTGCAATGTTTGTTATATGCCCTTCTCTTCCTATTACCCAAAGCCCTCCGTAGCCTACAATTTCATCTTCGTAAGTAGCACATATGTAATTTGCTAGATGATTTTCTTCTATTTCCTTTCTATACATTTCTTCATTCCATGGATCTGGGAAGCATTCTTTCTCTATCAAGACAATTTGCGGCAGATCTTCGACTGTGATTTTTCTAATATTTAATCTGTCTCTAATTTCTTTTTTTCTTTCCTCCAACTTTTGCTCTGCTTCCGCTTTTCGCATATAGTTTGGAAAAATTTCATAATATGGCTTTAGTTCGTTTTTAAAGTATTTTTCATATGCATTCAAAGCAACAAGGCCTGCTCTTTGATAACAGTTTTCTATGCTAAAAACACACTTTATTTTTTTTGTTTCTTCATTAAATATTAATTTATTATTAAATTTTTCAACTTCACTTTCGTATGCTTCTATTCCGTCTCCATACAGTACAATTGTTTTTTCTCTCAACCCATCGTCATTTGTTATTTTTTCGATTATATTATCTAAAAACTCATCAATTATATATGGCCCCTCGTCAATAATTGCTTTGTCATCTTTCCAATTTTTCTCGTCATAAGATATGCTCTTACATACGTAATCATAATAATTTATTGAATCATCTCTTTTATTTTTTTCATTTTCTTTCAATAAAAATTTATCTAACTTGCCCATATAAGCTCCAGCATAAACCTGCTTTCTTCTAGCATTTATTATTGGGCATACTATAAAATCGTTTGTTCTAGAATATGCAAAAGCATCTAGGGACGAGATTGGAATTATAGGTTTGTCTAGCGCTTGGCCCAAAGCTCTTGCTACAGAGACTCCCACTCTAATTCCTGTATATGAGCCTGGCCCAATCGATACAGCTATTGCGTCAATTTCTTTTATATTAGTTTTGCCTTCTTTTAATACTTCGTTTGTTAGTGGAATAATTTGACTGACGTGTGAAATTTTTTCCTGCGACTGTTTTTCAATAATTTGAAAATGTTTAATGTTATTTGTATTTAACTTTTCGTCATCTTCTACTTGTTTAACCACTAAAAGAGCAACACTACAAAATGGGCCTGTAGTATCAATAGCATATATTTTTAGCTCTTTTTCTTTTGTCGCTTTATTCATTGCTTAAATCAACCTTTTTGTAAATCGAAATCATATGAATATTTTCTTTTTGTACTTGTTTCCATCTCAATAGATATCGTCTTTGTTCTTTCGGGAAGTATTTCTTCTACTATATTCGCCCATTCTATCACTGAAATTCCATTGCCATAAAAGTATTCCTCATATCCAATATCATACATCTCTTCTACATTTGATATTCTATACACATCAAAATGAAATATTGGAATAGATCCACTTTTATACTCTTGGACTATTGTGAAAGTTGGGCTTGTAATTCTCTCTGTCGATCCTAATGCTTTCGCCAGATATTTTGTAAAGGTCGTTTTCCCTGTGCCAAGTTCACCAATCAGAGCCACAACATCTCCAGGCTCTAATACATTTGCAACTTTATTTGCAAAGATTTTCGTATCTGTCTCATTGCTTGCATGGAATACATTCACAAGATATTTTCTCCTTCTCAAATTTACTTTTCTAATTTTTTAAATACTTAGAAACTCTTTTATATACTATAAATGCTATAACAGAATTTATTCCAGCTTTAATTAAATTGAATAATAATATGAAACCCATTAGCGACATCACAGCATCAACTGGAATACCCATAAAGTGTGGTGTAACAATAAGATTTGCAAAAAACATAACAACTACCATCGTTATTGTTCCAGATATCAGTGCGATTACTGCCCCCTTTTTTGTTCTTCTCTTTTTATAGATAAGCGAAGAAACAAAAACCAAACTTGATGTCGCAATAATATGCATTATTATTCCATAAACCCCAGCCGCCGAACTGACTGTTAGTCCTTGAATTATTGATACAATTATCGTAAGAATAATCCCTACTAACGGGCCAAAGACCATACCTCCAATCAATATTGGGATATCTCCTGGTTCATACTCCAAAAATGGAACTGCTGGAAATATTGGAAATCTAATCAAATATACCAAGATTATAGATATAGCTATAAGCACACTCATCTCAACAAGTTTTAATGTGTTTGGTTGTTTTTCTACTCTTTTGTCTGACATTTTCTTCCCTTTCTGTCACTTCGACATATAAAGAAACTCTTTAACTTTCTTTCTTCAGTTTTCTTTCTTCTATGTGCATATCTGCCAGCAAATAAAAAGTGCCTCGAACATAAATTGTACAAGGCAAATGTCAAATATCAATAATATCTTGCATTTCTTTCATCCGGACTATACCGTCGGTATCGGATTCAAACCGATTCTGCCATTTATTGGCTCGTGGACTTATAGCAAATATGCTCTTCACCACCGGTGGAGACTTTCACCCCGCCCTGAAACAGATTTCACTAACTACATCTACAGAATATCATATCTGGTTATATTATGTCAATCTTTCCTTT
>CAYJEX010000001.1:14501-52351 GCA_964369465.1 uncultured Oscillospiraceae bacterium
TTTTCTTGAATTTCTCATGATCATTTAAAATACATTTCCTAGGGAGTTATCACTTATTTCGTTAACCTATAGATTGCTTCTGCATATATTTTTGTAATTTTAATCAAGTGCTCTATCTTGATATATTCATCCTTTTGATGGGCTATTTCTTCATCGTCTGGGTAGGCTGCTCCAAACGCAAAAACATTGTCTACTGCTCTTGCGTACGTTCCGCCTCCGATCACTTTCGGCTTTTCATCAACTCTTCCTGTCTGTTTGTGATAAACATCCATAAGTTCTACTATCAACGGATTATCCAAAGAAGCATATATAGGTTTTTGATGTTTTCCTTTTAATATACCTAAATTATATTTCGATAATACCTCATTCATCGATTCATATACATCTTCTTCAGTTTTAGTTACTGGATATCTAACATTTATCGTTGTCTTTATTGCGTGTATATCACCTTCAATAACTCCTACATTCAAAATTGTTTCGTCCGAGACATCATCTTTTAAAAAACACCCTAAGCTTTCTCCATTCTGTTGAAACCCAATATGTTCGTTATAAAACGCTACAAAGTCATTCACATCATCATTTAAAAAGTTTAGCTTTCCAAGAAACTGCATCAATGTTGAAATTGCATTTTCTCCTAGGTGAGGAAGAGCTCCATGTGCTGAAATTCCCTTTGATATGACTTCCAAACTTTTTCCTGTATTTCTTGCTAGCAGCTTTTGTCCTGTATTTTTATTGTAATCTGCTATTTCTTCTTTTATTTTTTCGTATGCACTAGCGTCTGAAGAAAATATCAAGGCTTTTGCTTTATCAGGAACCATATTTGCTGCATTTCCACCTTTTAGTTTTCTAAGTTCTAATCCTTTTCCTATCACCTTACTAAGTTTTTTACCTAAGTCAAATACAATGATTCCCTTTTCACCGTGAATAACAGGGAAATCTCCGTCAGGTGTAAACCCAAAATCGGGAGCTTTTTCATTATCTAAATAGTATTTCATGCCATTCCAGTTCGTTTCTTCATCCAATCCCAAAATCAATCTAATTGTTTTCTTTGGACGAAAATTTAGTTCTTTCAAAACTTTCATTGCATAATAACAAGCTATTGTTGGTCCTTTATTGTCAATTGCTCCTCTTCCATATAGTATGTTATCCTTTATTTCACCAACATATGGATCAAATGTCCATCCATCCCCCTCGGGAACCACATCTAAATGGCATAGTATGCCCATTATTTCTGACGACTCTTCGCCTGGGATTTCTATGTGCCCTCCATAATTATCAATGTTTTTATACTCTATCCCATCTTTTTCTGCATATGAAAACATAAGTTCCATTGCATCTTGTACCTTTCTCCCAAAAGGATAAAATGTATTAGGATTATTTTGCATTTTAGTTTCATTTGCTTTTGCAATGATCTTTTTTTCGTTGTCATTTTCCTCTGCAACACTTCTAATAGCAATTAAGGAACGAAGATCCTCAATCATCTCGTCCCTTAATTCATCAATTCTTTTTTCTATAATATTGAAATCCATTTTTAGCCTTTACTCAAACTTAGAATTAATTAACTGCTTCTACTCTATCTATCTCTGGATAGCTTTCCTTTAATAATCTTTCCACTACACCTTTAATCGTCATTTGTGCTCCTGGGCAATTTGAGCAGTGTCCTAGAAGTCTTACTTTTACAACTTTGTCATCATAGGAAACAAATTCTATATCGCCACCATCTCTTTGTAAGAATGGTCTTATTTGCTCCAATCCTTGAATAATTTTCTCTTCCATTTTGTCCTCCTTAAATTTAATTATGTTCTACTATTTAGAACACTTCTTATTCCTCGTCTTCTTCCTCTGAATCATTTGAATCTTCTTCATCAGATTCGTCAGAAGAATCATCAATTTCTTCATCATCTGTTATCAAAATAGGAACTGGAGTTCCACCTTTTGAAAAATAAACCTGTGTTGCTGTTCCATCTGCTATTTGCATTATTTTCACATCAACCATCGCATCACCTTGAATATCGAAATTATATATTCTCGAAATCCCATGGTAACTGCTTGTTGCAGATATTGATTCTTTTAATTTTTCACCGTCAACATAATCTTCAGCTCTTTCTATTGCATCTAAAAGTAACATGTATGCGTCAAATGCCATATAAGTTTCTATTGGAATATCACCTTCTTCATCTGGGTATGCTCTTTCATACGCTGCAATGAAATCTTCATAATACGGTGCCGTTTCATCCACATCAGCTGTCATGTCCGGGAAATAGATTCCCGAAGAACTCACCTTAAGGTCTTCAAAAAAATCTTCATTGTCCCATGATACAGATCCGATGAAATTGAATCTATACGCATTATCGTCAGCCTGTTTAATTATTGCTCTCGCAGTTTGCGGATTCGCTTGCAGATATATGGTATCAATTCCATATTCTTCTATACTTTCAAAATATTTTATATAATCGGTTTCTGACGAAAGATATCTAAAATCAACAGTATTAGAAGTCCCCGACGAATATTCAGTCATGGACCTTGTGAACAACGAAGCATTTACTTCTCCGACATCATCTTTGTCTTGTCTCAAAATTGCCACTTGTGTCTTTTTCAAATCATTAACTACGAAATCTGCTATTGCTTGTGTCTGTCTTGTCTCGACCGCTGATATCCTAAAATAATATTCGTTTCCTTTTGTAACATATGCATTCTGATTAGAAATTGCAATCGCAGGAATCTGTGCATTATCAAAATATTCCGCTCCTAGAAGTGAGAATGCACTGCCGTAGCTTCCTAAAAATGCAACAGGTGACTTCGGTATGTTCTCTTCTAAAGAAGATTCCGCGATTTCCAAGTTGGAACCAGTGTCAACTTCGAGAAGTTCTATTTCATTGCCTAAAATCTCAGGTCTAATTTCGTGAGCAATTTGAATGCCCCGAATCTCTTTCTCCCCCTCTTCTTTGTCTACACCAGTCATGGGTTGGTAAACTCCAATTTTGATAGTATCACCTTGGCCTGTTCCAAAAAAAGCATCTGTAAAATTATTTAATGTTGTACATCCGCTCATTACAAGTACACCTACAGACATCATTGCAATCAACAGTAATTTTTTTGTTTTGTTTTGTTGTTTTTTATTTTCCATACGTATATTATACTATTTTTTTAAAATTTTTGCAAAAATCCTTATCTCTGCTTCTTTCTTATTATATACCCCAAATAGATATTACCCTACCTCTTTCTTGCATATAGGCCTATATTCGCAATACCTGCACCCTTCTTCTTTACTTTCTCCTCGTCCGATTTCTGTAGGCGAAATATCTGTTTTGCCTGCAAAAATATCTTTACAAATTTCTTCAACTTTACCGTAGATTTCTTCTTGGAGGTTTTTAAATTCTTCTTTATTCAGAAGTTTATTCCCTCTATTCCTTTCTTTGTCTTTTTTTGTTTCCACATTTATAATCTTTGATTTAACATCTTCCTTTTTTAATTCATCATCTATATATTCTAAGACTTTTTTTTCGTCAAGAATTATTCCATCCATTCTATAATCAAGCCAAAATTTTTCCATTACATCTTCTTCATTAGTATAAGTTGCATCAATAATCGGAGAATTTATGTGAAAGTAAAAAGTACCTGCAGGTTTTCTTGAAGGATTTGATGCCGCCTCTAAATACAAAAATAATTGAACGCTCCATCCTTTAGAAGCTTTTTCTCTATCAAACATCATATTAGAAGATTTGTAGTCAATCACTTTTACATACCCCTCAGGAAGCATATCAACTCTATCAATTTTCCCTTCGATGTATACCTTCTGATTTTTACTAATTTCTATCTTGATAGGTTCTAATAGGTGTCCGTCTCCAAATTCTTGTTCAAATAATATTTCTTCTATCTTCCCAGATTTAACATGTTGAATCATTGCCCATGCAGAATCTTTGCACACGAAAGCCATCAATTCTGCTTTGTTTTTTTCCTCTTCGGCCGATTTGACTACCCCTTTCCTATAGTTCTCCAAAACTTCATCCAAGATATTTTGTGCCATCTCATCAGATTCTTCTTTATTTACTGTTATCCAATGTGAATTCGGATCACACACCTTTATTCCTTTTGTAGTAAGTTTTGCCGCCATAATCATCAAAACTTCGTGGTAAATTGTTCCCACATCTGCGCTTTCTATTATGTATTTTTTTTCGCCTTTTGGTTTTAAAACATATTTGACAAAGTGCGAAAATGGACATCTCGCATATTTTTCAATTCTAGAAGGGCTCAGAGTGTTTTTTTCACTGTGGATTTTTTTAATGTTCTCTTTATGGATTGGAGCTGCACTATTTGTATATTTTAAAGCTTTTTTCATCGTTTCGTATTCTTGGCTTTTATTTTCGTCATACCACCTAGCAACATCAAACCAAACAGGATCTATTCTTTTTCCATCCATGAACTCTCTGATATTTTGCGACAAGTAGTATATAGTACTACCTTCCGTCGAAATCAAATCTTTGCTCTTTTTTCTGTTCTCAATATCTTCTAGTATATTTGCATTTGGAAATATCTCTTCTAGCATTTCAAATGTTTTAGCAGGCTTCATCTCTTCTCCACTACAATTTGAAACCGAATAGCTCATCCACAAATATTCTGTAGGTTTAGAAAGCATTTTGTATATTGCCAGTTCTTCTTCTTCTTGCTTGAGTTGTTTTAGTTTTAGCAAATTAATATCTTTCTCTGCTAAACTTTCTTTTTCTTCTTCTGTCAATATTTCACTTTCAATTATTTCTTTTGGCAATACACCTTCATTTGCGCCTAAAACCATCAGAGCTTTTATTTGGCTCGTTCTCGTTCTCTGAACTGTTCCTAATATAGACATATCTGCTGTTGGTGGAACAATAGCTAGAGCTACAGAGTCAAAGCCACTTTTTACTAATTCTCCTATTTCTTTAATATTCATTTTATCTTCGCCAGCCACTTCAATAAGTTGTTCAAAAACATCTATAACGGTTTTATATACTTGTCTTTGAAAAAGTGCATCTTCATTTTTTTTCTCTTCGACAAATTCTTCAATATGTCTTTCTAATTTTTGCGGAATGTTTGCAATGTTTCTCAGATGATCATACAAGACTTCAATTTTACCTTTTGCAGATATTTGTTTATCCATTTTATCGAATAACTCCAGCAAAGGTGTTGTTAATATCTTTCTTGCTTCTTCAATCGTTGCATATTCATCTTCGTTTTCTTCCCATACAGGAAATTTTGATTTCCATTTATTCCCCGATATATTATATTTCATTGCAAATTGCTCTAGCAGTTCAATCTCATTGTAGTTTTCTACACCTGTAAGCCCAGTTTTAAGCAATCTAATCATATCTTCTTTTTTGAACCCCTTGCTTTTTATCTCTGTAATAACAAGGATATATCTAATCAAAGGCTGAGTATTTATTCCTGACTTTTCATCCACAAAAATATTTATACCATACCTATTAAATACTCTCTTGAATATGTCTCCTCTTTCAGAAAGATCATTGCATATAAGTGCAATTTCTCTATATCTCAAGCCCTTGTCTCGAACTAATTCCAGAAAAAAAGTCGCTGCACTTTCAGCCTCTAAATAATAGTTAGCTGCACGAAGAAGAACAATATTTTCACATTTTTCTTTATATGGAATAGCTGGTAAAGCAAATCCTTCTTTTTCTAAATGCAGCAATTCTTTTGATTTTTTTATAGAATACTCCGCAGGAACCGACAACTCGAAGTATTCACTACTTACTTTTTTTGAAATCTCATGTAATTTTAACCTCATCTTATTTGTTATAGCAAAATTATCATAGTCTTTTTCTTTACTATCTTCTTGCAACGTTAAGACAATATACACATCTTTGCTATATTTTATCAATTCTTCAATAACAATTAAGTTCTTTGGAGTAAAATAATCAAATCCGTATATCAAAACATCTTTATTTTCTATGCCTGGTAAATCCTTGATTTTTGCCGCAAACAAATCAACATAGTCTTCACTATCTGTGTATTTCCCTTCTATCTCCTTTTCATATTCTTTATATATTGTTATCACATCAGCTAATTTTCTTCTTGCAAATGATTCTTCATCTAATGTTTCACACACATTCGCAAGTTCTTCTAAAGATACCCCATTTGTCTTTAGCTGCGAAATGAAATTGTTAAGCATTTCAACAAAAGAGGTTTTTTCTTTTTGATTTTTAAAAACCTCTAATTCATCTATTTTTTCTCTAATTATTTTTGAGATAAGTATATGCCTACCTTGCTTGTCCAGAAGTTCTTGTTGTGGCATACCTAGTTTTTTGAACACTTTAGAGCCAAGCCGGCTGAAGCTTAGCACTTCTGTTTCGGCAATCCCTTGCCTGTTTTGGTACTTCAAAGCATCTTTTTCGCCTTCTAGCGTGTATTGTTCTGGAACAATTACTATTGCATTTTCTCTAATGCGTTCAAAAGCAAATTTTTCTTTATTTAGATTTTCTCTACCACATATAACATATAACATAAGGCTGCTTTCTCCAGTTCAATCAATGTATTATTCTACAATATTTAATATTTCAGTCATATCATTTATTAGATAATTTATTTCTCCATTTTTCAAAAGGTTTTCTTGTTCTTTTTTATCTATCGTCAAGCTCCAACTTACGAGAACTGATTTTACGTTCGCATTTTTTGCACATAGAATGTCAAACATTGTATCTCCCACCATAATAGCTTCTGTTTGTGTCGATTTTAAGTTTTTCAATGCCAAGTTTATAGGTGCTGCATCCGGCTTATGTTTGTCGCAATCTTCCTTTGTAACTATAAAATCAAAATACTCAAAAATATTATGGTGCATCAATCCTTCATACGTAGTTCCTTTAAGCCTTGATGTAACGATACCTAATTTGTATCCCTTTTCCTTACTTTTCTTTAAAACGTATTCTACATTTGGAAACAAGTCAATCATATCTCCAAAATTTTCATAATGATAGCTTCTATAAATGTCTATCGCTTCGTTTATATCTATCTCTGGAAAGAATTTATTCATTGTAGTTTCTAGTGGTTCTCCAAGCGTCTTAATTATTTCTTCTAGATTTTCTTCTCTGCCTCTTAACTTCTTGAAAGTGTATTGCCACGAATTAATAATGACGGTATTTGTATTCATAAGCGTTCCATCAAAGTCAAATAATATCGTATTTATTTTTGTCATCAATATTTCCTCTTTTTTTATATTTTTAACTATCTCAATCTTACTTTTCTATTTATAATTATATAACAAAAGAGCCGGTATTTAACCGACTCTTTATTTTATTTGCTGTATATTTTTAGCCAAACATTGATAGCATTACAGATGCTGCAACTGCCGAGCCTATTACTCCTGCTACGTTTGGTCCCATAGCATGCATTAGCAAGAAGTTTGATGGATTAGCTTGCTGTCCTACCGTTTGAGATACACGCGCCGCCATTGGAACTGCAGAAACCCCAGCCGATCCAATCAGTGGATTTATCTTTCCTCCAGTAAGCACATTCATTAATTTTCCAATTAACACTCCGCCTGCTGTTCCAAATGCAAAAGCTAAAATACCTAGAACTACTATTTTAAGTGTGTCTGCTGTCAAGAATGTTGGTCCTTGAGCCGATGCTCCAACCGCAAGCCCTAACATAATAGTTACAATATTTACAAGAGCGTTAGAAGCTGTATCTGAAAGTCTAAGCGTTCTACCACACTCCTTGAATAAGTTACCTAGCATAAGCATTCCTACTAATGGTCCCGCAGGTGGCAGTAATAGAACTACTAAAATCGTAACCATGATCGGGAACAATATTTTTTCTCTTTGAGAAACAGGTCTAAGTTGCTCCATTTTGATTTCTCTTTCCTTTTTAGTTGTAAGAGCTTTCATAATCGGAGGCTGAATTACAGGTACAAGCGCCATATAAGAATATGCCGCTACGGCAATAGCCCCTAGCAAATCAGGTGCTAGCAATTGCGTTAAGAAAATAGCCGTTGGACCATCTGCTCCACCAATTATTCCAATTGAAGCCGCCTCTTGCGCATTAAATCCTAACATAATAGCAACTAAAAACGCGAAGAAGATTCCAAGCTGTGCTGCCGCTCCCATAAGAAGCGATTTAGGATTTGCGATAAGTGGTCCAAAGTCAGTCATAGCTCCAACTCCTAAGAAAATAAGAGAAGGAAGTATTGGTTTTAAAGTGTAAAATATTGTTAATAATCCCATGTCTTCTAATGCTGTACCAGGTTCTACATGCCCCGAAAACATTCCAGTTAGTGGCAAGTTAGATAACAAAATACCAAAAGCGATAGGAACTAATAATAAAGGTTCAAATCCTTTTTTAATTGCAAGATATAGAAAAACTAACGAAACTATTATCATTATTCCGCTTAGTAAGTCCATATTTGTCAATCCCATATCTGCGACAAATCTGTTGATTGTTTCAAAAATCATATCCATACAAAATTTCTCCTTATATATTATTGCAACAAAATATTTTCAATACTTGTAGATAATTGAAAATATTCTACATGAATTATTCTTATATAAATGTGAGCGAAAAACGAATCATATATACTTGTTCACTCCATTACATTAGAACCACAAAAATTCTATCATATTGCAATGCATATTACAATTATTATAGGACTTATATATTGTATACATCAAGTATTTCTAACTGTTTATTGTTGCCTCTTCCAAAAGCTTTGCGTTAATAAAGTTGTCTAAATCCCCATCTAAAACTTTTTCTACATTTCCAACTTCCACTCCTGTTCTATGATCTTTAACCATAGAATATGGATGAAATACATATGAGCGTATTTGATTACCCCACGCAATTTGCCCATAATCGCCTTGAATCTCTTTCAAAGTTTCTTTGTGTTCATTTCTTTTAATTTCCATTAGTTTTGCCATTAAAATTTTCATCGCCATCTCTTTGTTCTTTAATTGCGATCTTTCGTTTTGACACGAAACGATAATATTTGTGGGGATATGTACTATTCTTACAGCAGAATCCGTTTTATTCACATGCTGCCCTCCAGCACCGCCCGCTCTAAACGTATCTATCCTCAAATCCTCGTCATCAATATCAATTGTTCTGTCTTCTGGAATTTCAGGCATAACATCTATAGATGCAAATGAAGTGTGTCGTTTCCCCGATGAATCAAAAGGAGAAATTCTAACTAGTCTATGGACACCTTTTTCTACTTTTGAATATCCATACGCATTTTCTCCTTCAATTAGTAATGTAACACTTTTTATTCCACCTTCTGTATCTGCATGATAATCCAAAGTCCGAACCTTATACCCTTTTTTCTCTGACCATCTCGTGTACATTCTAAGTAGAATTTCTGCCCAGTCCTGTGCATCTGTTCCACCTGCCCCTGCTTGAATAGATAATATTGAATTGTTTGAATCATACTCTCCATTCAGTAATATCGCAATTCTAAGATTATCTACTTTAAGCGAGTACATCTTGAAAAGATTTTCAATTTCTTTTTCCATACCTTCTTCCGACTCTGAAATTGCCATTTCAGTCAGAAGCAATGTTTCATCTAATCCTGTTTTTATTGACTCAAATTCTTCTATTTTGTTTTCTAGTCGTTTTTTCTCTTTTAGGATTTTCTGTGCCTTTTCTTGATCACTCCAAAATCCATCTTTTAGCGTTTCTTCCTCTAATAAATTTATTTCTTCTTTCAATTTATCTAAGTCAAAGAGAACCTCCGATTTCAATAAACTCCTTTTGTGTCTTTTCTATCTCTTGTTTTAATTGCTCTAATACCATATTCTATTCCTCCCTACCACAACAATGTTTGTGTTTCTTGCCGCTGCCACAAGGGCAAGGATCATTTCTTCCTACTTTTGGTTCGTCTCTCTTCACTGGTGTAATTTTTGGTTTTTGAGTTCTTGGAGGAGCATTTCTTTGTTCAGGTAACCTTTGTCCATTATCCATTTCTGCAGTCCCATCAAAATCCACCTTCTTTTCCTCTCCTCCTTCAATTACTTGAGTTCTTTCAGTGCTTGTCTTCACTGTCACATTATAGCAGAACTTAACCGTGTCCTCTTTTATTGAGCCTATCATTTCATCGAATAGTGTAAAGCCTTCTTTTGCGTATGCCGCAGCAGGGTCTTGCTGTCCATAAGCTCTAAGTCCCATACCACTTTTTAGTTGATCCATATTATCAATATGATCCATCCACTTATTGTCTACTACTCTCAAAAGAATCATTCTCTCTAGATCCCTTGTTAACGCTTCGCCAAGCTCCTTTTCCTTGTTCTCGTATGAGGTTCTATATATATCCAAAACGTCTTCTCTTAATCTCGCTTCATCTAAACTTAAAATATCCTCTTTAGAATATTTTATAGGTTCGAATTTGCCTGTAATTGTTTTTAAATTTTTCCAAAGAGTTTCTAGATCCCACTCTTCAGGAAACTTTGATTCAACTGTGGTAGATACTATGAAGTCCTCTGCTAGCTCCTCTATCATACTCCAAACATGATCTTTTAAATTTTCACCTAGCAAAACTTTCTTTCTTTCGCCATAGATAATTTCCCGTTGTTTATTCATAACATTGTCATATTGGAGTACATATTTTCTAATTGCAAAATTCCTCGATTCAACTTTTTTCTGTGCTCCTTCAATGGATTTTGTAATCATTCCTGCTTCTATAGCATCTTCCTCCGCTAACCCAAGTTTGTTTACAATAGATTTCATCCTATCGCCACCAAAAAGTCTCATCAAATCATCTTCTAGTGATAGGCAGAATACTGTTTCTCCCGGGTCTCCTTGTCTTCCTGAACGCCCTCTAAGCTGATTGTCAATACGTCTAGATTCATGACGTTCCGTTCCAACAATAAATAGTCCCCCTGCCTCTTTTACTTTTTCTTGCTCTTCTGCTCTTTCTTCTTTGAACTTATCATGGAGTTCATTATATCTTTTTCTTGCTTTTATCATTTCTGGATCATCTGTAGGAATTAAACTTGAAGCAAAAGCTATCGTGGATTTATCATATCCTTCTGCCGCCATGCTTTTTTTCGCTTCAAAACCCGGATTTCCTCCTAGTATAATATCTGTTCCTCTACCTGCCATATTAGTAGCTATAGTAACTGCTCCATACCTTCCTGCTTCTGCTACTATTTCCGCTTCCTTTTCATGATGTTTTGCATTTAGAATGTTATATTTTTTCAGCCCTCTCTTTTTCAGCATCGCTGCTATCATTTCAGATTTTTCAACTGAAATAGTACCTATAAGGATAGGCTGTCCTTTTTCATGGGCTTCCATAACCTTATCAGCAATAGCATTGTATTTTCCTTTTATTGTTCCATATACTGCATCTTGATAGTCTTCTCTGACAATAGGCTTATTTGTTGGAATAGCAACAACATCCATATTATAGATATCCATGAATTCGCCTTCTTCTGTTTTTGCTGTCCCTGTCATTCCGGATAATTTTTTATACATTCTAAAGTAGTTTTGAAGAGTAATCGTTGCAAGTGTTTTTGATTCTGACTTAACCATCAATCTTTCTTTTGCTTCTATAGCCTGGTGCAACCCATCACTATATCTTCTTCCAAACATCAAACGTCCTGTAAATTCATCTATTATTACTATTTCGCCATCCTTAACTAAATAGTCAACGTCTTTTTTCATCATATGTCTAGCTTTTAATGCTTGCATTACATGATGGTTGATTTCCATATTATCGGGATCGGAAAAATCACTTATATTAAAATATCTTTCACATTTCAATATTCCTTCCTCTGTCAATGATATCTGTTTATCTTTTTCATCTAATATGAAATCATTTTCTATTTTTAGCGGCCTGACAAATCCATCCGCCTTACCATAAAGTTCTGTGGATTTATTACCTTTTCCCGAAATAATCAGAGGAGTTCTTGCTTCGTCAATCAGTATTGAATCCACCTCATCAACTATTGCGTAATTCAATTCCCTTTGAGTCATTCTTTCCTTATATGTAACCATATTATCTCTTAAATAATCAAAGCCAAATTCATTATTTGTCCCATATGTAATGTCTGCTTTATATGCATCTTTTCTTTTTTCGTCAACAACGCCATGAATAACGCAACCAACTGAAAGCCCCAAAAGATTGTAACATTTGCCCATCCATTCCATATCTCGCTCTGCCAAATAGTCGTTAACTGTGACTACATGAACACCTTTGCCTTCTAGTGCATTTAAGTATGCTGGAAGCGTCGCAACAAGAGTTTTACCCTCTCCTGTTTTCATTTCTGCTATTCTCCCTTGATGTAGTACAATCCCTCCAATTAATTGTACTTTGAAGTGTTTCATACCCAAGCTTCTCCATGCCGCTTCTCTACACAAAGCAAAAGCTTCAGGCAATATATCATCTAATGTCTCTCCTGACGATATCCTCTCTTTAAACTCTTCTGTTTTTTTAGGAAAATCTTCTATATCTAACTCTTGCATTTTGCTATCTAACGCTTCGATAGCTTCAACAACTTTATAGATTTTCTTTAACTCTTTTTCGTTAAGATCTCCAAAAATTTTTTCCATAAATCCCATATCGTTTCTCTCTTTCTTTGTAACCTTTATTTAATTCGATCATTTACGCTTCGTCTGCCTCGATAGATATTTCCTCAATAACAAGGTTAATCTCTATTGCTTTTTTTCCATCTGATTTTGTAACTCTACATTTAATAAGCTTGTTTATATTTATTTCTTCAAACTTATCTCCTTTTTGAGGTAATTTATCTAAGTTTTTAACAACCCATCCATTTACTGTGGTTGAGTCAAACTTTTCGTCCAATTCCAGCTCAAAGTACTCAAATACTTTTTCCAAATTTGAATTTGCAAGGACTCTGTAGCTACCATTTTGAAGTTTTGTTATTTCCTCAGAAAGAACCATATCGTGTTCATCGTATATTTCTCCAACAATTTCTTCTATAATATCTTCCATTGTAACAAGCCCTGCGGTTCCACCATATTCGTCAACTACTATTGCAATATGTGTTTTTACTTCTTGCATTTTTCTAAGTAAATTTGCGATTTTAATTGAGTTAGCAACATAAACAACAGGTTTAATGAAGTCTGCTATATTATTCTTATTATTGTAATAAACATAGTTATAAAAGTCCTTTTGATTCAGAACACCCAATATATTATCTAAGTCATCTTCATATACTGGCAACCTTGAAAATCCCGTTTCTCTAAATAACTTTGCAATCTCTTCTTCCTCTTCGTCGTTTTCTATTGCTTTAATATCTACTCTAGGTGTAAGTACATCTTCCGCAACAAATTCATTAAAACTTATTGCATTTTGTATAAGTGCTCCTTGTTCCTCCTCAATGCCCCCTTCAGATTTCGCCTCTTCAACTATTGTAATAAGCTCTTCCTCTGTAATCCCTGTATCTCCATTTACTTTAAATAATTTTTTTATGATGTTCTTGACTCCCGAAAAAAAGATAATAAATGGTGTAAGTATAACCATTATCACTTTAATTATAGGTGCCGAAAACAAGCTGAAACTTTCGGGAACTTCTTTTGCTATCCCTTTCGGTGATATCTCTCCAAAAATAAGTACTACAATTGTTGTCACTACAGTAGCAACTGTTGCTCCATAGTCACCTAGCAATTCGACAAACATGACAGTTGCAACTGCTGTCATAGCAATATTTACAATATTATTTCCAATTAATATTGTTGATAGCAATTTGTCATAATCATTTGCAAGATTGAGCGCAAGTTCTGCTCTTTTATTTCCTCTATCTGCTAAATTCTTTAATTTTATTTTATTTACTGATGTAAAAGCTGTTTCTGTTCCCGAAAAATATGCTGACATCATAACTAAAATAATGAGTGTAATTGCTTCTCCTGTATAACTTGTATCCATTTTTTCTCCTGTTTCGATATATTATCCTACAAAAGCCTTATATATGGCTTTTATCGATTTTTCAAAATCTTCTTCTTCAACTCCAACAATAATATTCAATTCACTTGAACCTTGATCTATCATTCGTATGTTTACATCAGCACTTGCAAGTCCCGCAAAAAGTTTTGCTGACACACCTTTTCTAAAATGCATCCCATATCCAACAGTTGCGATAAGTGCCATGTCATTTACTATTTCTATTGAATCAGGTTTTAGAATTGCATTAATTGACTCTATCACATCGTCTAAACGATCAGCTAGCTCTTCTTTACTTATTATAGCTGACATTGTATCAATTCCACTAGGAACATGCTCTAGGCTTATCCCCAGTTCTTCAAACACCCCTCCAAGTTTTCTAACGAATCCCCTTTCTCCTGTCAGTTTATTTTTGTATAAAGTTATAACTACAAATCCTTTTTTACCTGCAATTCCTGTAATAATTTCATCTTTTATTTCTTGTGAAGGCTCAGCAGTAATCATAGTGCCTTGATCTTCTGGTTTATTTGTATTTCTTATATTGATAGGTATTCCTGCCATTTTTGCAGGATAAATTGCATCCTCATGTAAGACAGAGGCTCCCATATATGAGAGTTCTCTCAGCTCCTTGTATGAAATTTGTTCAATGCTCTTAGGATTATTTACAATTCTTGGATCCGCCATCAAAAACCCTGATACATCCGTCCAATTTTCATATACTTTAGCTTTAAGTGCCCTTGCAACAACAGCGCCAGTTACGTCTGATCCACCTCTACTAAATGTAACGATTTCTCCTTCTTCATTGCTCCCATAAAATCCTGGAAGAACTGCTCCTTCTGTATTACTAAGGGCTTCAGATAAAGCTTTATTCGTTTCTTTCTCCATCAATTTTCTTTTATGGTTAAATATAATTAATCCCTGCGTATCAATAAAGTCTCTCCCTAGATATGCTGCAATTAATTTTGCGTTTAAGTACTCGCCTCTACTTGCCATATAATCAGCTGTCGTGCCTTCATCTAACCTTTTTTTAATTATGTTCAATTCGGCTTTCATGTTTATATCCACATTAAGATCTTTTTCGAGTTCTAAAAATCTATCAGAAAGTGTTTGGAAATGTTCTTCGTACGCAAAATTCTGTTCTCTACTGCTATGGCACGCATACAGTAGGTCTGTTACTTTGACGTCTTTATCAAACCTCTTACCTGGAGCAGAAACAACAACAACTTTTCTATTTTTGCTCGCATTTACAATGTTTTCTATTTTTTTTATTTGCTCTGCACTAGCCGCAGAGGATCCTCCAAATTTTGCTACTTTCACTTTTTCCCTTTCTAGCTTCTATATTATATTTTAGCTTCTTTTACTTTTTCTTTAAGCACTTCTATCTTATCTGTCTTTTCCCATGCAACGCCTAGATCTTCTCTTCCCATATGTCCATATGCTGCCAGTTGTCTATATATTGGTTTTTTTAAACCTAAATCTTTAATAATAGATGCTGGTCTTAAGTCAAACACTTCCTTAACAATATTTGAGATCTTTTGGTCGCTAACTATTCCTGTATTAAACGTGTCAATCATTATAGATACCGGTCTTGATACACCTATTGCATACGCAAGTTGAATTTCGCATTTTGATGCAAGCCCCGCTGCAACGATATTTTTTGCAACATATCTTGCAGCATATGCAGCCGATCTATCGACTTTGGAAGGATCTTTGCCGCTGAAAGCTCCACCTCCATGTCTTGAATAACCTCCATAAGTATCTACAATTATTTTTCTACCAGTAAGACCTGAGTCTCCTTGAGGTCCCCCTATTACAAATCTTCCTGTTGGATTCACAAAATACTTTGTTTCATTGTCAAGTAGCTCATCAGGAATGATTTTCTTTATTACTTTATCAATCATGTCTTTTCTTATAGTATCATTATCGGTATTAGCATCATGTTGAGTTGAAATCAAAACAGTATCTATTCTCTTCACTTTCCAGTTTTCATCGTATTCTACAGTTACTTGTGTTTTTCCATCAGGTCTAAGATATGGCACCTCTTCATTTTTTCGCACTTTAGTTAATTGCTTTGCTAATTTATGTGCAAGAAGAATTGGCATTGGCATAAGTTCTGGCGTCTCATCACATGCAAAGCCAAACATTATTCCTTGATCTCCTGCTCCTGTCTCCTCTTCGTCATGGCTTAGCTCTCCCTCTTTATATTCTAACGCCTTATCCACTCCCATAGCAATATCCGAAGATTGTTCATCTATACTCGTAATTACTGCACAAGTATTTCCATCGAACCCGTAATCACTTTTTGTGTATCCAATATCACAAATAACTTCTCTTGCTATCTTTTTTATATCTACATAACAATTTGTTTTTATTTCTCCCATTACCATCGCATATCCCGTATTTACTGTAGTTTCCGCTGCCACTCTACTATTTGGGTCTTCTGCTAGCATTGCATCTAGTATTGCATCCGAAATCTGATCACATATCTTATCTGGATGTCCTTCTGTAACTGATTCTGATGTAAATAATCTTCGCATTTTATCCTCTTTTCTTATACTATGTTATTGCATTGCCTGCAATAGTAATTTTAATTTCGCGAACCACATTTGTCTAACTTTTCCACTAGATTAATTATATCTTTTTTGAAGTGTAGTGGCAAGTGAGACAGCACTTGGCCTCTTCATCTTGTTTTTTTCATTAAGTACTTTTGTTTGATATTTTTGTTTTTGCTATTCGATATATTTATTTATATTTGAATCTTTTTCTCGATTTATTTCTCAATATTCTCAATCCAATTGTTTTTCTTTATTAAAATACATATATATTTTTTCTGCATCTGCTATTGTAATGCCATTAACTTGTTTGATCTCTTCTAACGTAGCCTTTTTCAAGTCCTTTACTGATCCAAAATGGTTTAAGAGAAAGTTTCTTTTTACTTTCCCAATTCCATTTATTTTTTCCAGTTCCGATTTTACAGCAGATTTACCTCTTACCGCTTTATGATAGTTTATTGCAAACCTATGAACTTCTTCTTGAATATTCCCTATATAAGAAAATAGGAATTGGTTTTCTTTTAATACATATTCTTCAATTTCTCCTTTTGGATTTCTCCAAACTAGTTTTTCTGTTCTATGCTTGTTATTTTTTGCCATTCCAACTAATTTTATTTTTTTTAGTTGCTCCTCTAAATCTATATCGCTATCGTCTATATATATCTCTCTCACTTCTATACTAGTTCCACTATTAAGTTGTCCTTGGTTTTTTTCGTCAGGTGATGCTTTAGGAGATCTTTCTTTATGAGACATGGCTATACATGCCTGTAATACTTTTTCAGCCACTTCCAAATGTCCTTTGCCACCATCTAAAAATATTATGTTAGGAAGTGGCAAAAATGCCTTATCTCCATCCAATGCTCTCTTCAATCTTCTGAATAGAATTTCTTGAGTAGAACCATAGTCATCAGATCCTACACCACTTTCTGGAACAGTTTTAACTTTGAATTTCCTATATTTATTTTTTTGTGGTTTCAATCCTTTAAAAACAACCATGCCTCCTACAGAATCAGAACCAAATGTATTGGAAATGTCGAATGATTCTACTTGAGTTCCAATTGAAAAGTCTGCGAATATGCTAAGTTCATTCGTAAGTTTTTTTTCTCTTTCCTGTTCTTTTTTTATCTTTTCGTCAAGCTCTTTTCTTTGATTTTCTAAATCTTCTTTTGCCAAGAGCATAAGTGCTCTACAATTTCCTTTCTGTGGTGAATAAATCACAACTTTTCTCCCCCACAAATCGCCTAAATACTCTTGTAGCATATCAATATCTTTCTGATAAAAATTGTTCATCTTATCAATGAGTATTTCTTTTGGTCCTTGTCTCTCTTTGCCATAGTGTTGTCTTATAAATTCTAACACCACTTCGTCCTTTTCATTCTCAAACGACATGGTAGAATTCATGATATATGTTTGTCTATCAAGAAGCTTTCCCTGTATCACAGAATAAACTATAACTTTGCCATTATCTCCGTTCAAAACTACATCTATGTCTTCCTTGCTATTTATTAATACACTTTGCTTCTCTCTTATCGCCATTGCAGCGTGCAAATAGTCTCTATATCTTAGTGCCTCCTCATAATTTAAGTTCTCCGATGCAGAGTTCATTCTTTCTTCTAAAAAAGCATCCACTGATTTGTCTTTGCCCTTCAAGAAGTCCATTATATCTTTAATCACATAACCATATTCTTCCTCTGTAATTTTATTTTGGCAAATTCCTTTACATTTCTTGATATGAAAATTTAAACATGGCTTTGTTCCTGTTTGAAAGTCCGAACGAGTACATTTTTTTGTTGGAAAAATCTGATTTACCAAATCAATCGTTCTGTTAACTGAACCTGTATCGCTGTATGGTCCGAAAAATGTGTCTTGTCCTTTTTTGTGTTCTCTCGTTTTTATAACCCTGGGAAATTTTTCCGAAGTTGTGATTTTTATATATGGGTATGTTTTGTCATCTTTAAGGAGAATGTTATATTTCGGTGTGTGTTTTTTTATTAAGTTGGATTCAAGGATAAACGCTTCCATCTCAGTTCCAGTCGCAATGTAAGAAAAGTCATCAATATTTTTTACTAATGACTTTGTTTTGTTATCCAAATTTCTACTGTCTTGAAAATACTGTCTAACTCTATTATTCAAATTTATTGCTTTTCCTACATAAATCACTTTCCCAAGTTCATCTTTGAATAAGTATACTCCTGCTGATTTTGGCAAAGCTTTTAAGTTTTCTTTATTAATCATTTCTTCTTTTTTTTCTTTTTCTTCTTCTATCTTTCGGCGCTTTCAATTTTAATATAATAAATAACAATATTGCCATAATAGCAATTACACATATAATCATGAAAGTTGCATCTGATATTCCTATCGCTGTCCATGGTCCTCCCACTTCTACATCTCTGCTTGCAAGCAACGGAGTCTCCCCCATTTTGATATCTCCTGCATACGTTACAACAGTTCCCACCTGCTGCCCTTTTGCTACTGGAGCTTCTATATCCTCATATACAACAACTTCATACCATGCTTCTTTAACTGACATATCTTTTGGTATTGTTGCGTAAAGCCCATCTGTTACAGCCATTATTTTTAACGTAGAACCTCTTTTGACATGAACCTTCTCTATATCTTCGTCTGCTTCTTTTAAAAGAATTGTTTGATAATTTGAAAATCCGTATTCCAAAAGCCCTAAACTATCAGCAAATCTATCTTCTGATTCCTCTCCTCCAATTGTAACAGCAATCACTTCCATTCCATTTTGTTCTGCATAATTCACGAGATTAAAGCCAGAAGTAGTTGTATAGCCTGTTTTGCCTGCAACATAATAAGGCACTTTGAGCGATATTTCTTCCCCACCTATTTCTATAATATCATCACTATCTGCACTTAATAGTTGATTAGAATTTGTCATTTTTCTAGCATCAGATTTATTTGTCGCTTCTATCGTGTGCTTTTCAGACGACATTATTTCCATCAACAAATCATATTCCGTAGCTCCTTTCATAATCAACATCAAGTCTGAAGCTGTAGTATAGTGATCTGAAAAATGCATTCCCGACGCAGAGACAAAGTTGCTGCTATTCGCCCCCAATTCTTTCGCTTTTTCGTTCATCAATTTTGCGAATTCTTCATAGCTTCCTGAAATTTCTTCTGCCATTACATAACAAGCATCGTTAGCCGACACAACCAAAATTCCCCACAACATTTCCTCTACAGTAAGCACTTCACCAGCCCGCAAGTTCATATTGCTTTCGTTTCCCATTTCAGGTACTTTGTGCACAGTAATTTCTTGATTCAATTCCATGTTATCCATTATTACCATTGCGGTTATCAGTTTCGTTGTGCTAGCAGGATATATTTTTTTATTTTCATCTATACTATATAATACAGTATTCGATTTAAGTTCTATTAAGTATACTGCCTCTGACGTTATTTCTAAATCTTCCTCTGTAATTGCACTAACACAAAATGTATTGCCTACTAATAGGAACATTCCCATCAATATTACGACTATTTTTTTTGCATATCTATTTTTCATACAATTCCCCCATTCGATTCAAATTATCAGAGCTATTACTTAACTTACGATTTGAATCGCACATAGAATTTTTTTGTAATTATTTTATAGTCTTTTAATTCAAATTGCGAAGCCTTTTACATATCAACATTAAAGAAAAAATCAGCTAGTTCATATCCACTACCGAATTTTATACCTTTTTCTCCACTTGCTTCTGAAAAAGAATTCGTTTCATTTCCTTCAAGCATCGGCATTTTTCCTTTTGCCCTATATAACACAAAAGGAACTGGGTCTGATGAATGAGTTCTTATTTTTATCGGTGTTCTATGGTCAGGAACAATTAATATCGAAAATTCTTCATTGCTTTCTTCAAGGAATTCAAAGACCGGTTTAAGTATTTTTTGATCTATATGGTTAAGACTTTCTAGCTTGCCTTCTAAATCCCCTTGATGTGAACATTCATCAGGAGCTTCCACATGCATATATACAAAGTCTAATCCGTCTCTAAAACATTTAATGGCTTCCCTTGCTTTTCCGTCGTAATTTGTCTGGAGTGTTCCCGTTACACCCTCTACATCTGGTGCGTTCAACCCTGCACAAATTGCGATGCCTTTTATTAAATCCACGGCAGAAATAGCAGCACCTGTTATCCCATATTTTTCTTTAAATGAATTTAAGCTTGGCTTTTTCCCTTCTCCCCAAATCCACATTGAGTTTGCTGGATTTTTCCCTTCTTCAATTCTCTTTATGTTTATTGGATGGTCTTTTAATATTTCATAGCTTCTCTTCATCATATCTGTAATAAACTGCGCACCATTGCCTTTTGGTAAATGATCCCCTGCTCTTTTATCTAGTTGGTCATGAGGTGGTGTTAATTCATATTCCAAATTTCCATTAGCAACAATCATACAATGCCTGTAACTTACACCTGTATAAAGCTTGATTTCATCTGTTTCAATTTCTTTTTTCAATGTTTTGATAAGAACATCTGCTTCTTCCGTACTAATGTCTCCAGAGCTATGATCTTTAATTATCAAATCATCATACTCTCCTACACCATCTAACGTTATAAGATTTACTCTATATGATACATCCGTTTCTAGCATCTCAATCCCTATACTAGCAGCTTCCAACGGAGATCTTCCTGTCAGATACACAGAAGGATCGTATCCCATTACAGATAGATTAGCAGCATCACTTCCAGGTGCTATTCCTTCCGGAATAGTTTGGACCATTCCAATCAAACTTTTTTTTGCAATATCATTTATCAAAGGAATATTTGCAACATCCAAAGGAGTTTTATCCTCTAAAGATTCAATTTTTTCGTCTCCCGCACCATCTGGTACTAGTATAAAGTATTTCACTGTTTTTCTTCCTTCCTTGTATGATTCTTATATTCTGCCTAGTTTTTTTCTTCGAATTTACGCATGAATTCTATTAGCTCATCTACACCATCTTCTGGCATTGCGTTGTATATGCTAGCTCTCATTCCTCCGATAGATCTATGTCCATTCAAATTATATAAATTTTGTTCCTTTGCTTCTGATACAAATTTCTTTTCGAGATCCTCATCTCCTATCACGAACACAACATTCATTTTCGACCTATCTTCTTCTTTAATTGGGCATTTATAAATTCTACTACTATCTATATACCCATAAAGTTTAGATGCTTTTCTATTATTTATTTCTTCCATGGCATCAATTCCGCCCATGCTTATTATGTTTTTAAAAACTTCTCCAGCAACATAAATTGGAAAACAAGGTGGAGTGTTATATAAAGAATCATTCTCCATGTGAACTTTATAATCCAAATATGTTGGACAAGTTTCGCTCGCTCTACCTATCAAATCTTCTCTAATTATTACTATAACAACTCCTGCTGGGGCGATGTTTTTTTGTGATCCTGCATATATTATTCCAAACTTTGAAACATCTATTCTATGAGACAATATAGAGGAAGACATGTCCGCAACAAGCGGGATATTACCTGTATCTGGTATATATGAATACGTTGTTCCATATATCGTGTTGTTATATGTAATATGAACGTAATCCGCATCCTCTCTAAAATCTTTCTTTTCTACCTTTGGAATATGTTTAAAAGTGTCCTCCTTAGATGATGCTACTACTTTTACATCTCCAAATTTTTTTGCTTCTTTATATGCTTTTTCTGCCCATGAGCCAGTAATTATATAGTCTGCTTTTTTTGATTTTACCATAAGGTTAAGAGGAACCATTGCAAATTGAAGCGTTGCTCCTCCTTGTAAGAATAACACTTTATAGTTATCAGGTATTTCCATAATTTCTCTTAGATTTGATTCCGCATCTTTTACTATTCCTTCAAATTCTTTTGATCTATGGCTCATTTCCATCACCGATTGTCCACATCCTTTGTAATTTGGTAACTCTCTTGCTACTTCTTCTATTACATTTAATGGCAGCATAGATGGTCCTGCCGAAAAATTATATCCTCTTTCTTTGCTCATTATTCTTCCCCTTTCAGAAATTTAATTTGTAACTTTTATTATATCACTTTACTGTTTTATGGTAAAGTGATATACTTCAACTATGTAGAAGTTTGTTGTTCTTTCACATACAATTTAACTTTACATACAATTACTAATTCTTTATTCTTAAAATTTTACACAAAATAGAGGTATCATTATGATGTACAAAATAGCAAAATTTAATGAAGTATCACAAATTGGTCTTGATAATTTAAGTGAAAAATACACTTTAACGGAAGATGCTGCTACAGCTCATGGTATTATACTTAGAAGCCATGATATGCACGATATGAAATTTTCAAACACACTTTTGGCAATTGGACGAGCAGGAGCTGGGGTAAACAACATCCCTATAGATCGATGTGCAAAAGAAGGTATCGTAGTATTTAATACTCCTGGCGCAAATGCAAACGCAGTAAAAGAATTAGTTTTGGCGGGAATGTTTTTAGCTGCCAGAAATATCCCTTTGGGAATAGAGTGGGCCTCTACTCTCACAGATAATGTTTCAAAATCAGTAGAAAAAGGGAAAAGCCAATTTGCTGGATGCGAAATATTAGGTAAAACATTAGGTATAATCGGACTAGGCGCAATAGGCGTTTTAGTTGCAAATTCTGCGCAATTATTAGGAATGAGTGTTATCAGTTTTGACCCATACCTTTCTCAAGAAGCGAAAGAAAATTTAAATTCATCCATCACTATTGTCGAAAATATTGAAGACGTCTTTTCATCTTCTGACTTTATTTCCTTACATGTCCCTTCTTTAGAAACTACAAACAAAATGATAAACGAAGATACAATCTCTAAAATGAAAGATGGGGTTGTAATCTTAAATTATTCAAGAGACAAATTAGTAGATGATAATGCTATTTTGAATTCTTTAGAAAATGGAAAAGTAAGTGCCTATGTTACAGATTTCCCTAATGACACAGTTTTAAATAAAAAAGGTGTCATTGCAATTCCACATTTAGGGGCTTCCACTAGCGAAGCTGAAGATAATTGTGCTACTATGGCAATTCTCCAACTTATGGATTATATCGAGAGAGGAAACATTGTCAATTCGGTTAACTTTAGAAAATGCTATTTGCCACTTTCTTCCGAAGCTACATGCAGGGTATCAATAATATGCAATGATGTAGGTAGAGGTGACGACTCTGTAAGTACAGAAAATATTGAAGATATAGAAAGTGCACTATCATATGGAATTACAAATTTGGGAGCAAAAGTCATTGATAGCGCTTCTAGTTCAAAAGGTGGGTTTTTGTGCGCTGTTGCAAATGTTGCAGGAGAAGTTTCCGAAGAAGATCTTAAAAATATCATTGGAGCTGGTGTTATAAAAGCTAGAGTATTACCAGTATAACCCGTTTAAAAATATATAAAATCAATAGGAGTGTAACATACGTTACACTCCTATTTTAAATTCAACTATTCTATAACCACGGCACGGACTAGTCACGCAGACACGTTAGCCCCTTAGCCTCGATTTAAAACTATATTATAACTCAGGAGTTGTGAATTTAAGTGGATGGCACTTTACTAACTTGCCATATCCTTTTTCACCTAAAAATTCCCCATTTTCATACACAAGTCTTCCTCTTGAGTAAGTTGATACAGGATATCCCTTTAATTCAGATCCTTCCCAAATAATATGATCTAAATCTCCGTGAAGATTTTCATTTTTTACTACTACTTCTTTTGTAGGATCATATAGTACTATATCTGCGTCAAGTCCAACTTCTAGTGCGCCTTTTTGGTCTTCAAGTCCAAATAGCTTCGCTGGATTTGAAGCGCATAACTCAATAGCTTTGTTAAAAGAAATTCTTCCTTTGTTTGCTTCGCTTAACATATATGGATACATAGTTTCAATACCTGCGCATCCATTCGGAATTGTTCTAAAGTCGCCAGGAGTGCCATCTTTCTTTACAATTCCCCAGTCTTTTTCAGCTTGAGTGAACGGGCAGTGATCTGTAGCAACAGTATCAATATCCCCACTCTTTATTGCTGCCCAAAGTGCATCTTGTGATTCTTGGTTTTTCATTGGAGGAGAACAAACAAAGTCTCTCGCTCTTAGATGAGGTCCATCTTCTTTATATACATCGCTTGTAAAGTTAAGGTATTGCGGGCACGTCTCTGCAAAGATTGGGTAGCCTTGATTTTTTGCTTCCATAACTGCTTCCACACCTTGTTTGCATCCTAAGTGAACGATATACAAAGATGTTCCTGCCATTTTTGCAAGGTTGATAGCTCTTACTCCTGCTTCTCCCTCTACATCTTCATTTTTTGACATATAATGCCACCATGCCTCTGTTTTTCCTTCGCTAATATATTTAGCTACTAAATAGTCGTTAACATTTTTGTTTTCAGCATGTACGCCAACTAATGCGCCTATGTCAGCTGCTTTTTTCAAAACTTTATAGAAAGCACCATCATCAACTCCAAAGTCGTAAACCATAAATACTTTAAAAGAAGGAATTCCAGCTTTCAAAGCATCTTCCATAGAATCTAATAAATCGTCTGTCGTAACATCACAAACTCCTACGTGGAACGAATAGTCAACAGCTGCATCTGGAGCAGCAAGTGCATCTCTTCTTTTTACAGCATCTAGCATATTTTCCCCTTGTCCTTGAAGAACAAAGTCAAATACTGTAGTTGTTCCACCACAAGCTGCAGATCTAGTTCCAGCATAATAATCGTCTGAGGATATTGTTCCACCAAATGGCATCGCCAAGTGAGTATGTCCATCAATAGCTCCAGGAAGGACCATTAGTCCCGATGCGTCTTTTACTGTTGTTCCTTCTCCTGGTGTTAGATCTTTTCCAATTGCAATAATCTTACCATCTTTGACAGCAATATCAGCTTTGTACGTCGAGCTAGATGTTACAATAGTACCACCTTTAATTAATAAATCCATTTTGTCCCCTTTCTTACTAGTCTTTTCTCAATTTAACTTTTGCCTTTTATGTAATAAAGGAGCCTTAATTAAAAGACTCCTTTAAAATTAATTATTTAAGTTTAAACTATGCTCTTTGAGTCAATGCTTCATGCTCTTCTTCAGTCATTGTAGCTGATTTTGCAAATACAGGAGCTAATACAACGTATAGCAAGAATCCTACAGCGAATGAGAAGAAATATCCATTAGCTGAAACCCAAACACCAAACGTTCCTAAGATTGCAGCAAAGTCAGCTGCTCCCTCAAATCCGAATGCACCGAAGTTTGCCCAGATCGGTAAGATCCAAGATGCAACCCAAGCGATAAGTGCAGCCATATTCCAACCACCACTATACCAGTAGATTCCATCTTTTCCTTTGTATAGATCTGCAACATTGATTTTTCTGCCTTTAACGATGAAGTAGTCAGCGATAAAGATAGCAGCGATAGGAGCTAATATAGCACCATAGTTATTTAACCAACCAAATACATATGCGCCACCTGCACCAAATATCCACCATGGGCAAAGTGCAATTGCAATAACGCAAGTAATGATTACGCCTGTTTTGTAAGAAATTTTAGTAGGAGCTAAGTTAGAGAATCCATTTGCAGGAGCAACAACGTTAGCAGCTACGCAAGTAGTAACTGTAGCAGCCATAACGCCAATAGCAGCTATAGCAACTAGTAACTTGCTATCTACAAAGTAGAATACGCCTGTTGGGTCAAACATAGCAACTCCTGTAACCAATTTAGTAGCTTGAGCAAAGAATGCACCTATAAATGCACATATTGCCATTGGGATAGGCATTCCAAGCATTTGTCCCCAGAATTGATCTTTTTGAGATTTTGCATATCTAGAGAAGTCAGGAATGTTTAGAGCCATTGTAGCCCAAAACGCTATATTACCAGTTAGACAAGCAAGGAATACGTATAAAAATCCACCATTAACTGCTAATGCTGTCTCGTCATTTCCTTGTGCCAAAACATCACCAAATGAGAATCCTGCGCTTCCTGCATAATCAATTGACCAAGCAAGTAGTGCTATCATTACTACTATTAGCAATGGTCCACCAATGTTTTGTACCCATTTGATGTTTTCCATACCTGTGTACGCAACTAAGAAAATAACAACCATGAAAATTAGGAAACCAATTAATTGTCCAATTTGAACCATATCGTTTCCAGGAAGAGCCATTGTCCACTCTGGATTCATGAATCCAGAAGCAAATACTCCGATAAACGCTGCAACAGCACCGCCACCAACCCATGCTTGAACTGCTGTCCAACCACAAGCAACTAGCCCTCTAAGTATTGCAGGTAAGTGAGCACCTATAGCTCCAAATGTTAATCTCGCAAATGCAGGGAATGGAATACCATATTTAGTTCCTGATTGTGAGTTTAATTGGATAGGAATCAATACGATAATATTACCTAAAGCAACATTTAAAATCGCTAGCCAAGGGCTCATTCCTAATCCGATTGCCGCTGAAGAAAGTGACAATGATGGTATACATATTGACATACCAACCCACAACATTGATACGTTGTATGTTGTCCAAGTTCTTTGCGTGATTGAAGTAGGAGCAAGGTCTTCGTTATAATACTTTGACGAAGCAAGCTCCGCTCTAGCAGCTTCTGATAATTCAAATAAGCCACCGTTTTCAACTTGTGTATAAGCTGACATACTTTCACCTCCATAAATTCATTAAAAATTATAAATATTGGATATATTATATCACTTTTTCTCTTTGTGTGTAGTATTTTTTGTTTTTTTTTAGCAAAAAGTGAAATTCCATAGCAAAAAAACTAATAAGTTAAGCTGTTTGTAGCATATTTGTTATTTTTATTTCTCCACGATTATCATTTCTTGCTTTCATCTGCCACAATAAAAGGTTTTGTGATTTTCCCCAAACCCTTCCATATATTATCCATAGCTAGATCAAACCCTTTTGTAATAAAGTCTCTAGAAAATGCAAAAAGACATATAGCACTTATCGCAATAATAAAAGCAATGGCATGAATCAGGGAAACATCAAGAAATGTTCCTGTGAAAGTGAAAATTCTAACTACATAGACATGTATAACTAACACCATTAGTGAGTTCGCTCCAAATTTCGTTAAAAAGCTTTTCTTTTTTGGGGTGAGGTTAATCAAACACAAAAGCATAAATATTGCTACTATATATAGTGTAAATCTAAATGCTATAGACTCAACAAATGTAGCGTCATATACTTCGTACGGATTTTTTGCAAATGTCATTCCTCTTGGCAGTCCAACATAAACATAAAACCAAGCTATTCCACCTGCCAAAACAGTTCCCAGAATTCCCCATATTTTTTTTACAGACTTAATTTTTTGAATATTTTCAGGAGTACAATAATATCCTAGCAAGAAGTATGGCATGAAAACAATCGTTCTAGACAAAGAAAACTCTCCTCCTATTTCCGGAATAAATCCAACTAGCAAAGCTATTCCAACGCTCCATATTAATGGTTTTTTGAGTCTTAAAACAGTCGGCAAAATTAGACGCCACGTAAAAAGGCTGAGCAAATACCACTGCGCATATCCTGGCACCGCTAAATCATAATTCGTGTTTTTATCCCAAACAAATGTATAATATAGAAACCAAAGTGTGTAAATTATTATATAAGGCAAAAGCATTCCCTTTACACAAGTTCTTCTTCCTTTTTCAGCATTTTTTGAAAAAAAGCCTGACATAAAACAAAATGCCGGCATATGAAATAAATATATAAACATATAAACAACGTCGAGCGTATCATATTTCCCCCAATATTGACTCACGAAATGACCTACAACTGTAAGCGTGATTAATATTCCTTTGGCATTATCATATAAATCAATTCTAGTTTTTCCCATCTTTTTCCCTTCTTTCCTCTTTTCTTTTCGTCTTTCATTATAGCACAAATCCACTTTACAAAATATTTCATCTCAATTTTTCTTTTTGCTTTATCCTGTTTTATTCTTTATCTTTTTATTCTCTACCAAACTCTATAATAAACTGTATAGTAATATGCTATACTATATTGTAAATCAAAATCGTTCTATAACACTAACAATATATTTTGGAGATACTGCAACATGAAAAAGGAAATATTATATGAAATTCTAGATCTTTTAGAGAAAGAATATCCAGAAGCAGACTGTGCTTTAGACCATACAAATACTTTTGAGCTTTTAATCGCCGTAACACTTTCCGCACAAACTACAGATAAAAGTGTAAACAAAGTAACTAAAGAACTCTTCTCAAAATATCCTACTCCATTATTACTATCCCAAGGCTTCACAGAAGATATTGAAGAAATAATAAAAAAAATTGGCCTATATAAGACCAAATCAAAAAACATTAAAAATATCGCAAGCGCTTTAGTAGAAAAGCACAATAGCACAGTTCCAAATCAGTACGATTCTTTGATACAATTACCTGGAGTTGGCAGGAAAACCGCAAATGTTGTTTTATCCGTTGGTTTTGGCATTCCAAGAATAGCCGTAGATACTCATGTATTTAGAGTCTCAAATCGAATAGGCATTACAAATGAAAGCAATGTATTAAAAACCGAACTTTCATTAATGGAAAAACTACCTAAAGAAAGGTGGTCTAGGTCTCATCATAGTTTTATTTTTCATGGCAGAAATTGTTGCCATGCGAGAACCCCTAATTGTAAGAACTGCATTATTTTAGATTATTGCAAATACCATCTGAAATAGCATCAGAAAAATTCGCATATGAAAATTACATAATATCCCACCTCTTAGGTGACGGGCTCCATTTCAGACTTTCAAAGGCGAGCAAACAATCCCCCTTTGAAGTCCCTAGAAACATATGGCTCCTTATGCTTGTTACAATTATTGACACGCATCAATCATGCAAAAATATCAATAGCTTTATATTGATTTAAGTTTATTGTTCTTTTCCACAGCTTCTGCAAAACTTTGAATCCTCATCTATTTTTGCACCACAATGCTTACAGTAAACAATTTCTTCTCCTGAAAATCCTTCTTTGATCGCTTCTGCCATTATTGTCATCTTTTCTCTTGAAATATTAGCTTCTCTTCTTGCCTGAGAAACCATTTTACTTTCATTTTCGTTCAAAATATCTTCCTTGACATCAACAGCAATTTTCCCTTGTTTTGCACCTATTCTTTGCAGTTTTTCGGAATTTTGATCAATTATATTTTCTTGGATATCGACAGAGATATTTCCCATTGTCGTGCCAACATCTGTAAAAGTTTCTTTACTATCATCCATCATGTACTTTAATGACTTCGCTTGTTTAGCCATAAATTTACCTCTAAGTTTTGGACTGAAAAACATTACCCCAATAAAACTAATCATCACAACAGCAAATATAGGTATAATAAATTTTAAAATATTAAATAACTCCATTTTATATTCCTCCATACAAAATTAATCCGTCTACTTTTTTAGGATCTCTTGCTCCAAAGCATTTCGCGATTTCAACAATATTATTTGGAAATTCTTCGCAGTATGTCGCTTCAGATCCAATCAACATCGCAAGTGCTGTAGGCGTTACTCTTTCTCCTTCTACGTCTCTAATTCCAAATTGTAGATCACAGTTTTCCATAAGAGCTTTTACTGCTGGAACAGGAACTCCTATTTCCCCATGACTACATTTTACCACACCTTTTCCATCATTTATCCTATTTACATATAATTTTTTTGGGTTAATGTATGTAATACATTGTGCATAGTTTGCAACATTTTCGATCGCTTGATTTCTTCCCACTTCATGAAAATGTACTGTATCTAAACTTTTTTCATGAACTTTTGCCTCAGCTATTCCTAGTATATAATAAATTTTCTTTCCTAATTCTTTTGCTTCCTTTGAAATTTTCAAGTTTTCAATTATTGCATTAACCTGTGGCAAACTTCTGCCGTGTTGTCCCTTCTCCTCTTCATTCATTTCGATATTAATTAATATGCTTTCTAGCGATGGCACCTTACCACAAGTCTCATCAGAACATAATTTGTGATATAAGCGTTTAACTCCTTCCAGAAGCATATCCGAACTCACTCCATTTTTGCAATCTAAATATATATACATTAAAACTCTCTCTTTCTGCTATATTTTTAACTCAACAAAGGAAATCTAACTGTTTAATATTTTAATAGCTGAACAAGCAGCCCCAAACCCATTGTCAATGTTTACTATTGACACTCCAGGTGCGCAACTATTTAACATTGATAACAAAGCAGCTATTCCTTCAAAGTTAGCTCCATACCCAACGCTTGTTGGCACTGCTATTATAGGTGCTTTTACTAAACCTCCTATTACGCTCGCTAATGCACCCTCCATACCCGCAATGACTATTATCACTTTAGCTTCTCTTATTTTTTCAAGTTTTGAAAACAGCCTTTCTATAGAAGCAACTCCCACATCATAAAACTCTTCTACTTCAACATTCATCGCTTTAAGGGTAATACGTGCTTCTTCTGCAATTGGAATATCGGAAGTTCCTCCCGTTATTATTGCGACTTTTTCTACATTATTCGTGTATTTTATGTTTGCTTCTTTTTCGTTCCCATAAGTCTTCTCGTCATTTTCCAGATATTTTTTTTCGTCTAAAATAATTTGTGCGTCTTCATAGTATATAGATCCTGGCAAAAGTTTTTTTGTTTCTTCATAGTCCTTTATTGTTGCTTTAGTCGCAATAACGGCATCTTTACTTTTTTCATGCAGATCTTTCATTATTATTGCTACTTCTCTTGATTTTTTTCCTTTGCAAAATACTGCTTCTGGTATTCCTGTTCTTCTTGCTCTATATGGGTCTAACATTGCAAAGCCCATGTCAGAAAATCCATTTTCTTTCTTATTCTCATTTTTCATTATGCCATCACCTACTACCTCTCCACATAAGTCTTTGGAACGACTTATTTTTATGACTTATTTCCATAATGGAAAATATATTTTTACAGTTTTGAACTCTCAATAAAATGCTTCATTAATATAGACGTTGTAATCGTTCCCACACCCTTGGGAACAGGCGTTATTTCTGCAACAATATCTTTTACATTTTCAAAGTCTACATCTCCGCACATATTTCCTTTTTCGTCTTGATTTATCCCGACGTCAATAACAATTTGTCCAGGGCTAAAATATTCTTTGGTAAGAAACTTCGCCCTTCCCATTGATGAAATCACTATATCAGCTTTTTTAACAATTTCAGGCAAGTTCCCTGTTCGGCTATGACAAATAGTCACTGTTCCATTTTCTTTAGTAAGCATCATTGAAACCGGTTTCCCTATCACAAGACTTCTTCCTAGAACTGCTACATTTTTTCCTGCAATTTGAATTTCATAAAATTTAAGCATCTCCATTACTGCCTTTGCTGTACAGGGCGAAAAACCGTCTTTGTCGGCATAAGTTCTTGCCATAGAAATGTCCGTTATTCCATCTAAATCTTTACTTGGGTTTAGAAAATTAATGATTTTATCTTCGTCTACTGTTTTTGGAAGAGGTCTTAATACTAAAACTCCTCCAATTTTATCATCATAATTTAATTCCAAAATTGCCTTTTCTATTTCTTCCTGATTTGAGTCAGCAGAAAGTGTAACTCTCTTTGAATTGATACCTAATTTTTCCGCTTTTTTTATAGCACTGCTTTCATAATAAATATCATCTGGCTTTTCACCTACTCTCAAAATTGCAAGTGTCTTATCTTTTTTTTGTTCTATAAGCTTTTCTTGCTCTTCCATTGTATGTTGATCCATTTTTTCCGTTACTGGTTTTCCTAGTAGTTCTCTTTTCACTTAATCCCCCTTAAATTAACTCCCCTTCATATTTTTCGATTTTAATGTCCGCATTGAATTTATCTTTGACAGCATTAGCCGCCTTAAAATGTGGCATCTCAAGATGTTCCTCAAAGGCTTGAGAAGATTCCCATACTTCCACTAAATATAATATATCACTTTCTTTTTCAGGGAAATAGTAATCATATTTAATGTTCCCCTTTTCTTCCCTACTACCCTTTACAATTCCACATTCATATAGAGCCTCCAGGAGTTCTTTAGGGCTTCCTTTCTCTAGTTTATAAGTTACATGAATAATCATCATATTGGTTTCCTCCTTATTTTCTACAATCTATAACTTGATTTTTAATATCCCTCTTTCTTTAAAAATGATTTCCTGTGAATCGAAGTAATTCCATATGCCCTAATACCTTCATAGTGAGCTTTAGTTCCATATCCTTTATTACTATCAAATGCGTAATTTGGAAATGTCTTGTGATATTCAACCATCATGTCATCTCTTATTACTTTTGCCAATATAGAAGCAGCTGCAATAGATAAACTAGCACTATCTCCTTTTATTATTGAAGTTTGTGGAATCTTAACATCAGTTAATCTAACAGCATCAATCAAAAGTCGGTCAATATTTCTCCCTGTTTTTTCAAAAAGCTTTTGTTGTACTTCTCCTATTGCCTCTTTCATTGCAACCTTTGTAGCTTCTAAAATATTAATTTCATCTATAATCTCTGGTCCACATATTCCTATACCATAAACTATAGCATTTTTCTTTATTTCTTCAAAAAGACTTTCTCTCTTTTTGGGGCTAATTTTTTTCGAGTCATCAATTCCAAGTACATTGAAATCTTTGGGAAGAATAACTGCTGCTGCAACAACAGGGCCTGCCAACGGTCCTCTTCCAACTTCATCTATCCCTGCAATATATTCTTCTCCCTTTTCCCACGAAATTATCTCAAATTTCTTTAATTCATTTAACCTTTCATTTAGTTTTGCTTCTCTTTCTTCTTTTTTCATACAATGCCCTTTACTTGTTTTCTACGGAGTCTCAAGTGTAACCCTTCCTATTTTTCCCCCTCGAAATTCATCCAACAATGTCTTTCCGAGTCTTTCATAATCAATGCTTCCCCCTTTTTTTATGAACCCTCTTTTTTCACCAATTAAATCAAATAACTCCAATTCTTCTATTCCTTCACCTTTATCAAATTCAATTTTATATCTGGAAAAAAGCTCTTCTTGATATTTATCATAAAGCACTTTCATTAGTTCATACGCCAATTCTGTCACATCTAAAATTTCATCTTTGATAGATCCACAAAATGCCAAATTAAGTCCCACATTATAATCTTCAAATTTTGGCCATAATATTCCTGGTGTATCTAGAAGTTGCATTCCATTCTTTAATGAAATCCACTGTTTTCCCTTTGTGACCCCTGGTCTATCGCCTGTCTGAGTGCTTTTTTTTCCCGTCATCCTATTAATAAGAGATGATTTCCCTACGTTAGGCACTCCAACAATCATCATTCTCAGTGGTTTTTTTCTGTTTTTTTCTTCATTCAAAGCTTTCTGTTCTTTATCCAAAATAGCAAACAGTTGCCTTATCCCATCTCCAAGCATACAGTTTCCCAAAACAACTTTAGTCTTTTCTCCTTCCAAAGAATCTTTCCATTCTTTATTAATCTTATCGTCTGATAAATCTACCTTGTTCAGAAATATAATTCTATTTTTCTTTTTAATTATTTCATCAATTATTGGATTCCTGCTAGATATTGGAATTCTGGCATCAACAACTTCGATTACAATATCTACCATTTTAAGGTTTTCCTCAATAAGCTCTCTTGTTTTCTTCATATGACCGGGATACCAGTTAATATTTGTATTTGGAGTGTTTTTTTTGTCGTCAGGATTCTCAATTTTTTTCTTTGCTCTTTCAGCTCTTTTTTGCTCCATTTTCATGTAATTATACTCCTTGTCTATACGAAAATTATTTTATATCATAGTGAATTATAGCATGCTTTATCATTTATATAAAGGTACATAGATTTATTCGTTTATTTAATATATTCCCAAAGCTGTACTTAAAACAATATATCTGCTCATAATAAAAGAATCGACACAAGTCGATTCTTTATTATCTTAGGATATTTCCAGTCGTAATTCTACTATTTTACTATTTTAGATTTGATTCTAGCAGACTTGCCAGATCTTTGTCTCATATAGTTTAATTTTGCTCTTCTGACATCACCTTTTCTAGTTACTTCGATTTTTTCGATTTTTGGCGAGTGCAGTGGAAATGTTTTTTCTACTCCAATTCCTGACGCAATTCTTCTTACAGTGAATGTTTCACTAACTCCACCATTTTGTTTTTTCAAAATAAAGCCTTCAAAAATCTGGATTCTCTCTCTAGAACCCTCTTTTATTTTGATGTGGACTTTTACGGTATCTCCAACATCAAAGGCAGGAATATCTTGTTTTTTATATTCGTTTGTGATTTGTTCAATAATATTCATTCCGTTTCCTCCTTCCCTCAAAGACGTTCTTGGCTACCTTACCAGAGGACCGTCCGTACTAACTTATAAATAATATCATTTTTGCATTAACTATTCAAGTGTTTTGAGTATATTTGCAGCAATTTTATCTTACATTTGAGTATATTTCTAATGTTTTTATTTTACCGTTCCAAATTTTCTCTCTTCCTCTTGTTTCTCTAATTCCATGATTTCTGCTTCTAAGGCTGCAATTTCATTTTGTTTTTCTTCCTTCTCTTTTTTTACATTTTCTACTTGCATCTCTGCCCATTCCTCATACAGAAGGCTCATTTGATAAATTACTTTATCATCCCATGTTGTACTTGTTGCGTATCTTACATTCACATCTGAAGCTGTAACCCCGCTGTAATATACTCCTTCTGAAGAAAGATAGTTGTTTCCTAAACCCTCAGCAACCACCATAATATTTTCTTCTTTTGTATCATATCCTGAACTTCCATATCCAAACATGTTATTTTCTCTAAAGTTAATTGTCCCCCACGCACTTTCTAGCGCAGCTATGCTCACTAAAAATATTGCGTTTACTCCATATTTTTCTTCAGCTTCAATAAATGCTTCTTCTAGTCCAATCGTTCCTCCTCTTAGCATTGGTGCCAATTCTTCTGGAGTTATTCCGCTAGGTTTTGATAAATCCATATTCCATATTTCAGCTTCACTATAAAATGTTATCTCTTCATCAATTTCTTGGATCTCTTTATTTATTTTTTCTATTTTTTCTCTTCTAGAGTTTACTTCCTCTTCAAATTTGCTTATTGCATATACTTCTTGTATTGTCACTGTAAGCGCAGTTGCTATAATTGCTATCACTGCTATTGATGCCACAACTTGTGCAAGTCTTTTTTTAGGAGATGTTTCTTTCCTGGATTTTTGTATTCTTTCAAACTTCTTCATTATTGCACTTTTCAAACTTGCTATTTTCAACTTTAACTTTTTCATGTTCATTCCCTCCTTTATACGCGTATCTAAGGTGTCATTTTCATTTTTTTGTATCACGCCAATATCTTTTACTAAATAAAAAACCACTTTTCCTGCTGCCTTTTTTTCAACACTTAAGTGGTTATTTAATCATATTATATCACAAGTTTGTTATGTTTGCAAATTTTCTGCCATTTTAACAGCAAACTAGTGCTTTTTTTATTTCATGACGATTCTGTGAAACGTTTTCTTACCTTTCTGAAGTATTACCTCTTCATCAGTAAAATTACTAAGAGTAACCATCATCTTAGGGTCTGTAACTTTTTCTCCTCCAAGAATTAGGCCTCCCTGTTGAATAGTTCTAAATCCCTCACTATTACTAGGAACTATTCCTACTTCTTTAATCAAATTAACTATTCCTATTCCTTCTCCCTCAAATTTTTCTTTAGATAATTCGGTTGTTGGAATATTTGCAATGCTACTCCCTCCGCTAAAAGCGGCTTTTGCGCCTTCAAGTGCCTTAGTAGCTTCATCTTCTCCATGTACCAATTTTGTAACTTCAAACGCTAAGATTTCCTTTGCTTTATTTATCTCAGCACCCTCCAAAGAAGACAATTCATTAATTTCTTCCATTGGTAAAAAGGTAAGCATTCTAAGACATTTATTCACATCTGCATCTTCAACATTTCTCCAGTATTGGAAAAACTCATATGGGCTTGTTTTATCTGCGTTTAGCCATAAAGCTCCCTTCTGTGTTTTCCCCATTTTTACACCTTCACTTGTTGTTAAAAGCGAGAATGTCATTCCGTAAACTTGCTTTCCTAATTCTCTCCTCGTTAAATCGACTCCACCTAAAATATTAGACCATTGATCGTTTCCTCCAAATTGCATTTTTACATCAAGGTCTCTTGCCATAACCATAAAGTCATATGATTGCATAAGCATGTAATTGAACTCTAAGAATGAAAGTCCTTGTTCTAATCGTTGCTTGAAACACTCAGCTCTAAGCATATTATTTACGCTAAAATGCCTTCCTATATCTCTTATAAACTCTATGTAATTAAGTGGCATTAACCATGAGGCATTGTTTACACAAATTGCCTTGCCATCTTCTATTTTTTTGCTACTCTTTCCACCTTCATAATCACCTATATAAGTAAATTCATCATCAAAATCTAAAAACTTGTCAAATAGTTTTTTAAATTCTGCGCAATTCTCATCAATTGTTTGAGGCGTCATCATATTTCGCATGTCAGTTCTTCCAGACGGATCCCCTACCATTCCTGTCCCTCCTCCTATCAATACAGTTGGAGTATGTCCGAATTTTTGCATGTACATCATAATAATCACTTGCATAAAATGCCCTACATGCAAACAATCAGCAGTGGGGTCAAACCCAATATAGAACTTGATTTTTTCCTTACCCAAAAGATCTCTAATTTCTTCTTCATGAGTTGCTTGCTCAATAAATCCTCTCTCTTTGAGTACATCAAAAACATTTTTGTGTTTACTTACATCATCTCTTATTAAATTCATTTTTTTTCCTTTTAATAAATATATATTAGCTCATTATAATCGAGGCAAAGTCATCAATATGCTTGCATGATTGATGACTATTTTGCTTTAATCTCTTTCCATCTTTCTTCTTTTGCCCCATCTGTATTCATCCCCAATCTGTCTTCCGTCTTTTCTAGTTCATTCCATAGTTTTGCAGGTAGCTTGTCCCCGAACTTTTTATAGTACTCCCTAACAGTTTTCATTTCTTCTATCCAAAGGTCTTTGTCGACAGTAAGAATTTCTTTTAACGCTTCTTCTGTAATATCGCACTGGCTAATATCAACATCAGCAGGATAAGGAACTTTTCCAATTGGAGTTTTTATTGCATCAAATCCATCATGACACCTCTCAAGTATCCATTCTAGAACTCTTAAATTTTCTCCAAAGCCTGGCCAAATAAAGTTTCCTTCATCATCTGTTCTAAACCAGTTCACATTAAATATTTTCGGCTTATGTTCTATCCTTTTAGCCATATTTAACCAGTGTTGCCAATAGTCTCCCATATTGTAACCACAGAAAGGAAGCATCGCCATAGGGTCTTTACGAGTAACACCTACTTCTCCTTCTTTTGCTGCAGTCGTTTCTGAAGCCATTATAGATCCAACAAATACTCCATGCTCCCAGTCTCTTGATTGATATACAAGTGGCGCTGTTTTTGCTCTTCTCCCTCCAAATATTAT
>CAYJEX010000001.1:52451-156873 GCA_964369465.1 uncultured Oscillospiraceae bacterium
GGATTTGATTTCTCGCTTGTTCCCGGTGCCACACCGAAAAATCCGTTTTCAGGGTTTGTCGCCCAAAGTCTTCCATCTTCTCCAACTCTAAGCCAAGCAATATCATCTCCTACACAATAAATCTTCCATCCTGCTTTTTGATACAAGGCAGGAGGAATGAGCATTGCCAAGTTTGTTTTTCCACAAGCCGAAGGAAATGCCGCTGCTACATATCTTATTTCTCCTCTTGGATTTTCTATTCCAAGTATCAACATATGTTCTGCAAGCCAGCCTTCTTCTTTTGCTTGATACGAAGCAATTCTAAGTGCCAAACACTTTTTACCTAGCAAAACATTGCCGCCATATCCCGAATTTACAGACATAATGCAATTATCTTCAGGAAAATGTGCAATATATCGTTCTTCTGGATCTAAGTTTGCTTTCGCATGCCATCCTTTTGTAAATTCTGACGAATCTCCTAAAGCTTCTATTGCTTCCTTTCCAATTCTAGTCATTATAGCCATACTAATAACTACATAAATCGAGTCAGTAATTTCTATTCCATACTTTGCAAATGTAGATCCTGGTACACCCATAGTAAAAGGAATTACATACATTTCCTTTCCTTTCATAGAACCTTTGTACAAATTTTTTAACTTATTGTACATCTTATTTGGCTCCATCCAATTATTATTTGGTCCTGCATCTTCCTCTTTTTCTGTACATATATATGTTCTATCCTCAACTCTCGCAACATCTCGTGGATCGCTTCGGTGCAAATAGCATCCTGGTAGTTTTTCTTGATTTAACTCTTCTAGCACACCGATTTCACATGCCTCTTTTCTCAGCATATTTAGTTGATCTTCTTCCCCTGTTATCCAAACTATTGTTTCTGGTTCTGTGATCGTAACCACTTCCTCAATCCATTCCAAAACATGCTTATTATTCGTTAGCGCATTTGCTTTTCCTAATTGCCTTGACATTTTCTCCTCCATACTTTAAGTTTTAGCTTATTTTGTTCCGTACAATCTATCCCCTGCGTCTCCTAGCCCTGGAACAATATACGCATGGTCATTTAATTTTTCATCCAATGAGGCCACATATATATCCACTTCAGGATGTGCTTTTTGTAAAACTTCAATTCCTTCAGGAGCTGCAACCAAACACATGAAAATAATTTTTTTTCCTCCACGTTCTTTAATAAAGTCTATAGCAGCAGTTGCGCTTCCACCTGTTGCAAGCATCGGATCCAAAACAAATATTTCTCTTTTTTCTATATCATTAGGAAGTTTACAATAGTATTCTACAGGCATATGCGTTGACGGATCTCTGTATAATCCAACATGTCCAACTTTTGCGTTTGGCACCAAGGCTAACATTCCATCTACCATTCCTAGCCCTGCTCTTAATATTGGAACTATCGCTATATCTTCGCCCTTTAGTACATTTTTTTTCGTTGTTGCAAGAGGTGTTTCTATTTCTACTTCTTCCAATTCTAAATGTCGTGTAGCTTCATATCCCATAAGCATTCCAATTTCTTTCACTAGTTCCCTAAAATCTTTTACGCTTGTTGATGTTTTTCTCATCATTGCTGTTTTGTGCTGAATTAATGGGTGATCAAATACATAAACTTTACTCATTCTTTTCCTCCTCTGGTGCGCTATAACTTTTTATATACTTTTAACTAACTCTTTAATTGTTAAAATCAATTACAACTTATTCAATATATCAACTCTTCTCTGATGTCTACCGCCCTCAAATTCTGTCCATATCCATTTTTTAACTATTCCTATAGCTTCATCATTCGTTGTATTTCTACCTCCAAGTGCTAGCATATTGGAATCATTGTGTTTTCTGGTCATTTCCGCCATATACTCATTTGTACACAACGAGCATCTAATACCTTTTACTTTATTTGCTGCTATAGATATACCTATTCCTGTTCCGCAAATAACTATTCCTCTCTCCGCTTTCCCCATTGCAACCATTTCTGCACATTTTATCCCATACTCCGGATAGTCTACAGATTCAGTTGAGTTAGTTCCAAGGTCAATTATTTCAATCTGGTTATAATTGCTCTCACATGCGACACTTTTCTCATGAGATAGATGTTCTTTAATATACTCTTTTAGTTCAAATCCTCCGTGGTCACTTGCAATTACAATTTTCATGTTTTGCCCTTTCTTTGTTGTTATATTCCTAAAAAAATAATTTAATCAATAGCTTTTTTGATGATTGTTGGTTAATTTTTCAATTTCAATTAAAGCTTCCTCTGCCATACATTTTTTCAAATCTTTTACATTTTCTCTATACAAGATACAAATTATGATAGCCGTTGATTTTGGCTTAGTATATTATTTTATTAAATCATACACTTACAATGTTATAACCTGCCGCCTTAATCATTCTATTCATAACCGCAAATCCTATTCCATCTTTGTCACTAAGTGCTCCTGCAACAATTAAATCTACTTTTTTCTTGTCAAGTTCTCTTACTTGTCCATAAAATTGATTTGCTGCTTCTATAGAAGCTTTTTCTTCAAAGAGAATCACTCCTACTTGAAGTCCAGCTGCTTCGTTTTCTTCCTTCAATCGTTCTATTTCAATCAACACTTTATCTCTTCGTCCTTCAATTACGATCATTTCGGCCTCTGGCGCATAATGCTTATATTTCATTCCAGGAGATTTTGGTGAAATTTCAGCAAGGTTGGTATTTATGATGTCTTCTTCTTTACTACTCTTCTCAATTAAACTTGGATGATAAATTGCATCCCCTGCTATTTTTTCTTTTATATTTTCTAAAGTAATTGTCCCAGGCCTCAATATTGTGGGAATCTCTCCCGAAATATCTAAAACTGTTGATTCTATTCCAACTCTACAATCTTCTCCAATTAATATTCCGTCAATTATACCTTCTAAATCTTCAATAACATGACTTGCTTTTGTTGGGCTAGGTCTTCCCGAAATATTTGCACTTGGAGCTGCTATAGGGCATCCTGCCTGTCTAATTAATTCAAGCGCAATTATGTTGTCAGGCATCCGAACAGCTACTGTTTCCAATCCACCTGTTGTTTCCTTTGGAACATTCTTATTTTTTTTCGCGACTAAAGTAAGTGGTCCTGGCCAGAAGTTCTCAATCAGTTTCTCCGCAATCGGAGATACTTCAAGTATTACTTTTTCGATGTCTTCTTTTTTAGATATATGAACTATCATTGGGTTATCAGAAGGCCTTCCTTTTGCTTCGTATATTTTCTTTACTGCGTTTGAATCCAAAGCATTTGCCCCAAGTCCATATACCGTCTCTGTAGGAAAGGCAACAAGCCCTCCATCAGAAATTATCTTTGCAGCCTTGATAATATTGTGTTTGTCCTCGTTGTTATTTAACTTTTTTTTATCTTTTACATTGAAAAGAAATGTTTTTTTTGCCATTATCTTTCCTTATTCTTATACTGCACTTAGTCTGAGTTGCACATCAAAAGAAAATTTATATGGTTTTTCATCAAACAAAATTATTCTTATGCTACACTTAATCTAAGTTTCACACTCTATACTGCACATTCTAAGTTGTATACTCTTTATTACATATTTTACCCAATATATATATCTAAAACTTTTTCATCTTTTCAGCTTGATCCATAGTGATTAAGCCATCTATAATTTCATCCATATCTCCATCTAAAAATGTTTCCAATCTATATATTGTTGTTCCTGTTCTATGTTCTGAAACTCTGCCTTGCTGGAAATTATACGTTCTAATTCTCTCACTTCTATCACCTGATCCAACTTGACTTTTCCTTTGATCTGCAATTTCTTTGTTTTGTTCTTGAAGTTTTATATCATATAGTCTAGCCCTAAGAACTTTAAATGCTTTCTCTTTGTTCTTAATCTGCGATTTTTCGTCTTGACATGTAACAACAAGTCCTGTTGGTTCATGTGTAAGTCTAACAGCTGAATCAGTAGTATTTACACTTTGCCCTCCATTGCCTGACGATCGATATACATCTACTCTCACATCATTTGGATCAACTTCGATTTCAACATCATCAACTTCAGGAAGAACTGCGACTGTAGCTGCTGAAGTATGAACTCTTCCACTTGATTCTGTTTCTGGAACTCTCTGCACTCTATGCGTTCCACTCTCATATTTTAATCTTGAATATGCACCGTTCCCTTTAATTAACATCACAGCTTCTTTTATTCCACCTATACCTGTATCATTTAATTCCATCATTTCTGTCTTCCAGCCATGCCTTTCTGCATACCTAGAATACATTCTAAGTAGATCACTTCCAAACAACGCTGCTTCATCGCCCCCTGTTCCAGCTCTAACCTCTAGAATTACATTTTTACTGTCGTTAGGGTCTTTTGGAAGAAGCAATATCTTTAGTTGAGCTTCTATTGGTTCTACTTGTTTCTCCAATTGTGCTAATTCCTCTTTTGCCATTTCCCAAAGTTCTTTATCTAATCCTGACTCATCTAGCATTTCTTTTGTTTCTACTATTCCGTCCTTAACTTTTTTATATTCTCTATATTTGTTTACAATAGGTTCCATGTCACTCATTTCTTTTACAAGTTTCTTCCAGACTTCTTGGTCCGAAATTATTGTAGGGTCAGAAACCTTTAAAGACAATTCATCATACTTATCTGTAATAAAATCTAATTTATCAAACATTTTTTCTCCTTCTTTACTTTAAAAAAAGGAGTTCAAGTAAACTCTAAACTCCTTTTGTTTTTTATCACACTAGCTAGCTATTCTTGTTTTTTACTGCACCAACTAAGAACAATATAGGCAATACTGAATTTAAAATCATAGACATTATTCCTATTATAATAACAAATATATTTGTCATTGCCACTCCCACGATTAAGGGAAAGCTTACAATAACCAAATTAATAATTCCAAATACCATGCATAGATTTGCTTTGTCTTTCCTTTCAGAGAACACTATTCCTATTATTCCTGTGGTAAGCATTGTTATGGCGGATATAAAATTAATTATTATCGAATATATAGCATATTCGTATGGCATACTTAGCTCCCACAAAATATATTCGAGTTCTCTAATTGTAAGTAGATTCCCTAATCCACCTAATATCGCCATCCCTCCAAATACAACCATGATGATTCCTACTACTTTTAGAAATTTTCTTCCTCTAAGTGTTTTAGAATTGTTCATCACAACTTGATTAGTCGTATCATATGGAATTGCGTTTTGTTCTGTTTTCGAAGAAACAGCGGCATTATTTATTTCGTTTATTGCTTGGAATGATGTTACTTCTACGACATTCTTCTGTTCTCCTGTAGATGGGTACTCTGTTCCACAGTTTCTACAAAAAAACTCGTTTTCATTTTTCTTTCTTCCACAATTTAGACAAATCATTTTTTCTCCATTCTTTCGTTATTGCATACACTTTATTTTTTGAGCCAAATATCATCAACTAGTTTGTATTTTGTAAATAAAATGCCTGTAACTATACAGGCATTCACATTTAGTCCATGTTGTATTTTGTCTTGAACTTCTCAACTCGCCCACCTCTATGTGTGAACTTTTGTTGTCCTGTAAAGAACGGATGGCACGACGAACAAATTTCAAGCCTGATTTCTTCATTCAATGATTTTGTTTCAAATGTGTTTCCGCATGCGCAAGTTACTTTACATTCCTTATAGTTAGGATGGATTCCTTCCTTCATGCTATTACCTCTTTCTATTCGTAATATTTTATATCATCAAATTATTGTATCATTCTTTTGATTGTTTTGCAATATCTTTTTTAATTTTTGCACTATCGTTTCTTGAAATAGATAACTGCACCTGCTGCCACTAACATAGCAACTACTATAACTGCAATGTACTGCCACGAATCTGCAAGCGATAAACCGTCATTTTTTTCAGGGTCTTTTTCTCCAGGTTTTGTAGTTGCTTCGCTGTTATTATCGTCGCTTATTTCAGAATCTTTTACATCAGCTGATTTTGTTGTTCCACTATCGTTATAACCACTTTCCCAGGTGTTTTCCTCTTCAGGTTTTGTAGTTGTTTCGCTGTCATCGTCATTGCCAGATGGTTTGTAAGTACCTGTTTGAATAGCATTCATAAATTCAGTTTTTGCTATTTCAAGGGCAGCAATCGCTTCTGTCACCTCTGTGTTTGTTGTTGCCGTTTTTGCAGTATTCTCAGCCGTTGCAATCGCATTATTAAATGTCGTCATCGCATCCTTTGATACAAATTTTGTACCACTTGCAACACTGCTCGGTTTGCCATCATTTACAATTATACCTTTTTTAGCGGCCTTCGCAGCATCTATTATTGTTTGCAATGCTGTTGTATCTGCCGTAACATACAGTGTTCCTGCTTTGTAGGTGATGTTGTAGTTTCCTATATCTCCACCTGTAACAGTTCCGCCGCTTGGGGTAATGGTGTATTCTCCTGCTGTGTTCATGCTTACAGCAGGGTTTTCCATAAAGGTAACACCCGAAATTGTCTCACCAGGTATAAATCCGTTCGGTGTGAATGTAAAGTCTGGTTTTTTAGTGTTTATAAAGGCTTGAACATCATCGGCTATCACTGTCGCATTTGCTTTTTCAATCTCAAAGCCTACGGTGCGTGTCCCTGCATAAGTGTTGGCACTGTCACCAGTCACTGTCAAGATAAGATTATATGTGCCTGCATTTGTTGGTGCAGTTTCTGTTCTTGTGTAGCTTGTGTCGCCACGTCCCTCATACTCTCGTTTTACGCTTATCCCTGTTACTGTCAGACTATCTACCATGTTTACAAAAGTCGGTGCGCCCCTATAGGCATGTTCGTCACCGTCATACTTTGCATTTGCCATTACTGCGTTGATTTCAATTGGAGTTTTGCTTATCGTTTTTACCGTAAGGACCACAGGGTCTGCGAACTCATAGTTGTCAGTAGTAATCTTGATATTTACTGTTGCACTTTGCCCTGCTACTGCTGCATCTGCAATATTTATCGGAAGTTTACTCTCCAAGATATTCGCTGTCATAGGCTCTACGCTAAATATACCACTATTGTCTACTACACTTTCAACCACATAAGAAATTGTGCCATAGCTTTGCCCATCGCTTAAATTTGGTAGTAAGCTGCGTAAATCGAAGCTATAAACTTTTGCATTGCCTTCGACTACCGATAATTCTTGTGCTGTGCCTGTTTTTTTCGCTTGTGTAATATTGGCAGCTGCAAAGGTAGGTTGTTTTGTTGGCGGTATGTAATATTTTGCATGTATTCCGCCTACAGAATAATCATCTACTGTAATAGCAATACCATTTGCTACCTCTGCACTTGCAAAGCTTACTGTACCACTTTGCACTTCTACCTTATCACTTACTAAAGCACCAACTAATGTCGGTTCTGTAGCTACTTCTGCGTCAACAGTGCCATCATATGTCTTATCGTTAACTGTACCATCTGCACTCCAAGTAAGTGGTTTAGCTTTCAATGTAACCTTAGCACTTTCAGAGTGATCTGACATGTTATTACTTCCAACATATTTTGCAGTGATGGTATTAGAACCTATTGCAAGTTGTTTGTTTGATGTGTCTATTGTAAACGTTACCTCATTACCGATTGTCACATTCTCTGCTGCTGTAATTTGCGTACTTCCGATAAATAATGCCATTTGGTTTGGATTCGGAGCCGCAATCGAAAACATTTGCATTCTAGATGCCTTGGTCGTATCATTCGCCACCTTAGGTGTGACTTTCACCGTGATACTTTCGCCGTAAGTGAAAGTATCAGTTACAGTTCCACCATTCGATACTTTGAGTCCTCCGTCAAAGTCAGTATCTGACATTACAATGTTAAAGTTCTTTGTAATAGCTGTAGCTCCTGGTTTAGTGATATTAACATCTGCAAGACCTACATTAATATTTTCTTCATAGCCTATTGTCCATGACTCTCCGTCAGTGTCAGCACTTAACTCAAAAGGATTCCCAAGTATCTCGATAAGTAGTGCTGGCTTAATTTCAGCACCTGTATATTTTTGATCCGGAATAGCTTTTATATACTCATCTAATAAAGTAGATGTTTTGAACACTCCCTCACCCGCAAGCGTGCCACTACCCACAATCTCACCATGATTTTGCAGTGTTCCATCATTTGTTAAGCTTGCACCTGCAGCAATTGTTAATGTAACATTTTTGCCAACAGTTAAAGTATTGCCACTTTCAATTGTCAGTGTGCTTCCTGTCTTTATTTCAGCATCGGTGTTTAGTGCAGGACTTTTATATACCTTGCCGATATTTCCCTCGTAGATAATTCCCGACCAGTCGCTTTGGTTAGTTTTGTCCCCAATGCTGCTTGAATAGATGAATGCCGAGCCAGGGTTGCCACCCTCTGCAGTTGAAAAATTGCCTGCAGCACCATCGGCACCACTACCTCCACCGATACCATCAGCTTCTCCATATCCTGTAGCGTTTACTGTACCGCCACTTATGATTATTGTACCGCCATCACCGTTAGGGCCACTACCAATTCCTGCACCATAAACCTTGTCAACATAGGTGCCGTTATTTGTGCCACCTATAGCATTCACTATGCCCCCGGTTATTGTAATTATATTATTGTCACAGTTCTGGCCACTACCGATACCTGCCCCTGTTGCATCAGTTCCCCAATCAGTTTTACCACCGGTAGCAGTTATTGTGCCGCCACTGATTGTAATTTCACTGCCAATTATATTACCATAGTAATCATAACCACTTCCTATGCCAGCAGCACCATTGCCTCCTGTAGCATTTACTGTACCACCACTGATGTTAATAATACCACCTTCAGTTCCTATACCTGCACAACGTCCTTTACTAATAGCGTTTACTGTACCGCCACTTATATTGATAGTTCCACCAGTGGCGTTTACAACATTGCCTATACCCGAAGCGTAATGGCCTCCTGTAGCATTTACTGTACCACCCTTAATGTTAATCGTGCCTAAACCTTTACCATCATTCGAACTACCGATTCCTGCTGCAGTCTGGCCGCTAGTAGCAGTTAACTCCCCTTTACCGTCAATGGTAAGAGTTGTTCCTTCCGGTACATGTATAGCAGGACTTGTGCCTGTAGAACCACTTAAATCAGCAGTTGTTAAAGTGTTGACCGAGCCCTCTGCCAAAAAGACATTTGCACTTGCGCCGTCATTTAACAAAATTCCAGCTCCAGGAAGTTTATCATTCCCTCTATTGGTGTGATCAATATCGACTCCATCAAGCGTAATGTTTGCAGTTACACCGGCCGGGGTATCCACAATAATTATTCCATTCACAGCTCCCCATGAGTTTTTATTTTGAATTGTGATCGGTGTATCTGTTTTTATGATTATATCAGATTGTTCAGAAATTTCAAAGTCTACACCTTGCTTGCCACCAAAAATATTCAATTCAAGTGCGCTAACTCCAAATGAGTTTCCCGTAATTTTACCCGCACCATGGGCAACAATGTATCCCGGAGCAATCAGTAATATTTTACCCTCGTTATTAAATGTTCCTTTTACGGTAATGTTGCCGTCAACAATTAAATAAGCATCTTTCTTAACAGTAAGGGTTTGCCCTTCTTCTATTGTATGGTTGTTTATTCGGGAGTCTCCGTAGACCGTACCTTCACTTCCAATATAGACAATTCCATTCCACTCAGATTCCCTCGACATGTCCGAAATGCTGTTCGCATATATTAGTGTGCTGGAACCTTCAACTAAAAAAGTACCACTATCACCGCCACTACCACCACCGATACTTGCTCCGCCTGCATCGCCTGTAGCTCTCACTAGAGTTCTTCCCTTGATAAATATATCTCCTCCGGCACCGCCACTACCACCACCGATGCCCGCTCCGCCTGCATCACCTGTAGCAGTTATATTATCATCAACGATGTCAATATCTCCACCGGCACCACCGGCACCACCTCCGATACCTGCTCCGCCGGCTCCACCTGTAGCGTTTGTTGACGCACCTAATTCAAGCGTGCCACCGGATCCGCCGTTACCACCTCCGATGCCTGCTCCACCTACTCCACCTGTCGCTGTTGCACTGCCATTAAATGATTTAATTATACCACCGTCTCCACCGGCACCACCTCCGATACCTGCAGCATCAGCACCACCTGTTGCGGTTATATCGGGAATAGCCGTTGTATAATACCCGTCATACACATTATATCCAAGGGTGATTTCGCCACCGTTACCATTTTTACCACCACCAATGCCTGCTCCACTTGCACCACCATTAGCTATTATTGTGCTATAGCCTGCTATGAATATCGAGCCACCGTCTCCACCAGACCCGCCACCGATACCTGCAGCATCAGCACCACCTGTTGCGATTATATCTGGTTTGTGTTTTTCATGGTGTCCCAAGGTGATTTCACCACCGGCACCACCTAAACCACCACCAATACCTGCTCCACCTGCACTGCCCGTAGCGTTTATAGTACCGTCTTGTATTGTGATTGTGCCACCGTCTCCACCGGAGCCGCCACCGATACCTCCTCCACCTGCTCCACCTGTAGCGTTTATCGTACCGTCTTGTATAGTGATTGTGCCACCGTCAGTACCTAAACTACTACCGATGCCTGCTCCACCTAGTCCACCTGTAGCGTTTAGTGTACCTGTGCCTTTAATAGTAAGTGTTGCACCCGTTTGCACCTGAATACCTGCCTTTTGAGGACTACTCTTAAAGGTATTAACCGTATCTTCATTTAAAGTAATAGTTGCACTTGCTATGCCTTGCAACTCAAATGCACTTGCATTGCTTATACCACTTACATCAATGTTGACATCTTGAAATATTAGATTTGCATTTACACCACTTGCCACAACAATTTTGTCTGTTGTCGCTACTTTTGGATCTTTGTTTTGGATTCTAATTTCTGTGTCTTTTAGTATAGTTAATGTATTATCTGCGAAGGTGTAGTCCACCCCTATTGTACCACCCACTAAAACGAAGTCACCGTAGGAATCAAACAGTTCCGGTTGATTCCCGGTAATATTTCCTATAATTTCTCCACGAACGAGTATTCTTCCCTTATTTTCTAACGTGACATCTTCCTCAATCGTTAAAATAGTGTCTCTCCAAATAGTTAATGTTTTGCCTGTCTCTATTACTGCATCATTTTTCAAAGTTGGGTTTCCATACGTTCTACCTTCGTTGCCTTCAAAGATAACTCCTGACCAGTCACTTCTATCATCTGAGTCAGAAATAAAGTTTGTGTCTATAAAGGCTGATCCAAGCACACCACCCGCTCCAGTCGTTGAAAAAGTGCCTCCGTCTCCTACATAGATGCCTGCTTTAGCAGTTACTGTTCCACCGCTGATGTTGATTATAGTGTCCTTACCGCCCCATCCACTACTATCAACATTGGAACCAATACTTCTTGCTGCCTGATCGCCTGTAGCATTTACTATTCCACCGCTGATGTTGATAGTAACTCCATCACCGAATTTGCCGGCACCTATAGAATTTGCTTCTGCACCAGCTGTAGCAGTTACTGTTCCACCACTAATGTTAATTGTGCCCGTACCCGCACCCGTATTTATAGTACTAGGACCACCACTACCGATACCTGCTCCACGCCAGCCACCCGTAGCATTTATTGTTCCGCTTTCAATGTTAATTGTACCAAAACTTTCAACACTATCACTACCGATGCCTGCACCATCTGTTCCTGCCGTAGCATTTAGCGTACCTGTACCTTTGATGGTAACGTTTCCTTTCCCTCCTACATCATTGTTGCCATCCACATTCAAGGCGGCAGTATCTTCTCCACTTTTCAAGTTATTGACTGTGCCATTAGCTAAAGTAATATTTGCAGTACCTGACACTTTGATAGGATTGTTGTCATATGAGGTAACTGCAATATTCACCCCCGCTAGAGTTATGTTTGCAGTTACACCGCTTCCTACTATAATTCTAGTTTTTGTCGTACTAGTTGGGTATAAGTTTTGAATTGTAAGTGGTTCAGCAGTTAGTATGTTCAAAGTATCTTGACTACTATCATAGCTATAGTCTAAGTCTTCCTCGCCACCCGCAACAGTTAAGCCCCCTGCTGAAAAAGAAATTTCATTGCCCGTCACAGTGCCGACGATAGTTCCTTGTTTTACGAGATTTCCGTCATTTTGCAATGTTCCCTTTATCCATAAACTTTGATTTAATACGGATCGAACAATTAAAGAGTTACCACTCTCGATAGTTAATGTTTCCCCTACCTCTATTGTTAGGTTCATCCACAAACTTTGATGTCCTAAAACATAGCCTTCCGCACCGTTCATAATAACTCCCGACCAAGTATCTTTGCTTGTGGTGTCCGAAATACCATTTGTCTCTATATTAGCTGTGCCATTTGGACTCGTTGTAAAAGTACCTTCAATGCCCATTGCCCCACTACCGCCTATGGCATACACTATACCACCTTCGATGGTAATAGTTCCTCCGACTTCACCTTTATTAGCACCGATTCCTGCACCTCCGTTGCCACCTGCAGCACTTAGCTCACCTATAAATTCGTTATTAACGCTTCTTAAGGTAACACTTGCATTTTCTGGAACGTGTAAAGCAGCAGCATTAGTTCCTGCCTGCAGGGTGTTTGTTTTGCTTTGGTCCAAAACAATATTTGCGCTTGCAGTGCTCGACACATGAATAGGAGACATATCGTCTTCACTAAGAACAATATTCACGCCTTTTAGCGTGATGTTAGACTCCACACCATTTTGCACCACAATTCTATCCTTTGTGGAAGTATTAGGGTCTGTGTTTGCAATGGCCAGTGTACCACTGCCTGTAATTGTGAGTACACCGTCTGTACCACTCGTTCCACTAAAGGTGTAGTTGCTCGCATCTCCCGTGACGGTAAATTCGCCGACCTCCTGCGTATCTCCAGACTTCTGGCTATATTGCATTTGCAGATTTTGGAGGAGCGTAGTTCCTCCACTCTCCTGTGCATATGCTGACATAATAGGAAAAAACGTGTAAACCATACACAAGGCTAACATTCCTACTAGGCAGTTCTTCATTATTTTTTTCATTCTCATTTTTGCAAACTTACTCATTTGATTTCCCTTTCACAACTTCCATAATTAGCAATTCGCATATATTATCGTTTTATTTCATAATTTTTGTTTTGTTTCGAGGCTAGGCATAACTCTCCTGCCTACCAGTCCGTCTATCAACAAAATAAATAGATAAGACTATATCCCGTATTATATTTTTCTGTAAATAATTATCATACATTATACCCTCTCCCTTAGCCTATTTCAAGTACTTTGTGCAATTATTACAGAAACGTAATCTTTCCCATAATTTTCCAATTTTGCATTCTGCAAATGTTTTTATGTTTTGAAATTCTCCTGTTCGGGCTCTGTGTTTTATCTTTTGCTTTAACGGAATGTAGATAATTTATTTTGATGTTTACAGTTATATAAATGAGATGTATAATTATATAAAAGATAGTAATATATATTTCATGGAGGTGTTATTATGAAATGGATATGTACAGTATGTGATTATGAGCATGAAGGCGATGCAGCACCAGAGGAGTGTCCAACTTGTGGAGTTGGTCCTGATCAGTTTGAAGAAGCTTAAAAAATAAAGCCCTATACGCATTACACGTGTAGGGTCTTATTTTATATATGTTATTTTTTCCTATTTAATCTATATCTTAAATTGTCTTTATTATATTTATCTTAAATCTTTTTGTTTTTTACTCTCTCATGTATAATCCTTAGGCCCTCTAACGTCAACATTTTATCTACACGATCTATACAATCAGTACCTTTCGCAATCAATGATGCCATACCTCCCGTCGCAATTACATGTATCTTTGTCCCGGGCTCAATTATTGTTTCTAGTTCTTTTTTCATTCTTTTTACGATATATTCAATCGCCCCCATATGCCCCATAATTACACCTGTCTTGATGCTTTCACTTGTTTCTGTGCATATGACATCCTCTGTATAGTCGAGCTGAACCTTAGGTAGTTTTGCTGTTTTTTCAAAAAGTGCTTGTGACGAAATCAACAAGCCAGGAGAAATCGCTCCTCCTAAATATTCTCCTTTTTCTGTAATTGCACAAAACGTTGTCGCTGTTCCCATATCAATTACAATAAGCGCTCCTTTATATTTTTCTCTTGCTGCTACTGCGTTTACAATTCTATCCGCGCCTACCTGTGATGGATTATCATATTTTATTTCTATTCCTGTATCCATAGCAGCATCCACAATTATTGGTGTTTTTCCAAAATATTTTCTTGATGCATGCTGTAGCGAGAACAAAGAGGATGGAACTACCGTAGAAATAATAATATCTTCTACGTCCGAGAGATTCAGACCTTCAAACGCAAACAGTTGAGTTATCATCATTCCATATTCATCGGCACTTTTGTTGCTATCTGTCCCAAATCTCCAATTCTGAATTAGTTTTTTTTCTTGAAACACACCAACTACAATATTTGAATTTCCTACATCAAAAGTTAGTAACATTTTTCTCTCCTAAAGTAATCTAATTTTGAAATTTTTTGCAATTTATAACATCTACTATTATACCCTATTTTCACGTCAAATCAATTTATTTCTGTTATACTTTAATTGTTCTTTTATATTTTACAGTTAACATTCACTCTAAAGAGAACCACCCAATCGTCATTATATATTTGCAAAGGAAATTCTATGAAAGTATCATTAGGCCACTTAGAACTTAACAATCCGTTCATACTAGCCCCAATGGCAGGGGTTACAGATTCACCATTTCGTTCAGTATGTAAATCATATGGGGCTTCTTTAGTCTACAGTGAAATGGTAAGTGCCAAGGGAATGTTTTATAAAGATAATAATACAGAAAAGCTCCTTGCTCTTTCAAATGCCGATTCACCTATCGCATACCAAATATTTGGTTCTGAACCTGATATGATAAAATATGCTGCAAACTATTTGAATAAAAGAAAAAATTCCATATTAGATATAAATATGGGTTGCCCTGTTTCTAAAATTGTAAAAAACGGAGAAGGTTCTGCTTTAATGAAAAATCCGGATTTAGTCTACAAACTTGTAAAAGCCGCAAAATCCGAAACTAGCAAAATTGTTTCTGCAAAGATTCGCCTAGGTTGGGAGAAAAATTCTTTAAACGCCATTGATGTCGCAGCTGCTATCGAGTCGGCAGGGGCAGATTTCATTACAGTACACGGTAGAACTCGTGAAGAATTTTATAGTGGAACTGCTAATTGGTCTGAAATTTCAAAAATTAAAAAATCATTATCTATACCTGTCGTTGGTAATGGTGATATTTTCTCGGGAATAGATGGTGTACGTTTTTTACTTGATTATGGTGTAGACGCAGTTATGATAGGACGAGGTTCTATGGGCAATCCTTTTATATTTAAAGATCTATCTCTAGCCTTAGAACACTACATAAACAACAAAACACTAGATGGATACATTCCACTTGAGATTTCTTCAGAAGAAAAAATTAAAACACTAATTAACCAGTTTAATCTCTTAGTACATGAAAAAGGCGAATACGTGGCAGTACGCCAAATCCGTTCTCATGGTGCTTGGTACCTCAAAGGGATGTACGGAGCTTCGAAAATCAAACAGAAATTAAACTCCTTTACAACTTCAAAAGACATCTTAGCTCTATTTTACTCTATACTTCAAACTTAATCGTCACAAAAACTATAAAACCTCTAATCTAAGGATTTTTACAAATTCCCTTGAATAGAGGTTTTCATACTTATTAATTTTGCTAATAAACAATTTCTCACTCATTAGCGTTTTATTTCATAAGTTAAAGTCAGTTTACTATTTTAGCGATACTAAAACATCTCCTGCATTTACAGAAGCGCCTTTTGCTGCAGGAACTGCATCTACTGTTCCCGCTTGTGGTGCAACTATTTCGTTTTCCATTTTCATCGCTTCTAATATTACTAAGATATCTCCTGCATTTACTGCTTGTCCTGGAGAAACTTTAACGTCAAGAATAGTTCCTGGCATAGGTGCCGTTACTGTTGATGCTCCTGCCGATGGTGCAGGTGCTGCAGCTTTTGGTGCTGCAGGTGCAGGTGTTGGTGCTACAGGCGCTGCTGGTGCAGGTGCTGCTGCTCTTGGTGCTACAGGCGCTGCTGCTGCTCCGCTTTCTTCTACATCTACTACATATGTTGTTCCATTTACGGTAATGTTATATTGTTTCATCTCTATCTCCTCATTATCATTATATTTAGATTACACGAAAATTATATATTTCTTAATATTTTATCTTCTACTATCTATACATTCCGATCTACCTGCTGCAGACCATGCATTTGCATTTCCTGTAATTCTGCTTATTCTCTTAACATTTAATTTTGACATAGCAGCACTACCTTCTATCGCTGCTATTGCTGCCGTAATTACTGCTATTAACTCACCTTCATCTGCGGCGTTGCTCACAGAAGTCTCAGTTGCTACAACTGCCACTGGTGCTTCTGACTTCTGCGCTTGTGACTTTTTTCCTTTATTCTCCATTCCTGTAATCACTTTCGATACAACAGCGATTATCACCCATAGCAGTAGAAGAACTACAAATGTTGTTCCTAGTCCCATTCCTGTGGTAACTAGTCCACCTAATAGTTTTTCTCCTGTCGATAGCGATTCTATCGTATCAGGATTACTGAACATTTCCATCAAACTCATATCTTACCTCCTATAGTGGAATATTTCCATGCTTTTTAGCTGGTAGAGATTCTCTCTTAGATGATAACATATCAAAGCCACATATTACTCTCTGTCTTGAAGTTGCTGGCTCAATAATATCATCTACGTATCCCATTTCAGCTGCTCTGTATGGATTGTTGAATTTTTCTTCATACTCTGCAATTTTTTCCTGTGTTTTAGCTACTGGATCATCAGACTCTTTTATTTCTTTTCTTACTGAAGAGATAATATTTGCAGCACCTGAAGCTCCCATAACTGCAATTTGAGCTGTTGGCCATGCAAGTACTAAATCTGATCCCAACTCTTTATTACACATACCAATGTATGCTCCACCATATGCTTTTCTTAGTATAAGTGTAATTTTTGGAACTGTCGCTTCGCAGTAAGCATATAACATCTTTGCACCATGTCTAATGATTCCACCATATTCTTGATCTGTACCAGGTAAGAATCCCGGAACGTCTTCAATTGTAAGAAGTGGAATGTTAAACGCATCGCATCTTCTGATAAATCTTGCTGCTTTATCCGAGGCATTTATATCTAAACAACCTGCTCCTACTTTTGGTTGATTAGCAATAACTCCTATCGAGTTTCCATCTAATCTAATAAAGCAAGTAATCATGTTTTTTGCGTAATGTGGCATTACATCAAATATATATCCATCATCCGATAAGCCTTTAATTACATCATACATATCGTATGCTTTATTTGGATTATCAGGAATAATATCATTAAATTCAGTAACCATTCTATTTAAATCATCTGTACAAAGCATTTGTGGTGCAACTTCCATATTGTTTGACGGGAACAAGCTTAGTATTTCTCTAACCATCGCTAATGTACTAGCATCATCTGCTCCTACAAAATGCGCATTCCCACTAATGCTATTATGTGTCATAGCTCCACCTAGTGCTTCTGCCGAAACTTCTTCACCTGTTACAGTCTTAATAACTTGTGGCCCAGTAATAAACATTTGACTTGTCTTATCAACCATAAATATAAAGTCTGTAATTGCTGGAGAATACACCGCTCCTCCTGCACAAGGTCCCATAATTACAGATATCTGAGGAATAACTCCTGAAGATATTGTATTATTGTAGAAAATCTTTCCAAATCCTGAAAGTGCATTTACACCTTCTTCAACTCTAGCACCACCTGAATCTTGCATGCATACTATCGGTGCTCCCATTTTTAAAGCCATTTTTTGAATCTTTACAATTTTCTCTGCATGGTATTCTCCTAGGGAACCACCAATAACAGTAAAGTCTTGTGCAAACGCAAATACTAGCCTGTCATCCACTCTTCCGTATCCAGTCACTACTCCATCACCAGGAGCATGTTTTTCTGGCATATCAAAATTGTTAGATCTATGAGAAACAAATACATCCATTTCAACAAAGCTTCCCTCGTCAAAAAGAATGTCTAATCTTTCTCTAGCTGTCAACTTTCCTCTTTTATGTTGATCTTCTATTTTCTTTTCTCCACCACCTAATGCTATTTCTGCTTTTAAGGCGCGAAGTTTCTCTAATTTATTCATATATGATTCCTCCTTCGTTAGCTTACCCGAAAATACTATACCTTATTTTTCTGTAAATTTCAAGAACAAATGGAATGTATACATTATGCTTTGCATTTGTTCTTGATATATTTAGCTTTTTGACAATCTTCTCAATGCCAAAGCAATTGCCATGCTTGGAACAATTTCATTTACTGTTATTTCTGTCCCCAGCAATTCTTCTATCCTCTTGATTCTATATTGAACTGTATTTGCATGAATTCCCATTATTTCTGCTGTTTTATTATTGCTTAGATCTGTATCTAGTACAAAGGTCTCCAATGTATCTAAAAATTGTTTCTCCTTTGTCTTTCCAACCTCCTTAAATGGCTCTAACATATCTAAAAATGTTTTTCTTGTTCCACCTCCTTGAATTTCTATTCCAACACAATTTCTTACTAAAGATAGCTCATACTTTGAAAAGTTTCTCTTACTTGGATAAATGGTTTCTGCGAAATGTCCTGTTTCATTTATAAGTTGATACCCATCTATTGCACCCTCAATTCCTGTTATTCCTGTCACATGAAAAACACTGCAGTCTTTATATTCGTTAAGCGATGAATAGAATTCTATGCATGTAGCACGTTCTTCTTCTCTATGTTTTATTTCTCTTTTTGTTTTAGAAAAAATAATGCCATATGTTTCCATCCCTTCATTTATCCTCATAATGTCATTCTCTGTTCTAGAGGTGTTTTGTATTGAAATATCAATATCTTTTTCTGATATCCCTTTAGCATAAAACACACTAATTATTTTTTCTTCATCAACATTTACTTCTTTGTTAAGTGTGTATACTAAGCTTCTATTCCCTCTTCGTAAAGCTTTAATTAGTTCTGCTCTTGTATCTTTTTTTACAGTGTATTTCCACATTACAATTGCAATCTCTATAATTTCTGCTAGCTTTGAAATTTCTTCACCTGTATATGAATCATCATTATCCACTAACATTAGAAAATTTTTCTCTCCAGCAATGTTAATTGGACCCCAGTATGTCAAAACTCCATTTATGTCCTTTACTTTGTATGCACTTTCTCTATTATTTGCATTGTTTCTCCATGCTTCTACCGCCTCTTCAATGGTTGTTTTTTTTCGCGTTTCCACAGAAAATACTGGGTTAAAGTCCTGGCTGACAATAACCGCTTGAAAGTTATTTGCAATAGCCGCTTCTCTAAGTGCAATCTGAAAATTGTCATATCTTTCAAAGTTAAGCAAGTGAAAGATGCTATTGCTGATCAACTTGTTTTGAAATGTATCTTCTTTAGTAAATTCCATATATTCTTCCTTTTTATTTTTTATCTTCTTCTATTTCTTCTTCTATTTTGTCATCCTCTTCAATTCCATTTTCTTCTATTTCGTCGTCTTCTTCTATTTCGTCGTCTTTAGCATCAAGTTCTTCATCATCACTTAGATAATCACCATCATATGCTGCTAATTCCGCCTCTTCTCTAGCTTTTTCTTCTTCAATCATTCTTTGCGTTTCTTCTGCTTCCTCTTTATTTCTTTTTGCAATGTCAATCTCTTTTTCTTTTACTTCATCTCCTAAAGATTTAGCAGTAATTTCTTTCGTATATAAAGCTTCAAATTGTTCTCCGTCTAGCGTTTCAATTTCAAGTAAAGCGTCTGCTACTTCATGTAGAATTTCAATGCTCTTGCTTAAAATGGTTTCTGCTTCACTATATGCTTCTTTGATAATCTTCTTAACTTCTTCGTCAATTTCAGAAGCCGTTTCTTCCGAATAATTTTTTCTAGTTGAAAAATCTTTTCCTAAAAACACTTCATCTGACGAGCTATAGTTTACTGTTCCTAGCTTTTCACTAAACCCATATTTTGTAACCATTTCTTTTGCAATATCAGTAGCTCTCATTATATCATTACTAGCACCTGTACTAATATCGTCTAGCACTAGCATTTCTGCTACTCTTCCTCCTAATAAATGTACAATTTGTTCTCTCATTCCAGATTTTGTAGCATAATACTTATCTTCCTTTGGAAGTATCATCGTAAATCCACCAGCTCTTCCTCTAGGTACTATTGTAATTTGATGCACAGGGTCTGTCCCTGGAAGTGCTCGTGCAACTATGGCATGCCCAGCTTCATGATAGGCAGTTAACTTACGTTCTTCTTCACTTATTACTCTGCTCTTCTTTTCTGGACCTGCAATAACTTTTGTGATAGCTTCTTCTATCTCTGTCATTCTGATAAGTCTTCCATTTCTTCTCGCTGTCAAAAGAGCCGCTTCGTTAAGCATGTTCTCTATATCCGCAGGCGTAAAACCAGGTGTTCTTCTTGCTAAAACTTTAGGGTCTACTTCTGGAGCCAAAGGTTTGTTTCTAGAGTGTACTCTAAATATGTCTTCTCTCCCTTTAATGTCGGGCGAGCCTATTACTATTTGTCTATCAAATCTACCAGGTCTCAATAATGCAGGATCCAGAATATCAGGCCTATTTGTAGCTGCTAAAATAATTATTCCTTTATTTACAGCAAAACCATCCATCTCTACTAGAAGTTGATTTAATGTCTGCTCTCTTTCATCGTGACCACCTCCAAAACCTGCTCCTCTTTTTCTACCAACTGCATCTATTTCATCAATAAATATAATACAAGGTGAATTCTTTTTTGCTTGTTCAAATAAGTCTCTAACTCTTGACGCACCAACCCCTACAAACATTTCAACAAAATCTGAACCACTTATGGTGAAAAATGGCACTCCTGCTTCTCCTGCCGCCGCTCTTGAAATATATGTCTTTCCTGTTCCTGGAGGGCCAACTAAAAGTATTCCCTTTGGGATTCTCGCTCCGATGTTATTATATTTTCTAGGATTTCTTAAAAAGTCAACAACTTCTTCTAATTCCTCTTTTTCTTCATCTAATCCAGCGACATCTGCAAATGTAAGTTTTTTTAATTCATTCCCAGTTTGAAGCTTTGCCTTGCTCTTACCAAATTGCATCGCCTTGCCACCGCCACCTGCCTGATTCATCATCATAAACCAAAAGAAAACCAGTAATAGTATCATAAGTAATGATGGTAATAGGCTAATGTACCATGGCGTTTTATATGGTTTTTCGTTTGATAATACTATTTTCCCTTCTTGCATTTGAGGATATATATATTTTTCATTGATCCAATTTATTTCTACAATTGAAGATGCATATGTTCCATATATTGTCCCACTTTCTGTAGCTCCTGTAAGTCTCAATTCTTCTATATGCAGCTCTTTTATCTCATTATTTTCTACTTTACTTGTAAACTCAGAAAACGAAATTTCTTTTGAATCTTCGCCTCCACCAGATGTAAGAAAGTATGACATCGCAATTACTAGTAAAAATACCACTAAATATATCCCTATGCTTTTCCCTCTTCTTTTCATTTATTGCCCTTTCTTTAAAAACTTCATTCCAATTATAGCCTACTTAACATTTTGCTATTATTATATGTTTTGCTCTAGTTTCTTATCCTTCTTGCTCTTCATTTTTAACTTTTAGTATTAATACTTTTTGTGTCTTTTCCGACAATTTGTATTTTCCCGTAACTCTTTCCCTAATAATGCATTTAGGTATCCAAATTATTTCTTTACCTAATGCCACCATCCAAATGTTATCCCTTTCTTCTCTCGGCACTTTTTGGTCTACAAAAATATCTTGAATTTTTTTTCTTCCTTCAGCGTTTTTCATATATATATAATCGCCTGATTCTCTTGTTCTTACAGACAATTGTCTCACGCTTTCCTTGATTGTGCTATTTTCTTCTATAAACAAATCATAGTCCAGTGCAATTTCATTTTCTTTATACTCGTATGTGTCCAGTTTTGAAGTCATAACCGCAATTCTTGGTTTGTCTTTTTTATTTAATGACTGTGAATTTTTTTTCTTGTCAAACATGTTTTCGTTATAAAGTCTTACTTTTCTTCCAAGAACTTCTCCCATGTATCCATTTGGAAATTGCACCAAACCTGTCCATGTACTGTCTAATATTTTTTCATCTAGATTGTGTATATGCACCTGTCCTATATTTTTTCTTAAGTTCAGAACATGAAACGCTTTAATAATTATTCTCGTTCTAACAGCCTTATTTGTGTTAGCAAGTTTCTGTCTGTCTAAAAATATTTCTCCAGGTCTAGCTTCTACTAGTAGTGCTTTAAAGTCCTCTTCCATTCTTGCCCAAATATATTCTCTATCTTTTTTGACGCTTTCCATATTATTCGAAAGTGCTCTTGCAAAGTTTTTATTAAAATTTTCTTTAATAAATGGTATTAATTCTAATCTAACCTTATTTCTTGTATAGTCACTCTCGTCATTTGTTTTATCATGTTTATAAGGAACTTTGTTTTCATCGCAAAACGATAATATTTCATGTTTTTCAACACAAAGAAGAGGTCTAACTAATTGAATTTTACTATCAATATTTCGGATATAGTCTATCCCTGCAATTCCATCTATGCTTGCCCCTCTTATAAGCTTCATCATTATAGTTTCTGCCTGATCATCTAAATTATGTGCTGTGACAATTTTTACATTGCAAAACATCAAACTTTTTCTTATTATTTCCATCGAAGTATCTTTATATGCATTATATCTGATTTCTCTTCCTGCTTCTTCCACGGATATTTTGTAATTTGTAGCCCATTCCTTACAATCAATTTTATACGATACACATTTAACTTTAGTCTTTTCACAAATCGATTCAACGAACCTTTGATCTTCATCCGCCTCTTCGCCTCTTATCATATGATTGACATGAACTGCTGTGATATCGAATTTCATTTCATTTTTCATTTCCAACAAAATAGAAAACAGGCACATAGAGTCCGCCCCTCCTGAAAGTCCCAAAACAATATGGTCCCCTTCTTCAATGAGCATTTCATCTTCAATTTTCTTTTTTACCGTTTGAAAGACTTTGCTTTTTGTAATCATTTCCTTATCCCTTTTCAAAATTCGCTTTACCTAAAAACCTATATCTTTGTATGTAGCTTTTATATATAACTTCTATTCATCAATGCCAAAAAACCTCATTCCATTCTTGCATGTAATCTTTGCTACTTCTTCGTATTCCATCTCCTTGATTTCTGCTATTTTTTCTGCAACTTGCTTTACGTATGGCGTTTTATTTTCTTTCCCTCTATGAGGTTCAGGGCTTAAATATGGAGAATCTGTCTCTATGGTTATAAACTCTATTGGTATTCCTGCTACCACTCCTCTTGTTTTTTTATTTGTTTTATATGTCACTGGTCCTGCAATAGAAATTGTTGCCCCTAATTTTATATATTCCTTTGCAAGCTCTCTACTTCCAGAAAAGCAGTGAAGTAATACTCTTGCATCTTTCACTTTTTCTCCTCCTGGGGCATCTCTCATCGGAAACCAACTTTTTCTTTCTTCTGAAAATGCACCTTCTTCAATTAGGATATCCATTACTTCCTTATCGGCATCTCTAGAATGAATAACTATAGGTTTTTTTATTTTGTTAGCTAGTTGTATTTGCTTCCTAAATGCTTCTACTTGTTTATCTTGTGGAGAAAGGTTTCGGTAGTAGTCTAGTCCTATTTCTCCTACTGCTCTTACTTCTTCTTTTTTTGCTAGGCCCTCTAAAAGTTTCAACGTGATTTCATCTAGCTTATCCGCTTCGTGAGGGTGATACCCCACTGTCGCAAAACAAAAATCGTATTCTTTACTATGATTTACTGCAATTTGTGAACTTTCTAAATCAAAAGCGCTATCTATCACATACTTTACTTCCGAGCGTATAACATCTTCAAACAGCTGTTCTCTCTTGTCATTAGAATTTCCCTCGCTATTAAAATGACTATGCACATCAAACAAAATCTTTTCCAAATTATATCTCCTTAATTGTACTGTACATATACGCTACTATTTATGTTACTGGATTTCCATCATCCGCTAGCGTTGTAACGAACTCTAGTGTTTCTTTACCATTTGTAACATTATCTGCAAATAATATCATTCCTTCAGAGTTCATTCCCCTCAATGTTCTTGGCTTTAAATTTGCAACTACTATCACTTTTTTTCCTACAGTCTCTTCTGGCTTATACTGTTCTGCCACCCCCGATAAAATCTGTCTTGTCTCCGTTCCCATTTTCACTTGAAAAACCAATAGTTTATCAGCTTTTGGATGTTTTTCTGCTGATACAATTGTACCCACTCTTAAGTCAATTTTGTCAAAACTATCATATTCTATTTCATCTTTTAACTTTAGTTTTATATTTTCCATACCATTTCCATTTAGCTTCTCTAATTCTTCCAATTCTTTTTCTATATCCAATCTAGGGAAAATAGGATCTCCCTTTTCTACTTTTTGACCATTTAATTGATAAAATGTTTTCGCGCTTTCCCATTTAACCTTGTCTTCATTTATCCCTAGTTGCTTCATTATCTTTGCAGATGTAGTATGCATATACGGATAAATAAGAACCGAAACAATTCTGAGCGACTCTGCTAAATTATACAATACTGTATTTAGTCTTTCTTTATCTTGTTCATTTCTAGCAAGAACCCAAGGCATTGTTTCATCTATATATTTATTTGCTCTTCGCACTAATATCCATATTTCCTCTAATGCCAAGTTAAATGCAAATTTATCCATTTGCTGCTCTACTTTACTAGATGCTTTTGTTGCAATTGAAATCAAATCCAAGTCAATTTCTTTGTCATTTCCATTTGCTTCTACATATGAAGGGATTTCTCCTCCGTTGTATTTCTCAATCATACTTACTGTTCTAGATACTAAATTCCCTAAATCATTTGCCAAATCATAGTTCATTCTTTTAAGCATTACTTCGTTTGTGAAAACTCCATCTTGTCCAAATGTATATTCTCTTAGAAGGAAATATTTTAAGGCATCTATTCCATATCTATCAATAAGTTTCACAGGATCAACAACATTCCCTTTTGATTTACTCATCTTACCGCCTTCCAGCAAAAGCCACCCATGCCCTAAAACTTGTTTAGGCAATGGAATATCTAAAGCCATAAGCATTGCTGGCCATATTATCGAGTGAAATCTAACTATTTCTTTACCAACAAGGTGCACATTTGCCGGCCAATATTTGTTATATTTTTCAGGGTCATCTGGATAACCAAGAGCTGTGATATAGTTAGTTAATGCATCTAACCATACGTAAACTACATGTTTTTCATCGATTGGTACTTTCACACCCCAATCAAACGTTGATCTTGAAACACACAAATCTTCTAATCCCTGATTAATGAATGCCCTCATTTCATTTCTTCTTGATTCTGGTTCTAAGAAGGTTGGATTTTCGTCAAAAAGCTTTAGTAATTTATCACTGTATTTTGATAGTTTGAAAAAATATGCTTCCTCTTTTGCTTCTTCAACTTCTCTTCCACAGTCAGGACATTTTCCATCTATTAATTGGCTTTCCGTCCAAAATGACTCACATGGTTTGCAATACAATCCTACATACTCACCCTTGTATATCTCTCCTTTGTCATATAATCTCTTGAATAATTCTTGAACTCTTGTTACATGTCTTTCTTCTGTTGTTCTAATAAAATCGTCGTATGATATTTCCATTGTTGCCCATAATTCTTTGATTCCTGCAACTACATTATCTACGTATTCCTGAGGTTTTACTCCTTGTTTACTTGCTATATCTTGAATTTTTTGTCCATGTTCATCAGTTCCTGTAAGAAACATCACGTCATATCCTAGTGCCCTTTTAAATCTAGCCATTGCATCTGCCATAACAGTACAATATGTATGGCCTATGTGCAGATTAGAGCTTGGGTAGTAAATAGGTGTTGAGATATAAAATTTTTTCTCTGACATGATTTTTTCCTTCCTTATCTGTTTATATATTGTTATTTCTACATATCGATTTTGTCGCCAATTCTATTTGAAAAGACAACAAAAACAAAGTAATATCATTGCCTTTCATATTAGTATATATCACTTTTTTGTTATTTGCAATTAAGCCTTATGGTTTTTTTGTATTTTTACTACAAAATTTTATTTTTATGTCTTACAACATCATAGATATGCTCCTATAACTTTTAAAAAAAGTTCCCTGCGAGATAATGCACTCACAGGGAAATATATATCAAATACTCTAGCAAATTGGGCTAGTGTATTTAGAAACACACCCTTTATTTTAGTTTAAACTCCATAACTACGGGCATATGGTCAGTATATTCAAACTGTGTATCTACCGTTTTTACTGTCTCAACAACAATGTTATGCGAAACAATAAACCCATCTATCAGCACAAGTGTTGATTTCTCAGGATCATATGGAATATCATTAAGTCTTGAAGTAGGTAAGTATCCTCCCTCAGAATAATTTGTTGCTCTCACAAAATCATCCCCCAAGAATTCCTCTGGAAATGGCTGTGCCCATCCAAAATCAACATTTTTCCCCTCATTAAAGTCCTCACCTGAACTCCCAGTGAAATCATGGTTGAAATCTCCCCCTGCGATTACATAGTTCCCTCCGTCAAGTTTTGATCTCATATCATCGAAAAGCATCTGCATTTGTGCATCTCTAATTTCATCATCTGCACCGTATGCAGATAAATGTACATGATATATATATAGTTTTTTACCATTATTTACTTTAATAGATTGAACCGTGTAGCATCTATCTAGATCGAAAAGTTTGCTAAACCCACTTGAAATAGGCAAACTTCTTCTTATACCATCACTTAATTCGTATTTTGACAAAGTTACAAGCTCTGACTTTGATGCTCCTATTGGTTTTGTGATAGGGTAGAACAAATATGCCGAGTCATAATTTTGTGCTTCCATCATGTGGTATTCTGCAAAGTTATCCTTTACTATTTCTGCTTGATTGATATCATAACTTCTATCTGCCTTTGTATCTACTTCTTGCAAAAGAACAATATCTGGATTTAGGCTCTTCGCAATATCTAAAGCGGATTGAACATTCATTGTAACTTCTTCTTCGCTCACTCCTCTAGAATCTTCTCCTCCATCCATGAAAAAAGTATAGTCACTACTATATGCTCCATACCCAATATTATATGTTACTATTGTCTGTGTTTCTTCCCACTCTAATATTTCTTTTTCAAATTCTCCCGTTGGTTGAATTTCTTGCATATCTTCTATTCTCTCATAGTCAACAAACACATATACAAGGTATCCCATTACTACTGTCAAAATCAGTAAAATTACCATCCATGCCACTCTTAACACCTTCTTCATCAATTTGCTCCTTTGCATTCTTGCCACATCCGTATAGTTACTCTATCGCTTCAAATATTTTTTATTTTAAGATCCATGTCAAAAAATCTTTGAATACTTTTTCTTTTCCTTCTTCATTGAATATTTCGTGTCTATATTCTTCATATAGTTTTACTGTAATATTTTTATTCCCTGATTCTTCGAATTTTTTTGCTACTTCCTCCACTTGCCTACCATATCCACCTACAGGATCTTCTAGTCCTGCCATGAAAAATATTGGCATATCTTTTCTTACTTTTGAAATTGTAGATTCTTTCGAAACATAACCTAACAATGCCGATAGATTTTCAAACCCATTCGCTGTAAATATATAGCCACATAGTGGATCATCTACGTAGTTTTTTACGTTTTCTTTATTAACAGATAGCCAGTCAAATTTTGTGATATTACCTGGAATCTTTTTATTATACGATCCAAAAGCTGTATCGTTTAAAAAATGACTTCTATACATTTTGCCTTTAGTTTTGGCAATGATTTTTGCAATTGATTTTCCAATAGATGTAACAGCGTTTCCGTTTCCAGTTCCAATAATAACTGCCTTATCTGGAATATTTTTATATTCCGCAATGTAAGCTCTTGCAAAAAACGAACCCATGCTATGCCCTGCAATCACAAGTGGTACTTTGGGATATTCTTTTTTTATAATATCTGTAATTTTTTTTGCATCTTGAAGTACATACTTCCATCCATTAGGACCACCAAAGTATCCTAAATGTTCCTCTGATTGAACACTTTTTCCGTGTCCTAGATGATCCCCTATATAGAATGCCACACCTTCGTTTGCCAAAAACATACCCAGTTCTTCATATCTCTCCTTGTACTCTGCCATTCCATGTAAAAACTGAACTATCATTTTTGGTTTGTCTTTTGGGAGAAAATACATAAATTCTATCGTTGTTTTTTCATCCGATCCTAAAAAACTATCATATATTTTTTTCATTTTAAAGTCTACCTCCTGATTCTTTTCTTTATATTTTTTTCATAAAACACAATCATTCCAGTATATATTTTATCATATAGAAAAAATACAACTATTCCTCCTAAAGCTAGTATCACCGTTGGGTATTCAGGCAAATTGATTTCTCCCAAAAATGCGACAGAAAAAAGATAAAATCCTACCCCGAAACTAATTGAGAAGAGCAAAAATTTAAGAAGTATCTCAATTGCTATTTTGTTTATTCTTTCAATGTAATATTTTGCAATTCCATAATATCCAAAAAGAAGAATATACGGTGCTAAAGCCACTTTATTCGGCACAATTATAAATCCCAAAACAGCAGAAGCAATAAAAACTAAAAATGCAGATTTTGGACCTACTTCAATAAGCATAATCGCAACAAATATTGAGCTGATTGCAAACATTGTAAGTTCAAATCCTGGAATATATGACGCGACAAAAAGAAAGAAAACAGTTAGTGCTGTTAATATTCCTCCTAGTGCAATTGAACGTGTTCCGCTATTTGTTTTCTTTATCATATTTGCCTCTCAGATTTATATTGTTTTAGATACAGTCACAACAACAGTCTGCACATATATAACACTGACAAAGTTGACACGCCAAATCATTATTGCTTCTATATCCTCTATTATATGCATCTTGTGCATATCCTTGCCCTCTTCCAGCTACTCTATTTAGCGCATTACTATATTCAGGATTTCTAGGGTCCATGCTTACTGCTAGTTGAATTTTAGAAACTCCGTCATCATACCACCCTTTTTTTATGCTAAGCATTCCACTTAAAAAGTGCCATTCTGCATCTCTATTTTTCATTCTATTTAATTTTATTTCAGCTTCACTAAGTCTTCCATCATCAATATCTCTTCTAATTTGTTGATATTCTGGGCTCAGTTTTTTTCTACCTTGCCCTCCTCGTCTCTCTTCTTGAATTAGTTCATATGCTTCATTTATTTCTCTAAGCTTTTCTTCTGCCAACTCCTCTAAAGGGTTGTCCTGGTGTTTGTCTGGATGGTATTTTTTAGCCAACTCCCTATATGCTTTTTTAACTTCTTCATCTGTAGCGTTTGGTTCTACCCCTAAAATTTTATATGGATCCATGTTTCCTCTCTCCTAGCTTTCTTTTTTCACTATCTGTCTGTTATTTGCAAATTTTTCTCTGTTCCTTCTTGTTATTTATTTTCTCATTCGGATCTCTTATCTCACTAATCACTGTTTCTGCCCTTCTTAATAATCCGAGCGAAAGAACATTATCAACAATCCCTTCATTTTTTACAAACTTTAGAGACTTAAATGTTTCAACAAGATCACTTCCATATAGATATAAGTTTCTTTCTCCTATATTGGCAAGTTCTTCTCTATTATATATATTATTCTCGATTTTCAATCGCTGCATAAATGGATTATAGCACATTTTTCTAATATCTTCGTCAATATCGTCTAGTGCATCTATAATATATATCCATTTACCTAACATATATCCCAATCTTCTAATTGCATATAATGTTGTTTCATCATCTATTTTTTCCAAAAAATAATATGAAACAATTTCTTCGATTATTTTTGCGAAAGGTTCTGCGACTTTATCTAAGTTGCCTTCGTTTTCTTTTTCCATTTGATGTAAATTTTCAAGATTAATTTTGATTTGGCTATCTAATTGCGGATATTTTTTTGCAATTCTTTGATGGGTATTTTTAAAAGCAATTGTTCCTATTTTTGCTCCTATTTTTTTCTCATCTAAATAATCATCTTCCAATTTATGGTATCCTAGCAACAGCATAGTGTCTGCGGCATAATCAATTGCTTTGCTTCTTCCAACAGTTTTTTTCTTGATATGGTGAATTATACAATGTTCCCTTGAAAAATTTATTGTGTTTTCATCTAGTCCATCTATTAAAGCTGCCAGAAATGCAGCATCATAACTTAGGCTCAGTCTCGGTAGTTGTCCATGGTTTTTACTAATTGATTTACACACACCGCAATAATAGCCGCTATACATTTCGAATTCTTTTACTTTAAGTTCTGGCCTCTCCGCCTTTACATATCCCAGCATTGTTTTAATACTTCATTGGAATCAGCGCAAGGTAATCTTCAAGTGGTGCATCATTTAAACAACATTCTATTATTTTCTTCCCTAATGGATCTAGTTCCTCCGTATTGAACTTTTCAAGTTCTTTTTTAAAGAAGTCATTAAGTATTTTCGCTCCCTTATCGTAACTTTCTAGTCCCACCTCTGGTTGTGTTTCTGGTTGTAAAAATGCTTTTCCAATATATTGTCCATCTACTTTCATTGCTTCTAGTCCATATCCAAGCAGTGTACATCTAGATGGTATTAAATGTTCTGGTTTGAATTTTGCGCTCCCTCTACGAGCAATATATTCTCGTGAAATCCACTCCGGCATAAATGACACTTTATACGCCCCTATATGCTGGTTTGGAATAAGGATATACCTCGTTTCTGTCGAGTTCACAAACTGTTCTAATAACAAGTTTGCTTGTCTGACCATTTTCCCTGTGGCAAATGGCCAATATGAACCAACTCCTTCACTTTGCATATCATCACTAGCTATTATACTTGGATTTTTTGATCCTCTTGGCGCTACTAATCTCCATATCCATGCGAGAGCAGGTGGTAAAATATGTAGCATTCCCAAGATTCCATACGACGGACTCTCTTTTGTACATATTGGTGCCCTTACCCCAAAACTTCTCACGTCTACTTCAACTTCATCATTGACAACTTTCGGGACCATTCTTCTTGGCATTATTACTCTTGGATTTGGGCACGGTGTACCATCCGAATCTAATGTATGTTCCCAAATTAAGCATGTCGCCTTAGGTATACCATTAATATTAAAAAATACCAGAGGTTCTTTTGGCTGAGTACATATTCTTTCATATGTTGGCTCAACTCCATATCCATCTATATTATCTAATCTAAGGAACCATCCAGCTTCTGCATCTGTTACAACTAGTTTGTTACTTTTCCCCTGTATGTCTTTATGGCAAAGTGCCATATCGTCTGTAACCGGTTCCAAATCACACGTTTCCTGAAGTGTCAGATAAAATTTTTCATTTGTAACCGTATTTTTTCCTACAACAATTCTGCCATCTGGTTCTTTGTGAATTTGTTCTATCATTTCACTCTTGCCGCCTCCAGATGCCCCTTCATGCATTATTACAATTTCATTTTCATATGGAGTAATCACTTTTACCGTAGAAGCATGCGCAGTTACCCAGCCCTCTTCTTCTCCTATGTTTAATAGTATTCCATATACTCCTTTTTTTGCGCTTGGTCCTGGGTATAAGTTGTAAGAAAACAATTCATGTTTTCCTTCTAACCTATTATGTACAACAAGTTGTTTTCCTTCAAAACGCGTATGTCTAAATACCGGTGCCACATATATTACAGCTCGAGGTTTAAACTTTCCTTCTGTATTTTTTTTCCCATTATACTCATCAATGTTTACGAATTCTTGTAAATCTGAAAGTCCTGCTGCAAAAAAAGCAGCATTTCGTGGCGCAACAAGTAAAGATTCATAACCATGTTTCATACCACCAGACATGAATGGCATCACAATCAATTCTTGACTTTTTAACCACTCAAAGGTTTCTTTTCTAACTTTATCAAACCCTTCATTATATCTTTCCCTATATGTTGGCTTATCTGTATCTAGTTCATCCCCAACTATCATGCAATCTGGATCTCTTCTTCTCATGTAGTCTTCTTTAAAGTTAACAGCTATCCCGTTCTTGCATCTAACAAGTTCTGCTTCATTTACAAGGCTGCCATTTATTTCATACGTCACTTGAAATGTATCGTTTCCTCCTAAACCCAAAGAGAGAGCAAATAGTTCCTCTCTGTTTTTTGGTAATGCAATACCTTTGCAATTTTGTAGTATATCTTTTGTCTCTTTATCTAATAAAAATTTATTTAACATTTTCTTCCTCATTACATCATTATTATTATAAAGTGAGAAACAATAAGCTCTAGCTCTTTATTTCTCACACTCTTCTCTTCTAATCTTTTCGAATAACAATTTATCCTTACCTAAAACTTTTGGTAATGTATCACACTTCCATCATTTCCTTCAACAGACACAATAGAGGTTCTCGTTGTTTCTAGGTTAAGCAAGTTTATAACTGTTAATTCTTCTTTTTTATTTTCGTTTGGACTCGTCACTGAGAAATTCACTCCTAAGGTATAGCTGTCCACCTTTTCAAATATGGGATCTAGATCTGATGTTTGTCCTAACACATTTTCATTGTAAAAATCACTACCATATGGGAACATTTTGCCATCAATTGAAAGCATTCCATTAATAATGCTCATCGTATAATAGCTTTCGTCTGGTTTCGTTCCACCTATTACAACTTTTCTGCTATACCTTAATTCATCAGATATAAATTCTTTTATTGCTGAATGAATAATGTTTTGTTGTGAGTATTCACTTGCTCTTGTATAAGTGCTTAGTGTAGACTGCATAGCAAAAACAACAGTGAGTATAACCAAACTTGTAATTGCCAAGGTCACAACAACCTCAATCAAACTTACACCTTTATTCCACTTTCTGCTCTTCGACATATTTATTTTATTCTTCATACATTCACTAAAAATAATATCATTCTCCTTACTATTGTGTTTTGCAACTATATTTCAGTAGGTTTGAAAAGCTTTAGTTCTTCCTCGTTGTAATATTGTCCATCTACGGTGTAGTTGTTTCCATCTACTCTAAAAGAAACCTCTCCATCTGTTTTTGTCAAAAGGGCATCATTTTCCCCTTCAATATTATTTGTTGTTTCAGAGTTTTCCTCTATCATCTGATTTCCTAATCTAAAATACTCTGTAGAAAGTGTAAGTGTTTGTGAAATAATTAATGTCAGTATACTAAGAACTGCTACTGCAACAATTACTTCTATCATACTATATCCCTTTTCGTTTTTTCTGTCTTTTCTACTTTCGTCCCTATCTATCTGATTTAATTTTTTTCTGATTCTGCATAGAATGTTTGGGGTCATTTTTAGTTTTATATTACTCATAATAACCTCCTTCATACTCTAAGCTCACCCATTGTGAATCTGCTTTTTCAACGTAGTAATCTTTAATGGATATTGGATTATAATAATAGTTATACTGCGCAGAAGAAATTGCCCCAGGTTCTAAAGATATTGTATCTACTTTAATTTGTCCGTATACCCCTTTGCTTCCTGTGTTAGGGGATTTTATATATAATATAGAATCATTTTCTCCGTAAATTGCAACATTGGAACTTGCAGGAATAGTCAACTCTGCCCCTTCTTCTAGATAAAACAAAACTCTTGGAGCTTCTGGGTCGGTATCGCTTGTCGGCATATCGAAAGTGTCTCCAGTTATAAGAAGCTGACTTCCTTCTTTCAAAACGATAATTGCAGGTGATCCATTTTCTACAAACCTAATTCTATCATCTAAATCAATCGACCATTGACTAGCATTATCAATGCTATAAAACGTATTGCTTTCAAATATGAATGTTGACCCCCCTGCAAAATCTTCACTAGTTACATTAACTGGTGTCATTCCCCTTCCATTTATCCATTCAGGTTTTTCGTTAATGTAACTATCTGGAGAGTCTGCATTCTTTAATTTTTCACTATCAGTTCCACTAATTTTATCTTTCAGTTCTTTCGAAAACTCTTTAGTTCCTAATGTTACTTTGGCATTTTCTTCAAAGCTCAATGTTCCATCACTTGTATATAAATCGCCTTGTATATTCCATGTTGAATCTTTCTTTAGCCAATTGTAGTCGCTCATTATCATGTCTCCATCAACATTAAGTGTGCTTCCTTCATACTCTGTAGTATTACTTATTCCAAATAACAAATCACTCTCTCTAATATTAAAGTTTTCTATTTCTATATTTCCAACATCTAGTCCTTGAAACATCTCTTTTTCTGCGATCACAGCATCTCTAATTCTCTTTACTTTTAGACTTAAAACTTGAACTTCATCCTCATAAATTACTTTTACAGTTATTACATAATTATTGTCACCTATATATTCTATATAAGCTTCCACTACTTCTCCCATGGCATTAGATGGCAAAGTAATATTCGTGATTTCTAATTTATCCCCTACATTTTTTAGGTTAGAAATAACAGAACTTTGTAAACCTATCTCGCTCGTTCCTTTTTGCAATTCAAGATAAACAGAGTCGCAAACACTTTTTGCTGTATAGTATGCCTGCCCTTCTTTTCGTTCGTTTTCTATACTCATTGCGTATGAAAAAGAAATAGAAAGAACAGCTGTCCCTAATATCGTTCCAACAAGCATTAGTATCAGCACATACAGAAGCGCACTACCTTTTATATTGTTTTTCATATTTCTTTTTGTTGTCATTTTCTTTTTCTTTTCATTTCTTCAAAATATTGCTAGTTTGCCAAAGTCTGGAACTTAAGCGAAAAACTCATTCTAGAATTATCCTCTGCACCATATGTAAAAGACATGCTCTCAATCGTAATATATTTTTTGCTCTTTATTAATTCAATATATTTCATGCAGCTAGTTACATCACCGCCCACACTCATTTCTATATATGTTGTCGCAATTCCTGGATTAGAGTTTCCCGCAGTTGTGCCTTCTTCTCCTAATCCAGCTGCCTCCTCAGGAGATATTTCTACCTCTGGAGCCTCTGAGAAGGTAAGTTCTAAAGGAACAACTCCACTTGCTGTTGCCCAGTCTGAGAGAATGGTGTCAATTTGATAATCCTGCAAATAAACACTAAAGTCCTTCATCAATTCATCATACTTTTCTAAGTTTTCAGCAGAAATTTCATCAATATTTTTACTTAGTTCTCTCGAAGTCTTCAGAACTTCCAAACTAGTCTCTTCTTGTGCTAATTCCGCTCTTAGCGCGCTATTATTTTCCAATAAAGGTGTAATTACATAAAGATACCCTGCACCCACTACCACAATGATTACGAGTAAAGAAACAAGTACTTTTTCTCTTTTTGAAAGTTTTGTCATATTATTCACCTCCTGCAATATTGCCTTTTATTGTAAAAGCATATCCACCCGCACCAGTTCCGCTACTATATCCGGCATATGAAACAAGGGAGAACATTTCACTTTCTCTAAGAGCTTTTGTATACTGCGCTGCTCCGTCTTCAGATCCTGCCATTCCTTGTATTGTTATTCCTTGGTCACTTTTTTGATATTCTATGGAAGTAATTACTATTCCATCTCCCGACAAGTTCATAATTGAATTTAAATTTACATTCTCAATATAATTTTCAGCATCTCTTGCAGCTATAGCGCTATTGATACTTTGTATTCTTGCTGTAATCACATTATTTTCTTCCATCTTATCAAAATCTATTTCGCCTGATTCAATAATTTCGTTTTGTTCTGCAATAATATCATTTAAATCTGCAGAAAGAATCGCATTCCACGTGAAAATAGCTCCTATAATCAATACTGTAATTGCTATAACACCTAGCACTGGAAGAAAGGCTCTCCGATCTGCTCCACCAGATTCAACTTTCTCTTTTCTGTCAAAATCCTTATACTCTGAATATAAGTTTACATCTTCTTTTGCTCCTTTAAGCGCATAAGTTAAAACTCTATTTAAATGATTGTTGTTTACGGAATCTTTGCCCTCGTCTAATTCTCTTTCCGTTTTAATTTCAATAGTAAATTCCATTTCAGATATCGCCTCAATCATTGCTGTAACTGTCTTGTTATCAAATCCTGAGTAGTATATTGTCTGAAGTGGCGGAACCATATTTTGCGACTTAGCAAATTGAACCATATTTGTTACTTTCTCGAAATTTTCTCTGTAATATCCCTCTGTATCTTTTTCAGCTAAAATTCTATTTCTACTTGCAAAAGTAAAATTCTTATTTTCAAAGAAAACAGAAAGTAATGTATCTCCCTTAAGAATATTCATTACATATGTCTCTTCATCAATATTTTTCTTTTCTTTTGTATATTTAATTATGCAATTAAGAAGTGTATCGATCTTATCTAGCTTTATCCCTGCAGCATTTGCGATTTCAATATACGCTTGAAGTTTTTCTTTTTCAATTGCAAATGCTGTTGCATGCGCTTTGTTCTTCTTTTTCTCAATTTTTGCTGAAGCAATTAGAGCTCCTCTATTTGTTCCTTTAGACACTTCGTCATATATCAAGTTTCTTATCTGTTTGTCCTTTAATAAAGGAAATTCTATTGTTTTAATTTGTACATTGCTGCTATCAATAACAAAAATTGCATTTTTCGTTATTGAACTTTTATTGTTTCTTAAAGCTTCAACAATTTTTTCAGCATCAAATACCACTCCATTTCCTATTACTCCCTCTTCTAATGGAACTACAAGAACTTTGGAATTTTCTTCCCCCGCTTTAGAGGCATTCTGTATTATTATTTTGTCGTTTTCAAAGAATATTATTGTCTTCACTGCGCCACCTCACATCACTTAAACTATTTGGAAATATGTTGTTATTATCTTCCTAAGACATGCTAAAGTCTGAATATTATGCTTTCTATTATATTGGAACTGCACTGTACATAGAGAACAACGGAAGCATAACTCCCACAGCAATAGTCCCTATAATTACAGCAAGTACCACAATAGTAACTGGTTCTATGTATGAAATCATTTTCTGAGTAGCCAAATCCGCGTCATAATCAAAAGCATCCGCAAGCGACGTTAGTAGTTCTTCCAGTCTTCCTGACTCCTCTCCAATATAAACTGTAGAGGTTAGTTTTTTATCTAGTCCATCTATTTTTTCTAGGACTTCTCCTAAGCCACTACCCTCTTTAATTCTTGCACATGCATCAATTAGTTGTTCTTTTATATATACATTGTTTATAACATTTGCACTGATTTCGATAGATTCAACCATACCTACACCACTGCTATACAGCGAGCTTAAGGTTCTCGCAAAACGCTCCGTGTATATTATTGCCATAAGTTTTCCAATTTTGGGAATCTTCAGTTTTTTTGTATCTATCCATTTTCTCCCTTTTGGCTGCTTTCTTGCCCACCATGCTAAAGCGACAATAACAATTATTCCTGCAACAAAAAAATACCATCTTGTCGTCAATAATGTGCTTATTCCCATAATAACTCTTGTTATAAGTGGAATTTCTAATCCTTCAAACATTTCAAAAACTATAGGTAACACCCCAACAAAGATTATCAGCGTAACTGCAAATGCCACAACAGATAGTATTATTGGGTATGCGAATGCCATTCTAATTTTACTATTTGTTTTATGTTCTTTTTGGAAGTAAACACTAAGTTTAATAAATGAGCTTTCAATATTTCCTGAGGTTTCGCCTGCATTAAGCATATTTATCATCAGGTTAGGAAAAACATTGCCACACATTGCCATAGCTTCTGATAAACTGTTCCCTTTATTAATATTTTCGTGAAGTTTAAAGTAAAGTCTTTTCTTTTTTGGATCAAGCTCTCTTTCACCTAATATTTCAAGTGCTTTAAGCATTGGCACTCCTGCATCTAGCATACTTCCCATCTGTCGACAAAAGTCAGCAGCTATGCTCGGCTTTATTTTTGTTTTTAATTCCTCTTGTTCTTTTCTATTCTGAACTGTTTGTAAAAAAAGACCTTCTTTTCTAAGTGCTGAAAAAAGTTCTTGCTCGTTTTCAGCCACCATAGTTCCCTTTTTTTTGTTGCCATCCATATCAACTGCTATGTACGTGTAATTAATCATAAACTTTCTCCTATATTTTTCATCACATAAGAAGCGACAAATACCAACTTATTATTTCTTGCCCAAAGAGCAGTGCTATGAAACATCCTATTGCAAGGTATGGCCCAAACGGAATATGCGTATCTCTCTCTGATTCATCTTCTTTCACTTCCAATTCGCCATCGTTGCCTTTGTCGAGTTCTTTTCTTCTTTTCCTCTTAATAAGAGCAACAGTTCCTACCACTCCGCCCATAACAACACCGATAAACGCTCCGAGCAATGTGTCTTGCCATCCTAAAATAAATCCCATCACAAGCATTAACTTGACATCTCCTCCTCCAAATGAGTTAGGCACAAGTAATATTATTAAAAAAAGCGGAAGGCTAACAGCAAAAGCTCCAATAATTCTTGACAACACTGTAATGTCCTTATCCCAAATAGCATACGCTATCGCTACAGGAATCATCGCTATAATTAGTCCGTTTGGAATAATCATGTGTTCAAAATCAATAGCAGAAATAGCTATTAGTATTGCAACCACTGCAATCCCCAGTATCGTCTTTATAGCAAATCCTTCTATTAAGTATACCGACAAAAACAACAAACCTGTCATCAATTCTATGATTGGATACCGAAAGGATATTCTATCATTACAGTTTCGGCATTTTCCTCTTAGGATAATATAACTAACTATTGGAATTAAATCATATGCTTTAATATTATCTCCACAGTTTGTACACTTTGATCTGCCTTTTGCTATTGATATTTCTAAAGGAACTCTATAAATTACCACATTCAAAAAACTTCCTATTATTAGTCCTAAAATGAATATATATATACTTACAATTGTTTCAATTTGGTTCATTCTATATCGCTTTCTTTTGGCACAGAAAAGGCCTATTGCTTTTAGTACTCCCTTTCCTTCGTTATTTAATATATTTCTTTAAAATTCAACGTATCTACTAAATAGGATTTTAGAGCATCTTCCGATTCAAATCCTGTATATAAGCTTTCTATTCCAATATACTTTGTTGAAGGGTTTTGTGGAACATATACATTTCTCCCAACTTCCACTGCATACGCACGCCAGTAACCATGGGAATTATATCCTCCTGTAGATCCTGTTGTTGCATAGAAAATGTTTATTGGATCTCCGCTTGCATTTGGTATTCTTATATAAGGCTTCCAGTATATATCATCTGTAACATGAAGTATTCCCATTTTTTCCTTTTCTTCATCTGTAACTTTATCATATGAATTTCCGTTCAAAGAATAAAAATCATCAATAGCTTCCATTCTATCAAAAGTTCCATCTTCGTATTTTTTTACTAAGCTTAGAATCAATTCGTTGTAAATGTCTACACGATATTCTTGTATTGGATCTCTCTTGTCAATATCTTCTCCTACAGTAGGCTCAATTACAACTGTATTTTCGCCTGCAGCATCTTGGTAGACAAAGGTTTTGATGTGTACGCTCGTGTCAGACGCTCGTGTAATTGTAATTATTGTTCCTTTTGCAAGTCCTGTTAGCCCTGCTTTTTTCAGAATTGCCTCTGCTGTGGCAGAGTCGGAAGTAAGGTCTATAGGATTAACAGTTCCTATTACTTCCACGGGAATAATGTTTGCATCATCATTTTGAAAATCTTCTATCATTAACCTTTGCGTAGCAAGATACAACGCTTCTGCTTCTTCTTCTAGTGAAGCAGACTCAGCTCCTGATTTATATTCGCTAATCCCTGCAACTGAAATTGTTGCCAATATTGCCAGTATTGCCAGCACTACAACAACTTCAATCAAAGTAAATCCCTTATTCTTGTTTTTTATAATCTGGATTTTCAATTATACATTTCTCCATTTTCATAATATATTGCGTTTTATTAATTCTTTTCAAAACCGTATTTCAGTAATGCTTATTAATCCTTTTAGGCGATATCCTACTTATGGCTTTGAAAAAAATTAATACAAACTAAATCAAGTTTGTTTTGCAACCCCTATCAAATAGGGGTTGCAAAACACTTCAGTTTTATACTCTTGATCAAAAATATATTAGCCTTATTTCATGCTTACTGCAGGGCCATCTGCTGCAAATAGCATAACTGTTGAACCATCATCTGCTGTCCATACATCATCTGCTGTTCCTAACACTCCGTCAGTTCCAGCTGAATATGTTCCATCTACGTTACCAATGCTTCCGATATCATCGATACCAGCATCAACAGTTAGGGCTTGTAGATATGATGCTCTTGCTTCTGCAACATATTTTTGTTCTTCAGCTGCTTGAATATATCCAGTGATTGATGGAATTGCGATAGCAGCTAGTATAGCTAAAATAGCTATAACTACAATAACTTCGATTAGAGTAAAACCCTTTCTACTCTTGGCTTTTTTCATTATTTTTTTCATAAATTTCCTCCCTTAAAAATAATTTACCTATTTTATCACAATTTAATTTTTTATAATTTTGAAAAATTAAATAGTTACCTGTTTTAAGCGAATTACATCTGTGATTCTAAGTCTTTTTTGTCATCAGATTTCTTCATTGCTTCTTCTCTTGTGATTAATCCTGCTCTCACAAGTTCTGCCATATACTTATTCAATGTACACATTCCAACTTTGCCATTAGTTTGCATGGTCGATGGTAGGTGATGTGCTTTTCCTTCTCTAATTTGGTTAAGCGCACCATCAGTTCCCACCAATATTTCAAATGCAGCTTGTCTTCCCTCTCCCGATGCTAGGGGTATTAGTTGCTGTGAAACGATTCCTTTTAATGTGTTTGCAAGTTGCATTCTAATCTGTGCTTGGCTATGTGGTGGAAAAACATCAATTATCCTGTCCACCGTGCTTGCTGCCGATGTTGTGTGCAATGTAGATAATACCAAGTGTCCCGTTTCCGCAGCCGTAACAGCTGCCGCTATAGTCTCAAGGTCTCTCATCTCTCCAACAAGTATTACATCTGGATCCTCTCTGAGCGCGCTTTTGAGTGATGCTGCAAACCCTGTTGTATCCTCTCCTAATTCTCTTTGATGCACTAATGATTTTTTGTGGTTATGCACGTATTCAATAGGATCTTCTATTGTTATAATATGACTATTTCTCGTCTGATTTATATGGTCAATCATAGCTGCAAGCGTTGTTGATTTACCACTTCCTGTTGGCCCTGTGATTAGAACTAATCCTCTTGGTTCTTCCGCAAATGATTTAATCACGCTTGGAATGTTTAGTTCTTCAAACGTAGGAATATAATTATTTAGCAATCTAATTGCCGCTGCTAGTTTTCCCTTTTGTTTATACACATTTATTCTTTGCCTTTCCCCCGTAGGAAGTTCATTGGCAAAATCTAAATCTGATCCTTCTTCAAGTTTTTCTTTTTGCTTTTCTGTAAGAATGCTCATTATTATTTCTTCTATTTCATTCTCACCTAACACAATAGGGCTTTCTACTATACTTCCGTCTTTTCTGAAAAATGGGTTTTGCCCGTATGTCAAATGGACATCACTACATTTATTATCCCTAGCTAGCTTTACTATTTGATTATATTTTTCCATTTATCTCTCCTCACAACAATTTGGTTTTCTATCAATTTGCTAGATTCAATTTTATAATCTATTTTATGCTTTTAGTTGAACCTGAAAATGCTGCCTGCTTGAAGAATTCCTCTAATGTAGTCTCTCCATTATTTACAAGTTCCATAATATGGCTAGCAAGAAGTCTAAGTCCTCCTTCTTTAGTTGCGTGCTCATATAACTTTGCAACCGGTTCTTTTGCGCTTATCATCTTTCTCATCTTGCTATCTATTTCTAAAATTTCATGAACTGCTGTTCTTCCTCTATATCCTGTATTGTTACACTGTATACAGCCTTTACCTTTGAACAGTTTTATTCCTTTAGGTAAAAACAATAATTCGTCTTCGGTTGGCTTATACACTTCTTTGCAATGAACACATATTTTTCTTACTAGTCTTTGTGCAACTACTCCTACTAGAGAGTTGGCTATCATATATGACTCTATTCCCATATCCTCCAATCTGATAATAGCCCTTATTGCATCATTCGTATGTAGTGTCGAAAATACTAAGTGTCCTGTAAGCGCTGCGGATACTGCAACCGATGCCGTCTCCGAGTCTCTCGTTTCCCCTACAAGTATTACATCTGGGTCTTGTCTCAATAGAGCTCTTAGTCCTGTATCAAATGTTAGTCCAGCTTGTGGATTAACTTGTGTTTGATTAACTCTTTCTATGTTTTTTTCTACAGGATCTTCTATTGTAGAGATGTTAATATTTTTCTTTGCCATTTTCTCTATCATCATATATAGCGTAGTAGTCTTTCCACTTCCTGTTGGTCCTGTAATAAGAACGATTCCATATGGATTTTTGAGTATTCTATTTATTTTTTTGAAGTTTTCATCGTTCATTCCATATTGGTCTGAGTGATCTAGCTCTTTTGCTTGCGACAAAAATCTAAGAACAAGCTTTTCTCCATATACCGTTGGCATAGATGAAACACGGACGCTTATATTTTCTTTTCCTATTGATAATTTAAAGTTTCCATCTTGAGGAAGCCTCTTTTCTGCGATGTCTAGCCCTGCAATAATTTTAATTCTCGTTGCAACTTGAGGCCCTAGCACTTCATCAATCTCCATATGATCCATAAGTTCTCCATCTATACGAAGTCTTATCTTGATACAGTGCTCAAAAGGTTCAAAGTGAACATCCGAACTTCCTTCACTATGTGCTTTTAGTATAATAGAGTTGATAAGGTTTATTACAGGAGAGTCACTTTCTTCATTAGCAATCGAAACAATCGTTTCTTCTTTTTCAATTGTTTCACTAACTTTATTAGCTGCTTTTTGTGCATTAATGGACGCGTACGCTTTGTTAATCTCTGACATAATTTGCTCTTCTGTAGCAATTTGAATGTTACATACTCCATTAATTAATGTTTTTATATCTTCAATCCCATACAAATCCAACGGGTCCGCTACTGCAATGTTAACTAACATTCCTTGTTTGCTATATGCTATCGCTTTGTATTTTACGCAAAAATTTTGTGGTATTAACTCCACTGCCTCTATATCTATGTTTATATTATCAAGGTCAATAATGTCTAGATTCAATCTCTGTGAGAGCGCTTGCAAAACTTGTTCTTGGCTTACAAGTCCTTCGGCCACTAAAAGCTCCCCAAGTCTTCTTGATCCGCCTTTTTCTTTTTCTTCCTGCATTGCTTTTTCAATCTGCTCTGTTGTGATAATCCCTTTTTGAACTAGGATATCACCCAATCTAAGTACAGCTGACATAGTCTACTTTCCTTTCTCTAAATTAAGCCTGTAAAGAATAACTAATTCTATGCTCTATTCCTTCGGTCTTGCGTCCGTTTTGTTTATTCCTTTACTATTACTTCACTATACAGGAGCCTCTCCCCATATTATAAATTAACTTTCAAACTTTTTTCTAAAAGTCTAATTGCGCCATCCCTATGTTTTCTTGATAAAACTCCTATTGACGCCATTATATAATCTTTGTCAATAAGGATTTCTGTGCCTTCCGGTGGTGATAGCATCATCCCTCCGCAATTTGCTTTTCCTATTTTTTCTAAAATCTTCTTCCCCTTTGGAAGTTTTACTAAAGCTCCACCAGTTCCAATTATATATTTGACTTGCGTAAGATCTTTTCCTTCTGCAATCGTTGCTCTTCCCGACGGGCCATACACGTACCTTAATGTTCCCGCATGTCTTTCCATCGCTCTAAGTACGGCCTCTTCTGTTAGCCGTTGAACAAACTTTATTTCATTTTCATTTTTAGGAATTGACGAGTAACTTTCGAACACCTCATCAAACTTTATTCCTTCTTTTTCTAATTCTTCACAGAGCTTTTCTCTGCCTATATTCTCAATTATTTTTTCTCTATTTATGTATACCCCTAAATCTCCTTCTACAGTCCTTTTCGCTTTTGGTTCGGGGTTAACTAAAAGTCTTGATACTTGATCTGAATCCTCTGCAACTGAATGAATATCTGTTGTAGCTCCACCTACATCAATCACCACAACATTTCCTATACATTCATTAAGTAATTTCGCACATTCCATAACTGCCCCTGGTGTCGGAATTATTGACCCGCTTACAAGTTCTCTCACATGCTCCATCCCTGGCGCATATATAATATGCTCTTCAAAAACTTCTTGTATTACTTTTCTGCATGGTTCAACGCATAGTTGGTCTATTTTAGGATAGACATTTTCCACAATATATAGTTTGATGCCTGTCTCTTCAAAAAGAAGTTTTATTTCTTCCTGGTTCTCAATGTTGCCTGCATATATCAAAGGTACTGTCATGTTCATAGATTTCAGAAGTTCAGCATTATATATAGCTGTTTCTCTTTCTCCAAAATCTACTCCTCCTGCTAGAAGAATTATATTAGGGTTAATCTCTTTTATTTTATTAAGATCTGTTCTTCTAAGTTTTCCTGCCGTAATATAATGAATTATTCCTCCCGCACCAAGTGCCGCTTCTCTCGCTGCCTTTGCCGTCATATCATAAACTAACCCGTGAACCGTCATTTTTAGTCCACCTGCAGCAGATGATGTTGCAAACATTTCTTTGTATTGAAAATCTTTTTTGTTAATTTCTTTTTTTGTGCATAGATTTTCAATGGCGTTGTTTAGGCCTATTCGCACATCGCCTTCTAATACAGTTGTAGGAGCCTGGCCTTGTCCCCAAAAAAACGGTTCTTTTGTATCTATATTTGAAAATGCATTAACAACTGTAGTTGTTGATCCTATTTCTGCTACTAAAACGTCTATTATCATTTAGTCCCCTTCTACTCTATACTAATTATAACATAAACTGGCAAAAATGAAGGTTTTTGACCTTTTTTTTGTTAAATTTTCTTCATATTAGCGAGTTTTACAAAGTTTTGTCAACATACATTAGGGATTTTCACTATATATACTTTATTTTTAGAGATTTTCACTATATATACTTTATTTCTGCTGATTTATGCTTGTTTCAATATTTGTCATCATGCCCTTTTTTTCAATATCTTCTATATATTCTTTTATTTGTTTTTCAATTACTGCGATTTTTTTTTCGATATTTTCTATATTTCTATTTTTTTCAATAACGTATTTCATCCTCTTTTCTATCCCTACAAATTTGTCTTCTAAAACCAGTCTGTCTCCTAAGCAAAATATTGCCATTTCATCTATGTGCCCTTTTACAAATTCGTATTTCATATGTCCTTGTATTAATTTTGCAAGTTCACTGTATCCCAAACTATTCAAAACTTCTGCACATTTTTCTCCATGGTTTTCCTCAACTCTTAGCATATCGTGAAGAAGTCCCGCAGCTTCTATCATTTCTAAGTTTAACGTATATCCATTACAATTTAGTTGTTTGGCAATTGCTACTCCTACATTTGCGACTGCTAAGCAATGTCTTTTTACTCTTTCTGGTGTGTTATATTCTCCTAACAGTTCTAAGCATTTTTGCCTATTGGGGATGGTGTTTCTCATTTACAAGTTCCTTTTATTAATCTCAATTACACTTGATTTTCTATTTTATTTCTTTCATCACATGTGATAATCATGTATTGTCCACATTCCACTTGCGACGACATCATTTTCTCTTTTTCATCGCTAGTTTCTTTCTCCACTTCTTCAATTATCCTGTCGTCTTTTTGTGTATCCGCCTTTTCGTTCGCAAGAATTTTTTCATCTTGTGGTTCGTTTATATTTGCTCGTTTTCTTCTACTTTCTATTTCTTCTTGTGTTTGTGGGCTCCACTTGCTATCGCTTATCTTTTCTTCCACCTTATTCCATTCAAGTAATTCTTCTCTCTTTTCAAAGTGTCTTCTCCTTGTTTCTTTTTTTCTGAACTCAAACATTTCGACATTTTCTGTCATTTCACTATCCGTTAAGATTTCTTCAAGGATTTTAATTACACCTTTATGACTTACAATGATTATGTCTTTTTTCTTGTCGTTTTCCAGAATTTCCCTTAGTCCTTTTTCCACTCTATATCTTAAATCATAAAAATTCTCACTTTGTCCTGGTGGTTTATATCTCAAAATATGTCTACCTCTAAGGCGGTATTCATACGGGTACTTTCTCTTTATCTTGCTAATTAATTCCCCATCCCATTCTCCAAGCGATATTTCTTTAAATTGGTCGATTAAAACAATTTCTTCTATTTGTAGTTCTTGTTTTAAAATATCAGCTGTCATTTTGGCTCTAAGCAATGGACTAGTATATACTGTATTTGTTTTAAATTCGTAAGTTTTTAGTGTTGATGCTGCACTTTTTACTTCTTGCCTTCCAGCGTTACTCATTGGTCTATCCGTTTGCCCTAGAAAAATTTTTCCCTTGCTAGGAACAATGCTCCCATGTCTAAACAATATGAATTTTCTTCCTTTTGCAAGTTCTTTTATGTCCTTCTCCCTTTTCTTTTGTTGCTTATACTCTAGTATTTTTTTGTAATCTTCTTCGGTGTCCATATCAAGTATGACTCTTTCGTCATTAACTTCAATAAATTTTACTCCTAGAAAATTATCGTATGTGATTTTATTAAGCCCTTGCTTTCCTTTTTTGCTAATTGCTTCTCCAAATAATCTCTTTGGCAAATATAATGGATGCCCCTTTTTTCCTTTATATGTTGGAACTATTATTGAAGCATCTATTTCTTTTTTCTCTTTTAAATCTTCGATTGATTCCTCTATTAGTTTTTGGATGACATCGGCCTTTATTAAGGGAATATCTACTGGGAAAATAAACACTCCATTTATTATTTCTTGTTGTTTTATTTCTTCATTTGCTTCCATAATTGTATAGCTATCTATAACGGTTCTATTTAGTTTAAACCTTGGCCCCCGTTTAATATTTTTCTTGGGCATCATAGATTTCAATGCCGCTCTAACCGAAGAAATCATTCCCTCGTCAAAATCTTCGTTGTATACTTCCTCAACGATTCCTCCTACAAAAGGTTTCAGCTCTTCTCTTTTATATCCTGTCACAAGAAGAATTCTATCTATTTCTGTCTTTTTGATTTCGTCAATTATTCCTTGAACAGCTGGTTTTCCTTCTACTTCTAACGTCGGTTTAAATTTATGCATTCTACTTGAGTAACCTGCTGCCAGAACAATTGCAATCTTTTTATTATTGCCCATATTTCTCTCTTCCTTTATTATAAGTCTTGTTTCCTGTTACGTAGCTACTATTTTTCTTTGTTCTTTTGCGCTCTTACTTTTATCATTTCTGCCACTATGCTTATTCCAATTTCTTCAGGCGTTTCTGCAGAAATGTTTTCTCCTATCGGTGTATATACTTTTCTCAATTTTTCCATATTAGCTCCTTCAGCTTCAAGCATATCGTATAGTAAAGCTGTTTTTTTTCTGCTACCTATCATTCCAATATACGCATTCTTTTGTTTGATAGCTTCCTCTACCACTTCTTTATCTCCTAAATGACCTCTTGTAACTATGACAATATAACTATCCTCATCTGTTTCAATCCCTTCAAATGATTTATCAAAGCTTTCTATTACTTTTACTTCCGTAGCTTCTTTGAAGTTTTCCCTATTTGCAAAGTCTTTTCTATCATCAATTACTATCGTTTCAAAATCGACGTATCTAAGAAGAGGTTCTAAGGCTTGTCCTACATGCCCCGCTCCAAAAATATATGCCTTTCCTCTAGGCATTAACTCTTCTAAATTTTCGTATTGTTCCCCTTTTCCGACATATGCAATTTCAACCGTTGCTTCTCCACCACATCCCATATCTATCGCATCTTGCTCTTCGGTGTTTAATTTAAATAGAACTGTTTTTTTCTTAGCTTTTGTTGAAAAAGCCTCCTTGCATAGCAATTCTGTCTCTGCCTCTATTCTTCCCCCACCAACAGTGCCTTCCCTCATGCCATTCGCTGCAATCACCATCACTGCTCCTTCTTTTCTTGGTGCAGATCCATTCGTTTCTACAACTCTTCCAACCACAAATTCTTCGTTCATATCTTCTAGTTTTTTTATAAAATGTCCTGCTTTATTTAACATTTTTCCCCTCTCTTTTCCCTTTGTATAAATTTCTTTTTCAAACCTAATTGTAAAAATTCATTCCCTTTTTTTCTTTTCTATCTTTCACTTTATCTAATCTTTTTAAGTAGCTCCCACACTTGCACGGTTCTTTTATCCATCTCGAGATATCTCCTGTTCTATATCTTATAAAAGGCATCCCTTTTCTTGTAAGTGTTGTAAAGACTACTTCTCCCCACTTTCCATCTTCCACTAATTCTCCTGTCATTGGGTCTATGATTTCAAAGTATAAATCCGCTTCTCTTGGATGGTATCCTTCTACCATATGACAGCTTACCGCTCCACCTAATCCCATTTCTGTGCTTCCATAATGTTCGAACACTTTGCATCCAAATAGAGAATTTGCCTTTTTTGTCAAAACATCAGAAACATATTCGGCGCTTAATAACATCGTTTTGAGTTTTATCTCTTTTTCTTTTGAAATTTCTCTTGTCATCTCTTCAATTTGAGTTGGAGTTGCAACAATCGATGTTATTTTTTCCTTCTCTATCAGTGTTATTATCTCTTGCCATTTCCCTTTTTTTTGTAAAGGGCCTATGGCATATACCTTCGCCCCCATCCTTTCAACTCCAATCCTAAGAAGATCCCCTATTGATGTTGGTGTTGAACATGGCATCAATATCAAAAGCCTATCCTCGCTACCAATCAAATTTTTCATTCCATTATGAAAAAAATCTATTGTAAGTTCTTGATCTTCCTCTGTAAAATAAACTCTTTTGGGCTTGCCTGTGCTTCCACTTGTTTTTAGCGAAATCAGGTTATTAGGCATTGTGTATGAGGGAACAGTTACAACTCTACTTATTTGTCCTTGAGAAACACAAAGTAGTTTTTCATCACAGTCACTTTCGTCTATAAAGGGTATATTTTGGATGTCATTCATTGATGTTATTTTATTTTCATCTATTTTTCTTAAATGGTTTCTATAAAAAGGCGAGTTTTCTTTTGCGAAATATATTGTGGTTTTTATTCTTTCAAGTTGATATCTTTCAATCTTTTCTCTTATGCTCTTTCTTTCGTCTAATTTCGTTTTTATTGCATTGAGAAAAGAAGGTGGGTCGCCTTGCTCTATTTTATCTAATATCCATGTATCCATCGGTCTTTCATTTATAAAATTTTTCATTTTTCGCCCTACATTCTTCTTTTCCCATCCATATATTTATTCAGTCAAGTCGTTTATCATAGTCAAAGAAGCTTCTATCATCATTGGGCATTTTTCAACCTTGTTAATAGGGTTTCCTTCCAATAATTCTTCACACTCGATTGATCCAAATGTTTCTTTAAACCAGTCTATAAAATAAGGGCCTGTCTCTTCTGTTGCCTTTTGGGGATTATCTAGGTGTAACATTGCAATTGCTGCTGTAACAATTCCACAGTTTGCCCCAACACCCAAGCCAAAACAAAAGCCCCCGCTTGCTTTCACAAAATCATCATTTTCTTTTCCCATGTTTTTTAAGCATTCTTCGACTATTATCTGACTACAACAATAACCCTTTAATTTATATTCTAAAATTTCCATTTTTTCTCCTATATTTTTGTTGCCACAATAAGAAAGTAGCCTACGCCTTTTTCTTTCTTTATCTCTTCTGCAAAAGGAAGGTTCTCCCCTTTCATTATGGTTTCCGCAACATAAGTTTCCAGTTCCGAACTATAGTCTTCAAAAATTATCTCTCCAAACCCAATATCTTCCATTTCTTTAATTAGTATATCTTTGAAAAAAACTCCTTTGTATCTAAACTCTATATCTTTATATTCTTGAACTTCATTGCAATCTTCATGTGTATGGTCCTCTTCTCCGTCGCATTTTTTCTCTTTGTTGTCTTCACATCCATGAGCGCATGCTTCTTCTGTGTGAACATGTTCGGTCTCTTCTTTTCCTCCGCAACCATCATATTCCATTTGGGTTGCTGCCGCTACCCTTGCTAATTCTCTCGCTTTATCTATATCTTCCTTATTTTCTTCTTTGTAATATAGATCTGAAATTATGTACTTTCCTCCTTTTTTTAAGGTACAAAACGCTTCGTGAATTGCTTCATCTGGTTTTGAAATCAAACTCAAAGTACACTCTGCAATTATTCCATCTAGTGCATTAGACGAAAAGTCTTCTAGAAACTCTCCATCTCCATATTTCGCTTTTGCATTCAGTTTTCTCTCGTTTGTTATTCTTATCTTTTCTAGAGATACATCTATAGGATAAACGTTATATCCATATTTTTTTTCTAATCTTTCTGTTGTTTCGCCTTCTCCACATCCCACTTCCAAAACATCGGCACCTTCTTTCAAGCGTGCCAGCTCTAGTCCTCTGTCTGTTATTCTAAATTCACCTGGTCTTAACATAAAATATCCTTTCTTTCTGCCTCCTTATTTATCGGCAATATTTTCTTCTTCTTTTCTATATATGCTATTATACGCACAAAACGGTATTAGTTTATTGTCACGGCTTAATACCTGCACTCTACATCTTTTCAATCTATTAGTATCAATTGTATCTACGTCTTGAAATGGCATTGCTGTTATTGTAAATGTATTCATTTTATAAAACGCTAACATTTCATCTAGAGTTTTTATCTGACTTGAGCTTGTTATGTTTTCAAGTATATTCTCTTCGTTTTCTTCAACATCCCATTTATTAATTACAAAGCCTCTATCTTTTCTAATTATTTCATTCTCGTCAAAACGCGATATTTTTTTTCCTTTACCACAGATTTCTTTTTCTTTTTTTTCTGTTTCGCAACAAGATATTCCTTCTTCGTTGTTTTTGTTATTTATTTGAGATATTATTCTTTCTCCATCCTTCACATAAATGGAATAAAAGCAACACAGTGGGTGCCCTGTAGCTATTGGTAAAAAATCCTTTTTTTTGATGAACTCGTTTGCTTTTTCCAATTCGTGAATTATATCAAACATAGATGTTCTCTTTTTTTCTTCCGGATGCCTCCCAAAATAACTAACGGGCTGAAAGTGAACTCCCTTGATAATGTCTATATTCTCTATAAGAAATTTTAACATATTTTTTATGTCTCTGTCATTAACTCCTGGAATAATTGTAGGGACCAAAGTAACTGGTAATTTCGCGTTTCTAAGGTTTTCTATAGCTTTATGCTTTGTATTTAAAAGGCCTTGTCCTCTTATTTTGTTATATATCTCATCGCTTGTTCCATCAAACTGCATAAACACTACGGATGCTCCTGCTTTTTTTAACTTCTCCGCATAACCTTTTTCTTCAGCAATTCTTTTTCCATTGCTATTTATTTGTATATATTCAAATCCTTTTTCTCTTGCAATTTCAATTATTTCTAGAAGGTCATCTCTAACTGTAGGCTCTCCCCCTGAAAATTGTAGATTGAATGGTATTTCTTCACCTATCTCAATTAAGAAGTCCAATTTTTTTTCTATTTCGTTTAAAGTAATATCTTCATTATTTTTTGTATCTCGAGCTTTTTCTTCTTTTGCATTTGCAAAACAATATGGACAAGCTTGATTACATCTTTTTGTTATATCTATCACAACGCAACATGCTGTTTGTAAATGATTTTCGCATGTTCCGCAATTCATTGGACAATCTTTTCCTTCGTTTTCTTTTGATAACGCAATTTTAGGAGGAATATTCACTATTTTCTTTTTCATCCATTCTCCAAAATCTTTTTCACTTATATTCAAGTCAATCTTTTCCGTTTTGTGTTTTTTACACATTTTTTCGAAAAACACATTGCCATCTTCAAAAAAATATTTGGCATCTATTCCTTTTTTGCACTTTTCACAATAGCTCTTCGTTTTTATCATTTTACCCCTTTTGCCTCAATTTCTTATTTTATTAAATTATACCATAATTTGCCAAATTTCTCTCGTCACATTTCTCTGTCTTGATATTTTGCAATTGTTTATATTATTTTGTTATATCATTATTTGTTAGAAATATAAACAGTTTTTGACTTTTCCACTCTCTTTCGTTACAAATTTGCTACCACCCTTTCATTCTTTCATTTGCCTTCTTCTTAAGTTGACACTCTGCCCTTTTCAGTGATATAATTTCTCAAAGTGGCTTTTGATTTTTATCAATAGCTTGTTGTTAACAAATGATTGTTTTTCCCCTTAATCGAGGCATCCTTTAATAATCATTTTGTTTTGTTAAGTTAACTGATTTTTATTTAATATTTTAGGAGGTTTTTATGAAACTTAGAAAAATGACTTTGAACATTAATGGCGCAGATAGAATGTTCATATGCGATCCTGCCAAAGACTCTTTAGCTGATGTTGTAAGAAGACTTGGACTTACAGGAACTAAAGTAGGATGTGGCAAAGGTGTTTGCGGATCTTGCTCAATAATCCTTGATGGAAAAGTTATTCGTTCATGTACAAAGAAGATCGATAAAGTAGAAGAATATAGTAAAATAACTACTATCGAGGGAATAGGCGCACCTAACTTCTTGCATCCACTTCAAGTTGCATTTATGCACTATGGAGCAGTTCAATGTGGTTTCTGTTCGCCAGGATTTATCGTATCTGCATACCAACTATTATTAGAAAATAATAGCCCTAGCAGAGAAGACGTTAGAGATTGGTTCCAAAAACACAGAAATATTTGCAGATGTACAGGGTACAAGCAGATTGTTGATTCTGTAATGGAAGCGGCTAAAGTTCTTCGTGGCGAATGTACAGTAGAAGATATCAAAGTAGACCAAGGAAAACCTGGCGACTACTATGGTAAATCAATTGTTAGACCAGCTGCACTTGCAAAAGTTTGCGGTGTTGCAGATTATGGTGATGACATTGAGTTGAAAATGCCTGCAAATTCACTACACGCTGTAATGGCGCAACCTAAAGTTGCACATCACGCAAAAATAAAAAGCATTAATGTTGCTGAAGCAGAGGCTATGCCTGGAGTTTACAAAGTTGTTACTCACAAAGATGTTAAAGGATCTAATAGACTTAACTTCTTCCAGTTCTCTCCAAGAACTCTTGCTACAGAACAAACTCATATATTGTTAGCAGAAGATAAAATTTTCAACTACGGTGATTGTGTTGCTCTTGTTGTTGCAGATACAAAAGATCATGCACGTGCGGCAGCAGAAAAAGTAACTATTGACTACGAGCAACTTCCAGAATACTTAAATTATCTAGAAGCTGCAATGCCAGATGCTATGAGAATACACGATGATCATCCAAATGTTTGGGCATACCAGCCAACAATCAAAGGATCTGGACATGACACAAAAGATGTTATTGACAATGCTCCAAATGTAGTAGAGGGATCATTCTACTCAACTAGAGAACCTCATATGCCTATTGAAGGTGATACTGTTCAAGCTTACTGGGGCGATAACGATATGCTTACTGTTCAATGTAAAGCTATGGCTATTGGTGCACACGTTGGCGACATTGCAGAAGCTACTGGTGTTTCAGAGGACAAAGTAAGAGTTATCGAAAATCCTACAGGGGCAACATTTGGATGGGGTATTGCTGGTGCTACATATTCACTAGCTGCTATTGCTTGTCTAGCTTGCGATAATATGCCTGTTGCTTTATCGATGACATACGAAGAATTTATGGCTTTCTCAGGAAAAAGAGCTCCGTCATATTCAAACTCAAGACTTGCATGTGACAATGATGGGAAAATTATAGCTGTTGAATGGGACTTTGGTCTTGACCACGGTGCTTACAACGAGCTTGGAGATGACCTAGCATGGAGACCTGCAAGATTTACTTACTTCCCATATAATGTTCCAAATGTAATGGGATTATCTAGAACAGCTTGTACAAATCATGCTTACGGTACTGCATATAGAGGATACGGTTCTCCTCAAGCATATACTTGTTCGGAAGCAATGATGGATATAATGGCAGAAAAAATGGGAATAGATCCATTCGAATTCAGATGGATAAATATAGCTAGAGAGGGCGATCTTAACTTAAATAGTTTCCCATACGTTGATTATCCAATGGAGCAAATCATGGAAACTATGAAACCAATCTATGATGCTGCAGTTGCAAGAGCAAAAGCCGAGAACACTCCAGAAAAGAAAAGGGGTGTTGGTATTGCTTGGGGTGGCTACAATGTAACAGAAGGTAATGAAGACCAATGTACTTTAGGAATAGAGCTTCTTCCAAATGGAAAGTTCGCAAAATACGATACTTGGCAAGATCAAGGTCAAGGTGGTGACTCAGGTTCTTTACAGTGTACAGTAGATGCGCTTACTGAACTAAATGTTACTCTTGACGATATAGAACTAAGACAAAATGATAGTATTTATGGTGTGGACTCGGGAGCTACTGCTTCTTCAAGACAACACTACATGAACACTATTGTATCTAAAATGGCAGCTGAACAACTAATAAATGCAATGAAGAAATCTGATGGAACATACAGAACTCATGCTGAAATGGTTGCGGAAGGAATCCCTACTAGATACGATGCACAGTACACAAATACAACTGACGAAGATCTTTCTTGCTTAGATCCTAATACAGGTATTGGAAATCCAACTCCTGCCTACACATATGGTCTATTCTTAGCAGAAGTAGAAGTTGACGTTGCTACGGGCAAAACTACAGTTTTGGCATACCACTCAGTAGATGACGTTGGTGTTATTGGAAATCCAACATCAGTAGATGGACAAGCATATGGTGGACTTTCTCACTGTATTGGTTTTGCTCTTACTGAAAATTATGATGATGTTAAAAAGCACAACAATATCATGGGTGCTGGAATCCCTACAATTAAGGATATTCCGGATGATTTCAACTTAACTCACTTGGAAAATCCTAGAGCTAAAAATCCTCGTGGATCTTCTGGAGCATCAGAAGCATTCCAGTCATCAGGTCATATGGCAGTAATCAATGCGATTAACAATGCTTGTGGAGTAAGAATTTACGAATTACCTGCAACACCTGCAAAAGTTAAAGCTGGAATTGATGCACTTGCAAAAGGCGAAGAAGTTGCTAAACCTAAGAAATATTTCCTAGGATCTGACTTCTACGAAGAAATGGAAAATATCAAAAATAATCCAGTTTAAAAATTCTGTAGAATGCTAAAAGGCAATTTCACCTCATATTTTATGAAAACGATAAAATATAATAAATAGCCTTTAATAAAGAAAAAATTAGCTACAACGCTTGGTTAATCAAACCATATGTTGTGGCTAATTTTTTGTTATCTATCCTTGCAATTTAAGGGTTTAAATCTATTGAAGAGCTGCCATAATTGTGTTACAATTTAGAAAATAATGCAGTATTTTAAGGAGGGAATAATATGAAAAAATTAGCAACTATATTACTAATGATGCTAATGATGATGACCCTAGCTTCTTGTGGAGGAGGGGGCGAGGATATGTCTTCTGATGATTCACAGCAGCAACTAGGTGAATCCCTAGATGATAGCACTGTAGGAGGAGATACTACTCCGACATCTACAGAAACTACTGTCGCAATTGATATAAAAAATGACATTATGACTGTAACAGTATCGGGACTAGCAGCAGAAGACTTCTGGCATAGACTCCAACAAAGTAAGAGCGACCCTAATAGTGAAATAATTTGGAAGATGAACCTATCTGTTGCATTTTTAGATCTTAATGTTTTTGGCGGAGAGGTCTTCCCCTCAGGAGATACAGCAGAATTTTATTATGATAAAGACAAGATAACATTTACAAGCCCTATTGTAGATTTACCTCGAATGTGGGCTTCTGATGATGAGAGTCGTATTATCGGCGAAAAACATTTCGATGTTACAGAAATTAAAGAAACAAATATATTTCTACTTGGAGGAGAAGAAGAGGATTATGTTGTAACTATATTAGCAGATGATATCGCGTTTAGTGGAGCCGTGAGTGATGGTGTTCGTTCTATCGTATATGAAGATGATTAATATTTTTCCTGTTAAAGAAGTTCTTTGACTTTACACCTTGAAATTTTTATTACAATATTTAAAAAAAAAAGATGTGTTGATGAAAACCCTTAATCAAATACATCTTTTTTTTCTATGGTTCTTTTTCTTTCATGCTTTATCTCTTTGTGGTAAAATATAATTAAAGTTATAAAATATTTGGTAAATTAAATGGAAAAATACTTAAACAATTTCAAAAATTGCTTACAAAAAGAAGATCCTTTTTGTAAAGATTCATGCCCTTTTAGCTATGATATCTTTGCTTTCTTAGAAAAAATCAAAACCGGCAATTTTAACGCAGCTTATAAAACGTATAGAAACGGTGTAGGTTTTCCTTCCATTGTTTCTTCGCTATGTTCTGAAAGCTGCAATTCCTCTTGCCCTCTTGGAGAAAGCATAAACTTGAAGAAATTAGAACAATCAGTCGTTGCACTAGCTGATAAAAAAACACCTACCGATTATAATTTACCTCTAAAAAAAGAAAAAATTGCTATTATTGGTGGAGGAATTAGCGGACTTGGATGCCTGCTTAGGCTAGCTACAAAAAAATATCATGTTGATTTGTATGAAAAGTCCAACAGACTCGGAGGAACATTACATGATCTTTTCGACTCTTCTTTAATCCAAGAAGACATTAATCTTCAATTAATGAACGAGCAATACAATGTATATTTAGAGAAAGAAATCAAAGACTTGGCTGATCTGTCGTCCTATGATGCAATCTACATCGCAACAGGAAAAAAAGGGAACACTTTCGGGTTTACCCCAACTTTACATGAAGATTTTATTGATTTGCCTAAACATTCCACTGATAACTCAACTTATTCTTTTCCTAACAATAACTCAGCTGTTTTCTTCGGGGGAGAAGTTCTTGGTGTAAGCAAAACAAATGCCTTAGCTATGGGATTGTCTGCTGCCATTTGTATAGACAACTACATAAAAACAGGTAATATTAATTATGGTGATGGACAAAAGAAGTCAAAAATAATTATTGAGCCATCCCTACTACATAATGATCCCGAAGTAACTCCAGCAGTTACATTTACTAAAGAGACTGCCATAGAGGAAGCCCATCGTTGTATCCTCTGTCAGTGCAACCCATGTCAACTATATTGTGATTTGGCTTCTTTCGAAAAAAAATGGCCGCTTAGAATGAGAGATGAAATACAAGCAACAACTCTACCTGGATCGTCAGAGGTAAAAGCAACTCCTGCAAAGCGCCTAATAAATACTTGTACGCAATGCGGACTTTGCCAAGATACATGCCCAAAAGACATTGACTTGGGAGGCCTTATTCTTGAAGCCAGAAAAAGCATGCATAGACAAGAAAAAATGCCATGGGTCTTTAACGAATTTTGGTTAAAAGATATGTCTTTTTCTAACGAAGAAGCTTCATTAATCAAAGCGCCAATTAATTATTCTACCCCTGATTATTTGTTTTTTCCTGGATGCCAATTATCTGCAAGTGAACCATCGCTTGTAAGTAAAGCATATTCTTACTTATTGTCAAAAAACCCATCCGTTGGAATATTTTTAGGTTGTTGCGGGATCCCTGCTTCGTGGGCAGGACAAGACGATCTTAAAGAAGAAGTCTTAGGAAAAATAAAAAACACTTGGAACAATCTAGGCAAACCTACTTTTATCTTAGCTTGCCCTTCTTGTAAAAAATTCTTCGAGGAATTTTTACAAGAAATAAACCTTTCATATTTATATGACTTTCTAGATAAAGAAGACTTTTTTATTTCACATAATAAAGAATATACCATTTTTGACCCATGCACTACTCGCACTAGCGATTCCGTTAGAAAAACAATAAGAAACCTTTTATCTTCAACAGATCTTATTATAAGAAGCAACGATTATCATGAAAAATTTAGCGGTTGTTGTAGCTATGGCGGACAAAGTCATATAGCAAACCCTCTTTTTATTAACCACATCAAAGAGAGGCGAGTTTCAGAATCATCACTTCCTTACATTACCTACTGTATTAATTGTAGAGATTCCTTTAAAGACTCACTTTTAGGATCTGTTCACATCTTGGATTTGTTTTTTAATAATAATCCTACGAATCCAACAATTACTGAACGACGACTTAATAGACTTCACCTTAAAAAATTGCTTCTTGAAAATTATTGGAGTGAAAAAATGAAAATAGAAAGACATGAATTATTGAAAAACATTGTTATTTCCGATGAGCTTAAAGTTGTTTTAAACAACGCAAGAATCTTGGAAGATGAAGTGGCATCTGTAATAGAATTTTGCGAAAAAACAAAACGAGTTATTTTTGATGAAGAAACCAATTCACTTTCTGGATATAAAAAAATTGGAAAAGCAACTTATTGGGTTGAATATATAAAGGAAGACAAAGAATATATTCTAGTAAATGCCTATACACATAGAATTTCTATAGATTTGGAGGATGTTTGGAATGGAGAAAAAAGAATCAACGAAGAAATGTTATAGATGTGACGTTCCTTTGGAAGTTAGAACTACTCAATTTTCATATTTAAATAGAACATTTAGTCATCCCGTACCTAGATGCCCTTCTTGCGGACAAGTTTTCATTGATAAAAACCTTGCTAAAGGAAAAATGGCTTCCGTGGAAGAAAGTTTTGAAGATAAATAGAGGATCAAATGAAAAAAGAAAAGATAGTTTTTATTGGAAATAGTATTGTTAAAGGTTTTCCTTTTAAGAATAGTCAATCTTTTGTTGGCCTCTTAAGAGAAAACACCAAACTAGATATCATAAACAAAGGGGTTAATGGAGATACTTCTGATGGTATTATTTCAAGATTTGAAAAAGATGTTTTGTCTTTCAACCCTACAAAAGTTTTTATTATGTCAGGCACAAATGATTTTATTCATAATTTAAAAACTCCTCAAGAAACTGCCTTTTCTATTCTTGAAATGGTTGATATATCTCATTCTCATAACATTGAAACCTATGTATTAACACCTATTCCTTTAGATGTTGATATGGCTACAAGACTTTGGATGGTTGGAAGCAATATAAATTTCAATGAAATTCAAAAGCTTTTGGAAGAATATAAAAAAGAGCTTTTATTATCAAAGCCCTTTTCTTCTCTAAATGTTATTGATTTATATTCTTCTTATATGAATTTTTCTAAAAATTCAGGTTCTAATATTTCTTATCACGATGGATTACATCCTTCATTAAAGGGTCATCAATTTATTTTCGAATTTTTAAAAACTTCATTTCCTTTTTTTAATTGTTAGTTTCTTTCTTTATTTTTCCATTTTCTACATGAAAAATGTTTTTTTTCCCTCCCACCAATTTCATCATATTACTTGACAAGCTTGTAGTTGTAATAAATACCTGTAGATCTTTTAAATATTCCATTGAAAATTCTTGTCTTTCATCATCTAAATCTGAAAAAACATCATCTAATAAAATAATCGGGTTTTCCTTTTTTATTTCCTTGATTATTTCTATTTCTGCAAGTTTCAATGATAGCGCTGCTGTCCTTTGCTGTCCTTGAGATCCAAATTTTCTTGCATCTATATTATTTATAAAAATTTTTAAATCATCTTTGTGTGGACCTTTTGTCGTTGTTCTATACAAAATATCGTTATTCAAACTTTCTTCCATTATTTCTTTATATTTTTCTTCATCTTTTATGTTGCTTTCATATTTAATATAAAAGTCTTCATTTTTTTTTATATTATTATATATTTTTTTACTAATATGATTAAGTTTATTTATAAATATTTTTCTTTCTTTTATTATTTCTTTTCCATATTTTATTAGTTCTTCTGTCCAAACTTCTAATAATTCCTTTTTTATGGTTTTTTCCTTAAGATATTTATTTCTGAGAAATAAAATTTTATTATAACTATATAAATTATTATAATAAGATAAACTCAACTGACACATTTCCCTATTAATAAAAGATCTTCTTTTTTCTGGATCTTCTTTTATTATTTTTAGATCTTCTGGGTAAAAAATAACAGTCATTATATTTCCAACTAATTCATTTAATTTTTTTATTTTTATTCCATTTATTTTTATTACTTTTTCCCCAAGGTTATTAATAAAATATTCTATTCTGTTTTCTTCTTCTTCTTTTTCATAATTAACAACTATATTTCCAAATTTTTTTTCAAAACTTATTATTTCTTTATCATTATTTGTCCTAAATGATTTTGAAAAAGAAGTTATATAAATAGATTCAAGTAAATTTGTCTTTCCTTGAGCGTTTTTTCCTATAATAATATTAAAACCATCTTCAAATTCCAGAAATTCTTTTTCATAATTTCTTATATTTTCTAATTTTATGTTTTTTATTCTCATTTTTTATGATAATCTTACTGGAAGAACAACATACTCGTAATTTTCTTCTTCTATAGATTTAATTAAACAAGGATTTATATTTTTATTAAAATATATTTTAATAAACTCTTCATTTATTCTTTTCAATATTTCTATAAAAAATTTACAATTATATCCTATTTCTATATTTTCTCCTTCTTTTTCTAATATTATTTCTTCTTTAATTTCAGCTTCTTCAGAACTTGATTTTATAATCATTAAATTTTCTTTTATTTCTAATCTAATTAGATTATTATTTATACTCCTTGAAATTAAATCTGCCCTCTCTAACGAATTTATCATTTCTTCTCTATTAATAACAATATTTGTTAAAAATTCTTTTGGAATATAGTCTTTATAATTCAAAAAATTTCCTTCCATTATTCTTGTAATGATTTTTGTTTCTTTTACTATAAAAACAACTTTATTTTCACCAATAATAATATTAACACTATCATAATCTTCTATTTCACAAATTATTTTATTTATTTCTTTCACAATAGTATAATAAATTAAAAATTTATTTTCATTCATATTTTTTACTTCTTCTTTTGAAACTGCTATTCTACTTCCATCTGTAGATACTAAACTTATATTATCTTTTTCAATATTAAATAAAATAGAACTAAAAACAGGTTTTTCAATATTTGTAACAGGAATAAATTCAGTTTTTTTGAATAATTCCATTAATTTTTCTTTTTTTATGCAAATATTTGAAAAAACACCTTCAACATTTCCTATATTAGGAAAATCTTCTTTATCTAAGGTAACTATATTAAAAGAAAAATTTAAACTCTTAACATTTAATATTCTGTCTTCTCCTAAATTAAAGAAAATTTCCTCATTATTTAGTTTTCTTATTACATCAAAAAAAAGTTTTGCAGGAACAACTGTTTTTCCTTTAATTTCTACAGAACATTCTATAACTGTTTCTATACAAAATTCTAAATCAGAAGAAGTCAATTTTAATTTATTATCTTCTGTAGTTTCCATTAAAATACCTTTTAATATAGGCATAGTTGTTTTTTGAGAAACTCCTTTTGAAACAATATTTAATGATTTCATCAGTTCAAATTGAGAAATAGAAAATTTCATAATGATCTCCTTTTTTTATATTATATTAGTTATATTAGTAGTAGTGTTTGTTAATATGTTGAAAAGTCATTTTTATAATGAAATAACATACAATTCTGGTGTTAATAAACAAGTTAACAAGTAAATTTTATAATAAAAATTATAAACAAATAATTAATCGTCATTAATTATTTTTAAAAGATCAGAAACATATTGGTTTATAGTTTCGTCATTAATAATGTCAGAAGATATTTTTTTGCAAGCATGAAGTACAGTAGAATGGTCCCTTCCACCAAAAGATTCTCCTATTTTCGGAAGAGATTCATCTGTTAGTTCTCTAGATAAATACATAGCAATTTGTCTAGGTAAAGCAATATTTCTTGTTCTTTTTATAGAATCCATATCCTTTAGAGAAACAGCAAAATATTTACAAACAGTTCTTTTTATAGATTCTACAGTAATAAATGAATCAGAAGCCGAAAAAATATCTTTTAAAACTTCTTTTGCTAAAGCTAAATTGATAGGTCTTTTTAATAGAGATGAAAAACTAATAATTCTAGTAAATGCTCCTTCTAATTCTCTAATATTATATTTGATTTTTTCTGCAACAAAATTTGAAACAGATGAAATATCTTCATTAATTGAAATTCCTTCAGAAATAAACTTGTTTGTAAGAATAGCAACACGAGTTTCATAATCAGGAGGATTAATATCAGCAACAATATTCCAAGCAAATCTTGATCTAAGTCTATCATCTAATCTTTCTAGTTTCAATGGGGGTCTATCACTAGAAATTATTAACTGTTTATTTAAGTCATGGAGATGATTAAAAGTGTGAAAAAATTCTTCCTGAGTAGCATCTTTTCCTTCTAAAAATTGTATATCATCAATAAGTAGAACATCTACATTTCTATATTTATTTTTAAAATTTTTAAGTTTTGTTTTATTGTTAGAATCTCTAAGGGAAGAAATTAAGTCAGATGTAAACATTTCAGAAGAAACATATAATACATTTAAAGAAGAATTTTGCAAAATATAGTTACCAATAGCATGTAGAAGATGAGTTTTTCCTAAACCAGAAGAACCATAAATAAATAATGGATTATAGGCTTGGGAAGGTGCTTCTGCTACAGCTAAAGAGACAGCATGAGCATATTCATTATTTTTACCAACAACAAAATTCTCAAAATTATATCTAGGATTAAAATAAAATTCCGGAGAAAATTCAGTAGTGGTAGAAAAAGTCGATAAATTTTCAGAAGGCATTTTTTCCAATAATAAAATTTCGATGTTGTAAGGCTTATTAAATGATAAAGAAACACATTTTCTTATTAATTCAATATATCTTTCTTGAAGAAGATTTATTTTAAAAGAATCTTTGCATTCTAAATATAGTGTATTTGTGATTTCATCAGATTTAACAAGTTTTAAATCTGCAAACCATGTATTGTAACTTGTTTCTGGAACTTCAGATTTAAGGAAATCCAACGTTTTTTTCCAATTGTTTTTTAAAGAATTCATAAAATTTCTCCTTAATAGAAAATCATATATAATATAATACAATTTAGTTATCCACAGGTCAAGTGTTTATATTACAGAAAGGATTTACCCTTATCCACAACAAGTGGATAAAAATGTTAACAAAATTTAACATTACACTATATATAGGGAAAAATAAAAAAAATAAAAAAATTAATTTAAAAATTTGTTTTATTATGTTCAAAAAAAAAAGAGAAGATTGACACAATAAAACTAAAAGAATATAATTATAAGGTATGTATGCTGCATTGAAATTAAGAGCAGCAGATAATTTTAGAAAGGAGATATAATTGTAATGAAAAGAACATTTCAACCAAAAAAAAGACAAAGAAAAAAGGAACATGGCTTTAGAAAAAGAATGAAAACAAAAGCTGGAAGAAACCTACTAAAGAGAAGAAGATCTAGAGGAAGAAAATCTTTAACTGCTTAGTTATAATGAAAATTAACAGGTGAGAAATGCTAAAAAAGGAAATATTAAGAGGAAATAAGAATTTCCAATTGATTTATAAAAGAGGACAATCTGTAGGAGATCGGTATATTGTGTTTTTTTACAGAAAAAATGGACTTGATTATGACAGAAAAGCTTTTTTAGCAAGTAAAAAAGTAGGAAAAAGTGTCCAACGAAATAGAGCAAGAAGACTTATGAAGGAAAGCTTTCGGCAAATAGAGTCTAGTTCTAATGTACATAATGTTGGATACGACTATATATTTATAGCTAGAAATACTATAAATGGTGTAAAAAAAGAAGATGTAAGAAAATCAATGCTCTCTGCAATAAATAGAAGCAAGCTTGGTAAGAAGTCATGAAATATGTAGCGATATTTATAATAAAAATATATCAAACCTGTATATCACCTTTTTTACCTGCGACATGTAGGTTTTATCCTACGTGCTCAGCTTATTTTATTGAGGCGTTGAAAAAACACGGATTTTTTAAAGGAACCTATTTGGGAGTAAAGAGAATATTAAAATGTCACCCATTTAATGATGGGGGATATGACCCGGTTCCATAGTCCGCACATAATTTATGGAGGAAATTAATGCAAGGATTTATTAACTTGTTTGCAGCTCCTTTGGGATTTATTCTTGAATTTTTATATGGCTTTATTCAAAACTATGGTCTTTCGATTATGGCTTTGACAGCTGTTGTAAAAATCGCCTTATATCCACTTTATCTAAAACAGATAAAGTCGACAGCAAGTCTTGGAGATATTAGGCCGCAGATGCAAGATATTCAAAGGAAATATGCACACGATAAAGCAACAATGAACCAGAAAATGTCAGAACTATACAAGGAGGAAAAAATCAATCCTATGGCGGGATGTCTTCCTATGATTATTCAAATGCCAATAATATTTGGTTTGTTTACATTACTTAGAGACCCAGCATCAATTTTTGAAGGTAACGAAGAAATGATTTTTGCAACACATGAATCTTTCTTATGGATAGAGAATTTAAGTCAGCCAGACACATGGATTTTACCGATACTTGCTGGAGTGGCAACTTTCATATCTTTTTCACAAACTTCAAAACAAACAATGGGAGCGACAGAAGGACAACCAGGAATGGGTGGAATGACGAAGATGATGAAATACTTCTTCCCAATTATGATTGTTTTGATGGCTAGAAGTTTTGCCGCAGGTTTGGCAATATATTGGTTCTTCGGACAGGTTGTTCAGATTTTATTTAATTTCCATTTAAATAAAATAAGAAGAAAAATGAAGGAAGAGAGAGAAAAAGCAAAAAAGAAAAAGAAATAAAATAAAGAGAGGAAAAAGTCGATGGATTTTTCAGAAAAATGGGGAAATGATGTTGAAGCAGCAGTAGAGCTTGCGCTAAAAGATCTGAAACTTTCTATAGATGAAGTGAATGTTGTTGTTCTAGAGGAACCGTTAAAAGGTTTCTTAGGAATAGGTTCAAAGCTTGCAAAAGTTAGAGTTGAAAGAAAATCAGCGGTTGAAGAGACAAAAGAAGAACCTATAGAAAATACAAATAAAACAGAAAAAAAAGCGGTAGCAAAAGCTGACCTTGCTGAAACAAGAGAAATAAAAAAGGCAGAAAAAGAGACGAGCATAGCCTTAGAGAAACCTTTAGATTTAGTTCCAGTTACGGAAAATGAGGGGATTACATTTCTTAAAGAATTATCTCATAAGATGGGATTAGAAATAGAAATAAAGGCAGAAGGAAATAAGGATTGCATTTACATCCAAATTGAAGGAAATGGTACAGGCACTATTATTGGCAAGAGAGGTCAAACATTAGATGCAATTCAATATCTTACAAGTCTAGTTGTAAATAAAAATGAAAAAGATTATGTAAGAGTAGTTGTAGATGCAGAAAACTATAGAGAAAAAAGAGAAAAAACTCTTGAAGCGTTGGCAAATAAATTGGCAGAGAAAGCAATCAAAACAAGAAGAAGTGTAAAACTTGAGCCAATGAATCCTTATGAAAGAAAAGTTATTCACGCCACATTATCAAATAACGAAAAAATTATAACAAAGAGCACAGGAGAAGAGCCGTATAGACGTGTAATAATAACAGTAAAATAGTTGATTTCAATAAAGCATAGTTGGTCTTAAAATAGAATAAATTATTTAGAATTCTTATGTAAGATTATAAAACTTGATAGGCTCGTGTTAACACGAGCCTATTTTAAAAAGAAAAGTTTGTAAGGTGGGATAGAAAAAGTATGGAACATGCAATAGCAGCTATAGCAACTCCATTTGGAGAAGGTGGAATAGGAATAGTTCGAATTAGTGGATTAGAATCAAAAAAAATAATTCAGAAAATCTTTATACCAAAAGGTGGAAAAGACCTTAAAAACAGAAGGTTAACTTATGGAGAAATAGTAAACCCCAATACAAAAGAAGTGGTAGATGAAGTTATGGTTGTTTTTATGGAAGCGCCAGCAACATATACTAGAGAGGATATAGTTGAAATAAACTGCCACGGTGGAGCTATTCCTTTGAAAAAAGTATTATCACTTGTGCTAGAGGAAGGAGCAGAGCTAGCAGATAGAGGAGAGTTTACAAAAAGAGCGTTCCTTAATGGAAGAATAGATTTGTCTCAAGCTGAAGCAGTTGTTGACTTGATAAAGGCAAAAACGGAGAAAACATATGAAATTGCAATTTCCCAATTAGAAGGATCTGTATCAAGGGAAATAAATTCAATTAGAGAAAAATTAGTAGATATTTTAGTTAATATTACTGTTAATATAGATTATCCCGATGAGGATATCGAAGAAATAATATATAGAGATTTGCAAAAAGAAATAGAGGAGCAAAAATGCAGAACAGAAGGAATGCTTTCATCGTTTAAAGTGGGGAAAATAATTAGAGAAGGACTAAAGGTTGCCATAGTTGGGAAGCCAAACGTAGGAAAGTCATCTTTAATGAATAACATTCTTAAAGAAGAAAGAGCAATTGTTACAGATATCCCTGGGACAACAAGAGATACTATACTGGAACAAGTTAGTATGGGTGATATTCTGATTAACTTAATTGATACAGCGGGAATAAGAGAGACGGAAGATATTATTGAAAAAATTGGTATAGAAAAGACAAAAGAAGCTTTTAATAAAGCAGATCTTGTAATTCTAATTATTGATGGGAGTAATAGAATTGTTGCAGAAGATATTGATTTGCTACGCATGCTTGAGGGAAGACCTTCGATTGTAATATTAAACAAAGCTGATTTAAATCTTGTTGTAACGGAAGAAGAAATAAAAAAAGAAAGTCCACGCAGTATTGTTTTAGAAATGTCAATGAAAGAAAATACAGGAATGACTCTTCTCGAAAAAGAAATAGAGAAATTAGTATATGAAGGAGAAGCATACCAAAAAGATAGCATAGTGATAACGAATGCAAGGCACGAGAAATTGATAAAAGAGGCGGACACATTGATGGGGGACGCAGTGAAATTGATAGAATGTTCTGAACCTTTGGAGCTTGTTGAAATAGATGTAAAAAGAGCATATGAAGCGTTAGGGGAAGTCATAGGAGAAACTGTTTCAGAGGATATTATTAATGAAGTTTTTAAAAGATTTTGTTTAGGGAAGTAAGGCAGGGTAAAATGATAGGAAAAGAAAAAAGTATAGGCGAGTATGACATTATTGTAATAGGAGCAGGCCATGCTGGTACAGAAGCAGCGTTAGCTTCAGCTCGGCTTGGCGATAAGACGCTACTTCTTTCTATAAATTTAGATTCGGTGGCAACGTTGCCATGTAATCCGTCAATAGGAGGAACAGGAAAAGGGCATCTTGTTAGGGAAATTGATGCGCTTGGTGGAGAAATGGCGATAAATATTGACAAGACACTTATTCAATGTAAGATGTTAAACACAGCTAAAGGCCCAGCAGTACATTCTCTGAGAGCGCAGGCAGATAAAGCTTTATATCATTTAGAAATGAAAAAGACACTAGAAAGCGAAGAAGGCCTCGATTTGAAACAAGGTGAAGTAGCTTCTGTTGTTTGGGAAAATGAAGCTGGGAAAAAAATAGCTAAAGGAGTGAAGTTAACAACAGGAAGTGTGTATAGAGCAAAAGCGGTGATTGTTTGCACAGGTACTTTTTTAAAAAGCGTAGTTTTTATTGGAGACAGTGCACATGCTAGCGGTCCAAATGGGTTTGCACCTGCAAATCATTTGTCGGAGAGCCTTTTGGAGTTAGGACTTCCGCTTAGAAGGTTTAAAACAGGAACACCAGCTAGGGTTATGGCACAGTCTTTAGATTACGAAAAAATGGAAGAACAAAGAGGCGATGAAAAAATCACTCCATTTTCTTTTATGAATGACAGAATTGAAAGAGAACAAGTTTCTTGTTGGCTTACATACACAAATGAAGAAAGCCATAGAATAATTAAAGATAATTTGGAGAAGTCTGCATTGTATGGAGGACTAATTGAAGGGATAGGCCCGAGATATTGTCCGTCAATAGAAGACAAGGTGAACAGATTCTCAGACAAAAAAAGACATCAGTTGTTTTGTGAACCAGAAGGAGTATATACGAATGAGGTGTACTTACAAGGGATGTCTTCTAGTATGCCAGAAGATATCCAAATGGAATTTTATAAATCGATTCCAGGATTAGAAAATGCTCGAATCACTAGATCGGCATATGCAATAGAATATGATTCAATAGATCCGCTAGGATTAAAAACAAATTTAGAAACTAGAGAGGTGGACAACTTGTTTTGTGCAGGACAGTTTAATGGAACCTCTGGATACGAAGAAGCTGCGGCACAAGGAATAATAGCTGGAATAAATGCACACTTAAAAATACATAACGAACCACCTTTTGTTTTGGATAGAAGTGAAGCATATATAGGTGTTCTTCTAGATGATTTGATTACAAAAGGAACAAATGAACCATATAGAATAATGACGAGTAGGGCAGAATACAGACTGGTTCTTAGACAGGACAACGCAGATTCGAGATTGACAGAAAAAGCGTATGAAGTTGGACTTGTTAAAGAAGACAGATATAATAAATATATTCAAAAAAAAGAGGCGGTTGAAAAGGAAGAAACTAGATTAAAGGAAACAATAGTTCTGCCATCAGAAGTGAATGAATTTATGAAAGATAGAGGAACGACACCGTTAAAGAACAAGTCGTCTCTATACGAGATAATGAAACGACCGGAAATAAATTATTATAACCTTAAGGAAATTGATTTAGACAGGCCAGAATTAACAGAGCATGTAATTGCACAACTTTCAGTTCAAGTAAAGTATCAAGGCTATATAGAAAAACAACTACAACAAATAAAAAAGTTTAAAAAACTAGAAAACAGAAGACTTCCAGAAAAAATGGATTATTTAAATATGGAAGGACTGAGATTGGAAGCAAGGCAAAAACTGGAAAAACATAAACCTATCTCTGTAGGACAAGCAGCAAGGATTTCGGGTGTTTCTCCTGCGGATATAAATGTAATCCTTATAATGCTTGAGAAGGAAAACAGAAGCGAGAAGAATTAGTAGTGGAAGTAAGGAGAAAAGAAAGTGGAAAATGTTCGTGGTTTTTTAGAAAGTAAAATTGAAAAATCCAGAATAGATGAGGTGGTTAAAAAGCTAATAAAATATAGAGAACACATTCTCGTATGTAATGAGCAGATTAATTTGACTGCGATAAAAGATGCAGAAGAGTTTGAAATGAAGCATATTTTAGACTCTCTTTTGGCGTATGATAAAATACGCAATAAAAAATATAAAAAATTTGTTGACATTGGAACGGGTGCAGGATTTCCAGGTGTTCCGCTAGCAGTTGTTTTTCCAGAAAAAGAATTTTTTTTAGTCGATTCAATAAAAAAGAGACTTACTGTAATAGAGGAGGGAATAGATAAAATTGGACTAGAAAATGTTACTCTACTGCATACTAGGGCAGAAGATCTTGGAAGAGAAGATTCTTTTAGAGAAGCTTTTGACGTTGCTGTCTCTAGAGCTGTTGCACCAATGTCTATTCTTTTGGAATTCGCAATCCCATTGCTAAAAACAAATGGAGTTTTCGTGGCATATAAAGGTCCAAATGTTTATGATGAATTAGAAAAAAGCAGTAATGCAATGCGGGAATTAGGTGCAGAACTTTTGGAAGTTTCATGTCCAGAAGAACAAAATATAGAAATGATAAATCTTAATGAAGAAGAAAACAAGCAAAACCATCGATTGGTAATAATAAAAAAAGTTAAGAAAACGTCAGAAAAGTACCCGAGGAAGGCGGGGAAGGCTAATAAGTTTCCTCTTTGAGCGAAGAACAAGAAATGTTCCACGTGGAACATTGGAGGTTACTGCATAAAAGTCAAAAAGAAAACAACAAATAATTGTAAAGTGTAGAAGTGTAGTATATAATTTTAATGAGAGAAAAAACGAAAATGTTCCACGTGGAACATTTATATGTGAGATAAATGGAGGAGAGAAAGAAAATGGGGAAAGCTATTGCAATATTTAATCAGAAAGGTGGAGTTGGGAAAACAACTACAAATGTAAATTTGGCGGCAACTCTTGCAAGTTCAGGAAAAAGGATTTTGGTGGTAGATATTGATCCACAAGGAAACACAACTAGTGGCCTGGGAATTCCGAAAAAAAGTCTTAGTAAGACGACGTACGAAATACTTATTGATGAAGACGCAGACATGAGAAGCGCAATTCTTGAAACAAAGATACCAAACTTGCATATTGTACCAGCTAGCGTTCAACTCGCAGGGGCAGAGGTAGAACTAGTTAGAATAGAAGGAAGAGAACAGTTGTTAAAGAGGGCGATAGCAGCAGTTAAGAATGATTACGACTATATCTTTATTGATTGTCCGCCTTCCTTAGGATTGCTAACGATAAATTCGCTATCTGCGGTAGATTCGGTATTGATTCCTATACAATGTGAATTCTACGCTTTAGAGGGAGTGAGCCAATTAATAAACACAATAGAGATGGTAAAAAAGAAATTAAATCCCGAACTAGAAATACAAGGAGTTCTTCTGAGCATGTTTGATGGAAGAACAAATTTATCTATTCAAGTTGTTGAGGAAGCAAAGAAATTTTTCAAAAGCAAAGTTTACTCTACAGTAATTCCGAGAAATGTTAGGCTTGCTGAGGCTCCAAGTTATGGTGTACCTATTACAGAGTATGATCCAAAATCATCAGGAGCAGAAGCATATAGGGATTTCGCGGAGGAATTTATTTGGCTAGAAGAAGGAGTAAAAAAATAATGCAAAAGAAAACAGGACTAGGCAGAGGATTAGAAGCTTTGCTTGGAGAAATTGAAGCTCCGGATTTTGACACGGAACAAGGTAAAGCCAGTTCAGGAGTTCAAGAAATAAAAATAGATATGATCAAACCAAATAAACATCAGCCCAGAAAGGTTTTTGAAAAAGAAAAAATTGACGAATTGGCAGCCTCTATCAAAGAACATGGAATCATTCAACCGATAATTGTAAGAAAAGCAAATGAAGGATATGAAATAGTTGCAGGAGAAAGAAGATGCAGAGCTGCTAGAGAAGCAGGGTTGAAAGAAATTCCAGCTATAGTTAGAGACCTGACAGACAGAGAAAATATGATATTTGCAATAATTGAAAACCTTCAAAGAGAAGGATTGAACCCAATTGATGAAGCAGAAGGTTTTCAAGAAATGATAAATCAGTATGAGTTGACACAAGAGGAAGTTTCCAAAAGCGTAGGAAAAAGTAGGCCATATATTACGAATCAATTACGACTATTAAAGCTTCCTGTGAAAGTAAGAGAGTTGCTGAAAACGGGTGAATTAACAGCAGGGCATGGAAAAGTTTTGATCTCTATTGAAGATGAAAACTTTCAACTAGAAGTTGTGAATGAAATTATCGAAAGAGGTTTGTCTGTAAGAGAAACCGAAAAAAAAATTAAGCAACAAAATTCAAAAGAGAACGAAGACAAAGAACGAACAAAAGAGAAGAAAAAAGAAAAAACTCCAGAAGCTAGATTGCTTGAAAGGGAGTTGGAAGAAAAAATAGGAACAAAGATAAATATTACAGAAATGGGAAAAAATGGTAAAATAGAAATACTATATTTTTCGTTGGAAGAGAGAGATAGAATTGTAGAAGTTCTGAAAAAAGTGTAAAGCATTAATCTTGCACAGAAAAAGATAGGGAGTATTATGAAGCAAGAACAGTATAAAATTATAGAGTATTTAGAAAATTTGAAATCGAATTTGCCTGCACCAGGAGGAGGATCGGCAAGTGCTTTGTCGGCAGCACAGGGAATTGCTTTAGTAATGATGGTTGCAAACCTTACGATTGGAAAAGACAAGTATAAGAAATTTGAAAAAGTAAATATGGAAGTAATTGAACATGGAGAAGTGTTGCTAGAGAAATCATTACTTCTTCTAGATAAAGATGCTAAAATATTTAATGAAGTTGCAGAAGCGTATAAGTTGCCAAAAGAAACACAAGGCGACAAAGAGGAAAGAAGCAAAGCTATAGCTCAAGCAACTTTGTTTGCTACAGAAATTCCAATAGAAGTTATGGAAGTTGCTTTTGAAGGGTTGAAGTTAACAACTGTGCTGATGGGTAAATCAAACCAAAATGTAATAAGTGATTTAGGTGCAGCAGCATCAAATTTAGACTCGGCAATAAAAACGTCATGGCTAAATGTACTTATTAATTTGTCAACAATAAGTGATAAAGAAAAATTAGAGGAGTTTAGAAATTTAGGAGAAAAAATACATATAGAGGGCGGAGAGATAGCGCGAAAAATTTACGAGCAAGTAATTGAAAACTTAACAGTATAATGAATAAGGGGGAGCCAGGATGGATAACAATACAAATTTTGTAATTGAAAAAAGAGTAGCGAAGATAATTAGTGCTTTAGAAAAAAACAACATGAATGGATACTTTGTTGAAGGTAAGGAAGCGCTTTATGAAAAAATAACATCTATTCTTCCTCCTAATGCCATAGTCAGTTGTGGAGGATCAATGACTCTTTTTGAAACGGGAGTAATAGAGTTTCTCAGAAAAAGTGACTATAGTTTTCTTGATAGGTATAAAGAGGGAATATCTCCTGAAGAAATAAAAGATTTATACAGAGAATCTTTTGCGGCAGATGCTTATTTTGTAAGTACGAATGCAATAACAGAAGCGGGAGAACTATATAATGTTGATGGGACAGGAAATCGTGTTGCGGCTATGCTGTATGGGCCAGAGAAAGTTGTTGTTGTTTGTGGAACAAATAAAATAGTTAAGGACTTGGAAGAAGCAAAAGTTCGACTTAAGACACTTGCGGCCCCAGCGAACTCAAAAAGAATTTCTAGAAAGACACCTTGCACTGAAACAGGGTACTGTTCTGATTGCAACAGCTTGGAAAGAATATGCAGAGAGTACACTGTGATAAAAAGTCAAGGAAATCCAGAAAGGATCCACGTTATTTTTGTTAAGGGTGAGTGGGGGTATTAAATGACAAAGCAAGAATATATCAAAATGAAAATTCCAAAACAAAAGAGAATTGCACTGATTGCACATGATGAAAAAAAAGAAGAGCTATTAAATTGGTGCGATCGAAATAAAGAAATATTAAAAGGACATTTTCTATGCGGAACAGGAACCACATCAAAGCTTATTTCTGAAAGAACAGGATTGCCAGTTCAAGCGTACAGTAGTGGGCCGTTAGGAGGAGACTTGCAAATTGGAGCTAAAATTGTAGAAGGTGAAGTTGACATTGTGATATTTATGTGGGATCCTTTAGAGGCGCACCCGCATGATCCAGATGTAAAAGCGTTGCTTAGAATTGCAGTAGTATATGATATTCCAATTGCTAATACATTTGCAACTGCAGATTTTATGATAAACTCAAAATGTATGTTAGAAGAATATAATAGAAGAGTAGAAAATTTTAAAAGTCCTATTGAGGAAAGAGTCTCCTTAATATAAAAAAATATTGTTTCTAGATATTTTGTGTTTGAGAAACTTTATTAAGGGAATATTATAATAGGTGAATATATACTGTAAAAAATTAGTGCAAAAAAGAGGATTTTAGAGTATAGTATATATATAAATTATTGTATGGAAAATGTAATGATAAATAGGAGGTAAATATGCAATACAAAGGAACAAAAACTGAAGCTAATTTGAGAGCGGCATTTGCTGGAGAGAGCCAAGCAAGAAATAAATACACATATTATGCTGGCGTAGCAAAAAAAGAAGGGTATGAGCAAATTGCATCACTATTCCTGAAAACAGCAGATAATGAAAAAGAACACGCAAAATTATGGTTTAAGGAGCTAGAAGAGTTAGGAGATACTTCTCAAAATCTATTACATGCTGCTGAAGGGGAAAATTACGAGTGGACTGATATGTATGAAACTTTTGCAAAAGATGCAGAAGAAGAAGGGTTTAAGGCATTGGCACACAAATTCAGAGCTGTTGCAGCAATTGAAAAAGAACATGAAGAGAGATACAGAGCATTATTGGAGAATGTTGATAAAAAAGAAGTGTTTGCAAAACAAGAAGAAGAAGCGTGGGAATGCAGAAATTGCGGCCATATTCACATGGGTAAAGAAGCAGCAAAGGTATGTCCAGTATGCGTGCATCCTCAATCATACTTTGAGATTAGAGAAATAAATTATTAAAATAAATAGTATTTAAAAGAGCTTCCCTTTTGGGAAGCTCTTTTGCATTTTTAAGAAAGTTATTACTCAGCTACATAAGGTAGTAAAGCTACTGTTCTAGATCTTTTTATTGCTGTAGTTACGGCTCTTTGGTGAGCGGAACAAGTTCCTGTAACTCTTCTTGGTAAAATTTTACCTCTTTCAGTTATGTATTTTTTTAAAGTGTCTGTATCTTTGTAATCGATATTTTCTACTTTATCTGCGCAGAATTGGCAGACTTTTTTTCTTCTAAGGTTGTTTCCACCTTTTCTTTTATCGTACATAGTTTCTCCCTTCGTAAGAAATTAAAATTTGGTATCATTATTTAGAATGGAAGATCTCCGTCGTCATATGACTCAAAGCCTCCTGGCAAGCTGTCTGAGGATGGTTTAGAACCAGAATCTCCAGATTTGTTATTTGAGTCTCCCCATTCAAGAAATTGAATTCTTTCAGCTATTACTTCTGTGGTGTAAACTTTTACGCCTTCTTTGTTAGTATAGCTTCCAGTTTGTATTCGGCCTTGCACGGCAGCCATTCTGCCTTTGGCTAGGTATTTTTCGCAGTTTTCCGCTTGTTTCCCAAACACTACTATGTTAGGGAAATCAGTTTGTTTCTCTCCTGAAGAAGATTTTACAGGTCTATCAATAGCTAAAGAAAATCTTGTGATTGCTAGTCCTTCGCCTGAATATCTTGTTTCAGGATCTCGTGTTAGTCTTCCGATTAAAACAACATTATTCATGGGACCCTCCTTATTCTGCGCTTTTATTAATAATGATATGTCTAATAACACCATCCATGATTTTCAGTCTTCTATCTAGTTCTTTTGGTAGATCTGGGTTTGCGTTGAACTCTAGCACAACATAATATCCGTCTTCTCTTTTTTGAATTGGATAAGCTAGTTTTCTCATTCCCCAAACATCTACTTTTTCTACAGATCCATCTTTAGAAATAATAGATTTTACAGTTTCGATTACTTCTTCTTTTTTTGAATCTTCTAGGATTGAACTGATGATGAATGTGATTTCGTAGTTTGTCATTTTTTCACCTCCCTATGGTCTATATGGCGTTACTAAATTGTAACGCAGAGAATGCACCAAAACAGTGCCTTTTAATTATAGACAAATTTGCAAGAAAAAGCAAGTCTTTTTAACAAATTCCTCTTTTTCAAAATCTGTATTTTTTATATTATATTGGATAAATTCCTCGTTTTTGGATTCGCACCTAAATTCGTCAAAATTCGTCTCAGTCTCCTTTTTCGTTATTGCTTTTTTTGATTATGTTTCAACCTTTTCATAGTCATCGATTTCTTTAAAGTTTTTGAAACAGTAGCGTGTTGTTAAAATGGTCCGTAACCAATATATACGCAGAATAGAAGAACAGCTATTGAAAGCAACGCCATGATTGCTTGAATCTTCCATGTCCATCTAAACCATTTTGGATAACTTACAACTGTTAAACTTAAAGCTATTAGTAATAAAGGGTTAGTAGGATAAAGCACATTAGAGAACCCATCCCCGAAGCAAAAGGCAGAAACTGTTGTTTGCTTCGTTACACCAACTATGTCGGTAAGTGGGGCAATAATTGGAAGTACAAGAAAAGCCTTTGCTGATCCAGAACTAATGAAAAAGTTGAATATTAGTACGAAAGCATATATTAGTAATGCAGAGACATAAGGACTGGTACCGTCTATAGATGTCCCTACATAGTATAGTATAGTATCAAGAATTCCTCCATTTTCGATTATTATTTTGACGGACATTGCTAATACAATTAAAAGACCTCCCGGAGCAACTCCAAGCATTCCTTTTAGGAAAGTTTTGAAAATGCCGCCTTTGAATTTTGAAACTTTAACAGAAATAACTGCTCCGATCAAAAATATTAAAGCCATCAAAGGAAGGGAAATACTGGAAATGGCTGGGACGAAAAACCCAACAGCAACAGTTCCTAACATTACACCAGTAGTTATTCCAAAACATAATAGGGCTTTTTTTAGTGCAGGTTCATTTTCAAATTTTATGTCATCCCCTGAGTATTTTTCTCTAGCGGAGCGGTCTTCTTCATATACTAATGAGAGCTTTGGATTTTTTTCGATTTTTCTTGCGTACCTACTTACGAAGAAATATAAAATTCCATATGTAATAAGAAATACAGGGATTCGTAAAAGGACTCCAGAAAAAGTAGGTAATCCAAGGATGCTTTGTGCTATTCCAACTGTAAAAGGATTTATTGTTGCGGTAGCAAATCCAAAGCCGACAGCGAGAAGACTCATTCCTAGCCCAGTTAATGAATCCCATTTCAAAGCATATGCAAGGGCAACAATCAAAGGAACTAGAGCAATTGCCTCTTCCATTATTCCAAGAACAGAGCCTAGAAGCATAAAGCAAAACATGAGAATTGCCATTAATTTGTATTTGTTTTTTTCATATTTTGATACTAAATTTGATATTCCAAATTTGAGCATCCCAGCTGAATCCATAGCACAAACAGAACCTCCAATAATAAGGATGAATAAAATAATTACTATTACTGTTGCTGCATCTGAAGAAAGGAAGACCTCTATCGGAGCAGTAAACCATCTCCAAAATGGAAGGTCTGTAGCAGATTCGTTAAAAGTAAATGAGTTAGGGATTATTGTTTCTCTGCCATCGTCTAACAACTCCCGCTGAAAGCTTCCTTGAGGTATAAGTTTGGTAAGTATTCCTGCAACTATCATAAGTACAAAAATTATTCCGGCAGAAGAGAAGAATGCTTTTTTGCCTATAGCGACACCTTTTTGTTCCATATTTAATCTCCTTTTAAATTTTTTCTAAATATATTTAAGTATATTATAACAAAATATCATGTGTTTTGTTCAAAGCAAATTATATACTATTTGAGAAGAGACATATAGCTTGGAAGAATGATTTTAGTTTAGGAAGACTTCTCTATTTTTTGCCATTTGTAAGACAACATGTTATAATTGAATAACGTAGAAAATAAGGAGGACACAATGGACGATTCAAGATACAAAAATTATATAAGCCCTTTTAGCACTAAATATTCAAGTGATGCTATGAGATATGTTTTTTCTCCAGAAAAGAAATATAGAATGTGGAGAAAACTGTGGGTAGCGTTAGCAGAAGCCGAAAAGGATTTAGGTTTAGATATTACAGATGCCCAAATTGAAGAAATGAAAAAAAATATAGAAAACATAGATTATGAGATGGCTGAAGACTATACAAAACTATTGGAAGATGAGGTTTCAGCACATGCAGCAACGTATAGCAGACAGTGCCCTTTGGCTGCAGGAATAATTAATCTAGGAGGGTCTACAGCATATATATCAGATAATGCGGATTTGATTGCTTTTGTAGATGCTTTAGATCTAGTGAAGAAAAAAATGCTAAATATTATGGATAGACTATATTCTTTTGCAGATCAATACAGAGATTTGCCCACATTGGCATTCACACATTTGCAACCGACAGATCCAACCACTGTTGGGAAGAGAGCCTCACTTTGGTTACAAGATTTAGTTATGGACTTTGAAGCTCTAGAATTTGTACAAAAGAATATTAAGCTATTAGGTGCAAAAGGAATATCAGGTACACAGCGAAACTTCTTAGAACTTTTTGATGATAACTTTAAAAAAGTAAGGAAGTTAGATTCTATTATATGCAAAAAATTAGGTTTTGAGCAATACTTCTATACTACAGGACAAGGATATCCAAGGAAACTAGATAGTCAAATCCTAGGAGTGTTAAGTGGAATTGCTCAAAGTGCACACAAGTTCTCTAATGACTTTAGATTGTTAAATCACTTAAAAGAAATAGATGAACCGGCAGGAAAAATGCAAGTTGAATTTTCGAGCGCATTTAAAAGAAATCCAGTTAAAGTAGAAAGAATAGCATCGCTAGCAAAACATGTGATGGCATCAACTATTAATCCGACAATGGTAGCTGCGACTCAATGGTTAGAAAAGACACAGGATGATTCCGCAAATAGAAGAGTAACTCTTGGAGAAAGCTTCTTGGCAACAGATGGAATATTAGATACATACCTGGAAGTGGTAGAGAATATGACATTGTATCCAAAAGTAATTGAAAAAAATCTTAGAGAAAACTTACCTCTTGTATGTTGCGATGTTATTTTAGACTGGGCATTTGCTTATGCAAAAGATAAAGATGATTTGTACGAAAAATTAACAAACCATGCAAAAGAATCGATAAGAGTATCTAAAGAAGAGGGTAGGGAAAACGATTTCCTTGCAAGAGTAGCTCAAGATGAAGCTTTTGGAATAAGTATGGAAGAACTAGCAAGCTTACTTAGACCAAGTAACTTTATTGGTTCGGCGCCAGAGCAAACAGAAGAGTTTTTGTTTGGAATAGTAGCCCCAATATTAAGCGCAAATAAAAAACACATTATCAAGTTTAAGTAATGATATAAGGCGTTATGCCGCCAGTAGAGGGAAAACAAATGTACTTAAAAGGTAAAAGGGCTGCTTGGGTAGAAATAAACAGAGAAAACTTACTCCATAACATTGATTCTGTAAAAAGAAAAGTGGGCGCTGACAAAGAAATATATGGAATAATTAAAGCGGATGGTTACGGACATGGAGCGTCTTTTGTTGCTAAAGCATTAATTGAAAAGGGTATTAATACGTTTGGCGTTGCGACGATCGAAGAAGCAATAGAGCTTAGGGAAGCAAAGATTACAGGAAGAATAATTATTTTAGGTATTACTCCACCTATGTGTGTCCCTTTTTTATCTGATTATAACTTAACAGCAGTTGTATCTTCTTTGGAGGCCGCAGAAGCTATATCCGAACTTGCTATTGCAAAAAGAAAGACAATGGACATCTTCATTGCTATTGATACAGGAATGGGTAGAATAGGCTTTACAACAGAAGATTATTCAATGTTAAATGACATTAAAAAAATCACACAGATGGATAGGTTGAATATCATGGGACTGTTCTCGCATTTTGCAACAGCAGACGCACTGGATAAAACATATGCAAAGGAACAAGAAAATGTTTTTAATTCTTTCTATAAGATAATATCGGGACTTGGACTAAAAATGCCGATTAAGACAATGGCAAATAGTGCGGCCATAATGGAAATGCCAACAACACATTTTGATGCTGTTAGACCAGGGATAGTTCTTTATGGGTGCTATCCATCGACGGATGTAAACTACGCGAACTTAGATATACGACCAGTGATGTCAGTGAAAGCAAATATTGTTCATATCAAAAAAATCCCAATAGGGGCTACTGTGAGTTACGGGCAAAAGTTTGTTGCTAAAAGAGAAAGTATAATTGGAACGTTACCACTAGGATATGCAGATGGATATCCGAGAGCGTTTTCGGAGCATGCAAAAGTTATTGTAAATGGTAAGTTTGCACCTATTGCAGGTAATATATGTATGGACCAGTGTATGGTGGATCTTACAGATGTACCAGAAACTCAAATCGGAGATGAAGTAATTTTGATGGGAAGTGATGGAAGATTGAAGATATTGGCTGATGATATTGGTAAAGCAACACAGACTATCAACTATGAAATAGTATGTGCTTTTGGACAAAGGCTCCCAAAAATATATTTATAAAAAGTGCAGGCGTGAAATGGAACGCCTGCATTTTTTATACAAAAGCAGATTTTCAAAATAAATTCTAGAAGTGATCATTGTGAAAACGTAGGGTGAAATTTAGAAGGATTTATTGTGAAATTATTATTGACGAAATATTCACAAAAGTATATAATATGTGTATGACAGACAAAAGAATAGCTAAAAATATGAATAATTTAATAAAAGACAAATGGTTTGTAAGGGAGGAAAAAATGAAAGGTTTTGCAATGAAAAAAATTGGTGTAGTAGGTTGGACAGAAAAAGAAAAACCAACACCAGGACCAAATGATGCTATAGTTAGACCAACGGCAGTATCTCCTTGTACTTCTGATATCCACACAGTATGGGCAGGAGCACTAGGTGAGAGAGACGACATGATTTTAGGACATGAAATGGTAGGAATAGTAGAAGAAGTTGGATCGGAAGTAAAAGACTTTAAAAAAGGAGATAGAGTTATCTCGGCTGCTATTACACCAGACTGGAACTCTGTAGAAGCACAAGGTGGATATGCAATGCACTCAGGAGGCATGCTTTCGGGATGGAAATTTTCTAATTTTAAAGATGGCGTTTTTGCAGAGTATTGCCATGTAAATGATGCTGATGGAAATCTTGCACATATACCAGAGGAAATAGATGATGTGACTGCTGTAATGCTTTGCGATATGATGCCTACAGGATTTCATGGCGTAGAACTTGCTGGTGTAGAATATGGTGACAATGTGCTTGTTATTGGTATAGGACCAGTAGGACTTATGGCAGTTGCAGGAGCGGCGCTTAAGGGAGCAGCTCAAATTTATGCTGTAGGATCTAGACCTAACTGTATCGAAGTTGCTAAAGCTTATGGTGCGACAGAAATAATCAATTATAAAAATGGAACTATAGAAGAGCAAGTGATGAAACTTACAGATGGCAAAGGAGTAGACAAAGTTATAGTTGCAGGTGGAGATAATGACACTTTCATAACTGCTATTGATGTTCTTAAGCCAGGTGGAGTTGTTGGAAATGTAAACTATCTTGGTGAAGGAGAGTTTATCAGAATACCAAGAGTAGAATGGGGAGTTGGAATGGGTCACAAGAGCATTGTTGGTGGACTTATGCCAGGTGGAAGAAGACAAATGGAAAGACTGCTTGGAATGGTTAAGGCTGGACGACTAGATCCATCAAAACTTGTAACACATACTTTTGATGGCTTGGACAAAGTAGAAGAGGCTCTTTTGCTTATGAAAGATAAACCTGCGAATTTAATCAAACCAGTTGTTTTGATAAAGTAATTTGTAGGAAGCATATCAATATATAGGCTGTAGTTAGGCATGATTGTATAGCTTGTGCAAATTTCATAAGTAGAATTATATAATAACTATAGCACAAAAAATTTTGAAAAAAAGTAATGCAAATACCAAGAAGGAACTTTGCATTACTTTTTTATAATATAGTTTTTTTATAGGTTATTTATAAAAAACAAACTTTTTCTGTTGACATTAATACCCTCTACAGAAGGGAGCGATTTGCCTTGAAAAAATGACAAAAAAAGTATATAATTAAGTGTTAAACACACACTGTAATCAGCTAAACATTTTGAATAAATGCTGAATTCAGAATAATATGACAAGAAAACTTTTTGCTAGCAATTTTTATATGTCTAGAAAAAATAGAAGGGAAAAACATGGCCGATAAAACAAAAAACCAACAATATAATGCGGAGCAGATACAAGTCTTAGAAGGGTTAGAACCTGTAAGAAAAAGACCAGGGATGTATATAGGAAGTACAGGAGAAAAAGGTCTTCATCATTTAGTATATGAAATAGTGGATAATAGCGTAGACGAAGCTTTAGCAGGATTTTGCGATACTATTAATGTAACTATATTAGAAGGTGATGGAATCAAGGTAGAAGATAATGGCAGAGGAATGCCTGTAGATATACACCCTAAATTAGGAGTTCCTGCTGTTGAAGTAATACATACAGTTTTACATGCAGGAGGAAAATTTGGAGGAGGAGGATATAAAGTCTCGGGAGGCTTGCATGGTGTAGGGGCCTCGGTTGTGAATGCTCTTTCGACAGAAATGACAGTTGAAGTAAAAAGAGACGGAGTTATATATCAACAAAAATATTCCAAAGGAAAAGTAATGACTGGCCTTTTGGAAACTGGGAAAAGCAAAAAAACAGGTTCGACTACTGTGTTTTGGCCAGACGAAGAGATTTTTGAAGAGACTTCATACGATTATGATACATTGCAATATAGGCTTAGGGAAATGGCCTTCTTAAATAAAGGAATAACGATTTCGCTTACTGATGCAAGAGACAGCAAATTAAGAGAAGACACTTTTTGCTATGAGGGTGGAATAAAAGAATTTGTTAAATACCAAAACATGAGCAAAGAACCTATACACAACGATGTTGTATATTTTGAAGTTGAAGGAAAAGATAAAACAGGGGAAGGAATGATGCAGGCAGAAGTAGCTCTTCAGTATACAGATAGATATACAGAAGTGGTTTTTTCTTATGCAAACAACATTAATACTACAGATGGGGGCTACCATTTGATGGGATTTAGAACTGCTATTACGAAAGCGCTGAATGATTATGCAAAAAAAAGCAAGTTCATTAAAGATGGTGACCCAGGGCTGACAGGTGATGATGTAAGAGAAGGACTAACAGCAGTAATTTCTGTAAAACTTACAAATCCCCAATTTGAAGGACAGACTAAGGCTAAGCTTGGTAATAGTGAAATGAGAGGTTTTGTTGAGACGGCTACAAACGAAAATGTGACAGCTTTTTTGCAAGAAAATCCTACTCAAGCAAAGGCAATAATTAATAAATGCTTGCAAGCTCAGCGTGCAAGAGAAGCGGCAAGAAAAGCTAGGGAAATAACAAGAAAGAACAGCATGATGGATGGGCTTTCTTTGCCAGGAAAACTAGCAGATTGTCAAGAGAAGGACCCTGCTCTTTCAGAAATCTTTTTGGTTGAGGGAGATTCTGCAGGTGGAAGTGCAAAGCAAGGTAGAGACAAAAAAAGACAGGCAGTTCTACCGTTAAAAGGAAAGATATTAAATGTAGAAAAAGCAAGACTTGATAAAATATTAGGATCGGAAGAAATAAAAAATATGATTACAGCTTTTGGATGTGGAATAGGAAACGATTTCAATTCAGAAAAACTTAGATATCATAAAATAATTATTATGACAGATGCAGATGTCGATGGGGCACACATTAGAACATTGCTTTTGACATTCTTCTATAGATACATGACGCCTCTTATTGAACAAGGATATGTGTATGCCGCGCAACCTCCTTTGTTTAGAACTAGGAAAGGGAAAAAGACATACTATACATATTCAGAAAGAGAACAGGAAAAGTTAATGATTGATATTTCGAATGAACCAGGTGGAAAACCAGAGATTCAAAGATATAAAGGGCTTGGAGAAATGGATTTTAATCAACTTTGGGAAACGACAATGGATTTTAACCAAAGAACGCTAGTTCAAATTACTCTAGAAGATGTAGCTGCTGCAGATTCAATATTTACAACTTTGATGGGAGATAAAGTACCCCCAAGAAAGAAATTTATTGAAGATAACGCAAAATATGTTCAAAATTTGGATGTATAATTTATAGGTCTATTGAAGAAAAAATAAGAATAAAGAGGGAAGAAATGACACAAAACAATCTGTTCGAAGATCAAAGAATGATTCAACATGAGATACACACAGAGATGAAAAAGTCTTATATTGATTATGCAATGAGCGTAATTGTAGGAAGAGCACTTCCTGATGTAAGAGATGGACTAAAGCCTGTACATAGAAGAATATTATATGGTTTGAGTGAGTTAGGATTAACTCCAGAAAAGCCACACAAAAAATCCGCGCGTATTGTCGGTGAAGTAATGGGTAAGTACCACCCACATGGAGATAGTTCAATATATGACGCCATGGTTAGAATGGCACAAGAGTTTTCAATTAGATACATGTTGGTGGATGGCCATGGAAATTTCGGTTCTGTAGATGGAGACGGAGCTGCGGCAATGAGATATACGGAAGCCAAAATGACTCCACTAGCGTTGGAATTGTTAAGAGATATTGAAAAAGAAACTGTTGATTTTGTTCCTAATTTTGATGAAGAAGAAAAAGAACCGGCAGTGCTTCCTTCAAGATTCCCGAATCTTCTCGTAAATGGTTCAAACGGAATTGCAGTTGGAATGGCTACGTCTATTCCTCCACATAATTTAAAAGAAGTTATTAATGCTACTATTATGTTGATTGATAACAAGGAAGCTACAATAGAAGATCTAATAAAAGTTGTTAAAGGGCCAGACTTTCCTACAGGAGGAAGTATTCAAGGTAAAGCAGGATTAAAGCAAGCTTACCGAACGGGACAGGGCAAAGTTGTAGTAAGAGCAAAAGCAGAAATTGAAATAACTAAAAAGGACAGGTCGCAAATTGTTATATCAGAAATTCCATATCAGGTCAATAAGGCACGAGTAATTGAAAAAATAGCCGAACTTGCTAAGGAAAAGAAAATTGATGGAATAACAGCAATTAGAGACGAATCCAACAGAGATGGAATGAGGATTGTAATCGAACTAAGAAAAGATGCAAATCCTCAGATTGTATTGAATAGAATATATAAGCATACGCAGATGCAAGATAGTTACAGCATGATAATGTTAGCTTTAGTTGATGGCCAACCAAAAATACTTAATTTGCATGAAATACTATTTGAGTATCTAAAACATCAGAAAACCGTTGTGACAAGAAGAACTCAATTTGATTTGGCAAAAGCGGAAGCGAGAGCACATATTTTAGAGGGATACAGAATAGCATTGGACAGCATTGATGAAGTAATAAAAACTATCAGAGCCAGTTATAATGATGGTAAACAAAAACTAATGGAAAAGTTTGGGCTTTCCGAAATTCAAGCACAAGCAATACTTGATATGAGGCTTGCGAGATTACAAGGCCTAGAAAGAGAAAAAATTGAAGATGAATACAAGCAACTTCAATTGAAAATTGCATATTTTAGAGAACTTCTAGCGGATGAAAATAAATTGATGGCTGTAATAAAAGAAGAACTAGAAGTTGTTAGAGACAAATACGGAGATGCAAGAAGAACGAAAATAGATTCAGATGAAGGTGAATTTGATGAGGAAGATTTAATCGAAGAAGGAAAAGTTGCAATAACACTTACACATTTGGGATATATCAAGAGGCTGCCTGCTGATACGTATAAAGCGCAAAAGAGGGGTGGAAGAGGAGTCACAGGTGTTACTACAAGAGAGAATGATTTTGTTAGCAGCTTAATAATGACTTCTACACATGATTATATATTGTTCTTTACAAGTTTAGGAAAAGCTCACAAAATGAAGGCATACGAAATACCAGAGGCAACTAGAACTGCAAAAGGTACCCCGGCTGTGAATTTCTTGAACTTATTACAAAGAGAAAGAATTACAGCAACAATGCCAATTAAAAATTTTGCTGAAGATCAATTTTTAATTGCAGTCACAAAAAATGGAACAATAAAGAAGACTCCATTATCAAGCTTTGACACAAATAGAAAAACAGGGCTGCTAGCGATAAACTTAAAAGAAGATGATGAATTAATAGGAATTAAACAAACTAGTGGTAATGATATAGTTATCATCGTGACAAAACATGGAAAATGTATATCGTTTTCTGAAGAAGATGTGAGACCAATGGGAAGAATTGCCGCAGGAGTGAGAGGAATTAAACTAGAAGGAGATGACGAAGTAGTGGCAATGGAGTTGGCACAACCAGAAGAAGAATTGCTAGTTGTTACAAAAAATGGATATGGAAAAAGAACACCAGCTAAGGATTATAAGGTTCAAGTGAGAGGTGGTAAAGGAATGCTCACTTATGACAAGAAAAAATTTAACAAAACTGGAGAACTAATAGGAGCTATGGTTGTTAGAGATGATGATGAGATTTTGATGATTAATTCCAATGGTGTAATTATTAGAATAAAAGCCTCCGATGTATCAAAACAGGGAAGAGCAACTCAAGGGGTGAAAATAATGAAAGTTTCAGATGAAACAGAAATAATTTCACTTGCAAAAGCCTATAGAGAGGAAGGTGAGGATATTGATTCTGAAATAAAAACGCAAAGTCAAGATCCAGTTGAGGGAAAAGAAGAAAGTCAAATGAAAATTGATGAATAGAAATCTGAAAGGAAAAAGAGTTGGAAGGGATTTTAAAAATAATTTTATCAGGGAAACCAGATTATATTGATGTTGTAAAAATGTCGATAGGAACAATGGCAAGCAAGCTAGGATTTGATGTAGAGAAAATAGAAGAAATAGAGATGGCAGTAGCAGAAAGTTGCAAGCTTCTAGTATGTCACGAAAGCGATTGTTGGTGTGCTGAATACGTTGTTGAGTGTTTTTATGAAAAAAAGACATTGACGATAGTAATGCAAGACTCGGATAAGGGGCAAATTGATAAAGATGGGAAGAAATGCTGTAAAGATTGTCCTAATGAAGGAGAATTAGGAGCATATGTAGCGGAGAGTTTAGTGGATTCATTCCAATTGCTAAAATTAGCAAATGGAAAGCAGAAGATTATTATTAGCAAGGATTTATAAATAATGGTTGCAGAAGAAAACAAAAACTGGAAGGAACAAGAGGCGCTTTTTAAAAAATTCCAAAATACTAGAGATGAAAAACTGAGAAATGACCTTGTAGAAAAAAACTTGTACATGGTTGATATTCTAGTAAGAAAATATTTGGGAAAAGGAATTGAGGCGGACGATCTATACCAAGTTGGTTCGTTGGCACTTGTAAAAGCGGTAGACAGATTTGATCCTAGCAAAGGATATACTTTTGCTAGTTTTGCTACGCCTACAATACTTGGCGAAATTAAAAAACATTTTAGAGATAAGGGCTGGGCTATAAAAGTGCCAAGAAGGTTAAAGGAAATAGCCGCATCTGTTTCAAAGGCCAGAGATTCATTAACAAATGAGCTTGGAAGGATGCCAAATACAAGTGAAATTGCTGAATATATAGGTGTGACAGAAAAAGATGTTCTTATGGGAATGGAAGCTTCCATGGCATATTCGACATTTTCAATAAACCAAACATATGATGAAGACGGAGAAGAAAGTGGAGGATTAGTTTACGAAAAATACTTAAAAGAGGAAAGAGATCCGATAAAAGATATGGAAAAAAGAGAGCTGATTTCACTTGTAATTAAAGGCTTGAGTGAAACAAATAAGTATATATTCAAAAAACGATTTATCGAAGGAAAAAGTCAGGCGGAAATCGCCAGAACATTAGAAATTTCACAAATGTCTGTTTCGAGAGCAGAAAAAATAATTAGAAAAGAATTTGAAAAACAAATGGCAATTTAGAAAAACATAAGTGCATAAATAAGACACAAGGATTGATAGCGCAGAACATCTAATAAAATATAAGAGGGAAAATGAATTATGGAAGAAAAGAAGAAAAGAGTTTTTTCGGGGGTTCAACCTACAGGAAACATTCATATAGGAAATTATCTAGGAGCCTTAAAGCAATTTGTTGAGCTGCAAGATGAAAATGAATGTATATATTGTATTGTGGATTTACATTCAATAACTATGCCACAAAATCCCAAAGAACTAAAAGAAAATATTAGGAAAGTTGCGGCGCTATATATGGCTGTTGGAATTGATCCTAAAAAATCAATAATTTTTGTACAGTCAGATGTTTCTGGACATGCGGAATTATCATGGATGCTTACGTGCAACTCGTATACTGGTGAGCTCTCCCGAATGACACAGTTTAAAGATAAAAGTAAAGGGAATGAATCTGCAGGGACAGGACTTTTTACATATCCTGTTCTTATGGCGGCAGATATTCTTTTGTATGATACGGAAATAGTTCCTGTTGGCAATGATCAAAAGCAACACATAGAACTTTGCAGAGATATCGCAAATAGGGTAAATAATAATTACAAAAAAACTTTTGTCGTTCCAGAGGGAAGATTTCTGAAAGCGGGAGCTAGAATTATGGCGCTAGATGATCCAATGAAAAAAATGAGCAAAAGTGCAGAAAACGAATATAGCAGAATATCTTTATTGGATTCTGATAGTAAAATAAAAAAAGCAATAATGAGAGCAACTACAGATTCCGAAGGAGTTATTAAGTATGATTTAGAAAATAAGGCAGGAATTTCCAATTTACTAAATATACATAGCGCATTCTCAGGAAGAGATACTTTGGAAATAGAAAAAGAGTATACTGGTAGAGGATATGGAGATTTTAAAAAAGACTTAGTTGAAATAACAGTAGAAACATTGGACCCAATAAGAAAAAAATACGAAGAAATAATATCCTCGCCTGACCTAGATAGCATTTTGAAAGATGGAGCGGAAAGAGCAAATGTTATCGCAGAAAAGGTTGTGAATCGATGTAAAAACACACTTGGACTAGGTAGATAATTTATCTGATGAATCAAAGGCTTTGCCATTATATAAAATCACAAAATAAACGGAAAGATTCAGTAGCGCCACTTAAAACAGGTCAATTAATAAGTTGTTAAAGAATATATGCTATAAAATAGCAATAACACATGCTATGCATAATAAGGAATAAATATGAGGGACACCTTCAATAGGGAAATAGAATATTTAAGAATTTCAGTAACAGAATTATGCAACTTAAGATGTGCATATTGCATGTCTGAAGAAGGCGTTTTTAAAAAACAACATGATGAAATGCTTAGGAACGAAGAAATAGTTGACGTAGTAAAATGTGCTGCAAAGCTGGGAATAAGAAAGGTTCGAATAACAGGAGGGGAACCCCTAGTAAAAAAAGGAATAATAGAGTTGTGCAGAGATATCAAAAAAATAAAAGGAATTGATGAGCTGTGTATAACTACAAATGGAATTTTGTTAAAGGAAATGGCAAGGCCACTAAAAGAAGCTGGTGTGAATAGAATTAACTTAAGCATAGACACTATGAAAGAGGATAGATACAAAAGAATTACTAGATCGGGAGAATTAACATCACTTGCAGAAAGTTGTAGAGAGCTTAGAAAAGTAGAATTTGATAAAATAAAAATAAATGTTGTTTTGATAAAAGGCTTTAACGATGATGAAATCAAAGATTTCGTCGAAATAACGCAAAATGAAGATGTTGAAGTCAGGTTTATTGAACTCATGCCAATAGGGGAAAATCTGAATTTTGACCTAGGCACATATATGCCATGCGAAGAGGTTTTGAAAATTGTTCCCGAATTAACAACGAATGAGAACTTTTCTGGAGTAGCGGATTTATACTCGTTGCCTAATGCAAAAGGAAAAGTGGGGCTTATTAAACCAATTAGCTGTGAGTTCTGTGACACGTGTAATAAAATTAGAATTACTGCAGACGGAAAAATAAAACCATGCCTTCACATGAAAAAAGAATATAATATTAAAGGTTTAAACACTAAAGAAATTGAAGAAATGCTTATAAAAACAATTAAAGAAAAACCAAAAAGAAGAGAAAAACTAGGAGATGGACATAAAAGCCGCGCAGGGAGATATATGAACCAAATTGGAGGATGATTATTAAGGAGAAAAGAATGGATAAATTAACTCACTTCAATTCTGCAGGTAGAGCAAGAATGGTAGATGTAACAGAAAAAAAAGAAACAAAGAGAATTGCTATTGCCAAAGGTAAGGTTATTTTGAAAAAGGAAACTTTTGAAAGAATAAAAGAAGGAGGAATAAAAAAGGGAGATGTTCTTGGGACGGCACAAATTGCAGGTGTGATGGCGGCAAAAAAAACATTTGAGCTAATCCCTATGTGTCATCCGATTTTTATTGAGGCTGTAGATATCAACTTTGAGCTTTCAGAAAATGATGAAAAAAAGGAATATGTTATCGAAATAGAAGCAAGTGTAAAATGCACAGGGCCTACAGGTGTAGAAATGGAGGCACTTACAGCGGTATCAGTTTCGGCGCTTACAATTTATGATATGTGTAAGGCTATTCAAAAAGATATAATAATTGGCGAAATATACTTAGAAAAGAAATGCGGAGGCAAAAGCGGAGAATATAATATAAATCGAGGATAAAGAGTTAACGTGTTTGTGCGATTAGCCTGTACTGTGGTTGTAATAGTAAATTAAGAGAAGATGAAGAGTAAATATGAAGAATAAATATGAAGCAGCAGTAATTACTGTAAGTGATAAAGGATATACAGGAGAAAGAGAAGATTTAAGTGGACCAACTCTTGTAAAAAAACTTGAAGAAGAGGGCTGGAAAGTACAATATACTGCAATTGTTCCCGATGAAAAAGAAATGATACAAAGCGAAATATTAAAATCCGTTGATGAAAAAGATATTTCGCTAGTTTTAACTACAGGAGGGACAGGTTTTTCTCCAAGAGATATAACTCCGGAAGCGGTAAAAGAAATTTTTGAAAGAGAAGCCCCAGGAATTGCGGAGGTAATGCGAGCAGAGAGTATGAGAATTACAAAAAGAGGGATGTTGTCGAGATCAAACTCAGGTATAAGAAAAAACTCATTGATAATAACGTTGCCTGGAAGTCAAAAGGCGGCGAAAGAATGTTTGGAAGCTGTGTTAGAGCCAATTAAACATGGTATAGATATTCTTAGACAAAATGATAGTGAATGTGGGGCAAGAGAGGAAAGATAACATGGAAAAAGTCTCGAATAAGGGTAATGTAATTGCAATATGCATTAGTGAAAAAAAAGGCGAGCAAAAAAAAGAAGTAGCAGAAGGCAAATTGTTAGCAAATCATGGAATAGAAGGAGATGCACATGCAGGTGATTGGCATAGACAAGTAAGCATTCTTGCTAGCGAGAGTGTTTCAAAGTTACAAAAAAATATAGATTTTAAACTGAAACATGGTGATTTTGCAGAGAATATACTTATAACAGGAATTGAATTGTTTTCTATTCCTATAGGCACAAAAATAAAAATTGGAGAGGCCCTGTGTGAAGTGACTCAAATCGGGAAGGAGTGTCATCATGGGTGTGCAATTAGAGAGGCTGCAGGAGACTGCGTTATGCCTAGGGAAGGCATCTTTGTAAAAGTGTTAAGTACAGGAAAAGTAAAGGCTGGGGATAGTGTTGAAATTACAGAATAGTTTAAAATTCTGTTCATTTGCAAGTGGAAGCAGTGGCAATTGCTATTTAATAAAGAGCGATGACACTGCTCTTCTTGTTGATGCAGGAATAAGTGCAAAAAAAACATTTGAAAGACTAGAAAAAGCAGGACTTGTTAAAGAAGAAGTTAAGGGATTGCTCCTTACACATGGCCATGATGACCATATTAAAAGCCTTCATACTATTGCAAAAAAAATAAATGAATGTAAAATCTATTGTACTTCTAAAACTTGGAAGTGCCTTGATAAATTTGATGATGAAAGTAGAACGGTTATAATTGAAAAAAATTCAGAATTTACTGTAGGAGATATTAGGATAAAGTCATTTTCTCTTTCGCATGATATTGAAGAAACTGTAGGATACTCTTTTTATAAAGAAGGGAAACAAATAAGCATTGTCACGGATACAGGACATATTAGCGAGGAAGTATTTGAAGAAATAAAAGAGGCAGATGTACTTATTATTGAAGCAAATCACGAGGTTCAAATTTTGGAAGTAGGACATTACCCATACTTTATAAAAAGAAGAATATTAAGCGATGTAGGACACTTAAGTAATGAAGCTTGTGGGAAATGCGTTGCAAAAATCGCTTCTGTTAAGGATAAGCATAGAACAGTTTTGCTTGCGCACTTAAGTAAGGATAATAACACAGACTATCATGCAAGAATAACTGTAGAAAACCACTTGCTTGAAGAAGGGATTAATTTAGAAAAAGACGTAACTATTGAAGTTCTGGGAAGAGATGAACCTAGTCAGTTGTTTTAGAATAGTAAATGTAATTTGAAAATGAAGGGAAAGAACATAGCGTAGTATGAATATAAAGATAATTGCTGTTGGCAAACTCAAAGAAAAGTATTGGAAAGATGCAATAGAAGAATATAAAAAAAGATTAGGTTCGTACTGTAAACTTGAAATAATTGAAGCAAAAGAAGACCCAAGAGAGCGAGTTGATGTTGAGGAAGATGCAATTTTAGTAAAAATAAAAGAAAGCGATTATGTTGTTACGCTAGAAATAAATGGAAAGGAACATTCTTCAGAGGAATTTGCAGAGAAACTGAACAACTTGGGCGTAAGTGGAACGAGCGACATAACGTTTGTGATAGGTGGTTCGTGTGGACTGGGAAAGAAAGTTTTACAAAGAAGAGATATGGCTCTTTCGTTTTCAAAAATGACATTTCCTCATCAAATGATGAGAGTTATTTTACTGGAACAAGTATATAGGGCGTTTAAAATTAATAAAGGAGAGAAATACCATAAATAATTACGTTGATGTTAAAGTATAGTTTGATTTATGGTGAATTTATAGAACTAAATAACCTAGAAAATAACAAAAAGTAAACAAGATATAATTGTTTTGTGGTATAATTTTAAAATGTGGCTTACAACATAAATCTGTTGCTTTGGTTCAGTTGTTTGCAATAGAGCAGAAGAAGGCCACAAAATAGTGGCTAGTGTAACCATATTGCTAAGAGGAGGATAAGATATATTTCAGATATATCGAAAGTAAAATGAATAAAATTAGAGAATACTCAATACCGTTAATATTAGGAGTAGTTGTTGCAATTATCTTTGCAAATGTATCTCCAGATTTATATCAAAAAATTGTATACACACCGATTATTGGAGATAAAATAAGTTTGCAATGGCTAGTGAAAGACATCTTTATGGTATTCTTTTTTGGAATTGCAGGAGTAGAAATAGTAAATGCACTTTCAAAAGGAGGACCTCTAAATCCTCTTAAAAAAGCAGCCACGCCTCTTTTTGCAACAGCGGGAGGAGTTTTAGGCCCGGTTGCGTGCTTCTTTATCTTGAATGCAATTATTGGAACTTCAGAATATACAAACGGTTGGGGAATTACGACTGCAACAGATATTGCCTTGGCATGGCTTGTGGCAAAAATAGTATTTGGAAGAAATCACCCTGCTGTAAGCTTCTTATTGCTTCTTGCTGTGGTAGATGATGGAATAGGGCTTGCTATAATTGCAATATTTTACCCAGATCCTCATCATCCAACACAATTGCAGTATCTTGGATTGGTTGTTGCGGGTATGCTAGTTGCATATTTGTTTAGAAAATATAAATTTAAATCAGCATGGTTATATGTTATCGTTGCTGGAGGGTTAGCATGGGCAGGAATGTATAATGCAGGATTGCATCCATCTTTGTCGCTAATATTTATTGTTCCATTTATGCCAAAAGGTGAAGGACAGATTGAAAAAAATCATACATCACATGGTGTGGCGGATGCAGAGTGCGGTTCAACCCTACATAAATTCGAAACTAAAGTATCTCCTGTTGTAGATTATGGTTTGTTTTTCTTTGGATTTGCAAATGCTGGGGTGGAATTCTCACAAATGTCAAATTTGACATGGATTATTCTTATATCTTTAATTGTTGGAAAAACATTAGGAATTAGCTTGTTTTCTCTAGTGTCGACTAAAGTGTTTAAATTCCCTCTTCCAGATGGAATGACGGGAAAAGATGTAGCAGTAGCTGGAATAATTGCAGGAATGGGACTTACTGTTGCGCTATTTGTAAGTGCTGCTGCGTTTGTTAATTTAGACCTTCAAGGTGCGGCAAAAATGGGGGCGCTATTTACTGTAATAGGTGCACCTATTGGGATCATTGCTGGAAAAATGTTCAAAATAAAAAGACAATCATAAATTTCTAGACAATTTCTATATACTAATATACTATAATCGCAACGACAGAGGAAGAAGCGCCTTGCCCGTTGCGATTTTATCGTCTTGAAAAAATAAAGAAAATATGTAATAATATAGATATAATTACGATACGGACTAATCGTGCAATCACGATAGCTCCGTAGCTTCGATTTAAAAATTGCGCACTAACTTTGGAGGAACATATGGCGAAAAAAAATAGAAAAAGATCAGAAAATGATAGAAGTAACAAAAAAACAAGAGCGAACAAATCGCATGGAGTAATGAGTGTTCCGCTAGCTTTAAAAGGATTGACTGTAGTGATTACAGGAATTGTGCTTACATTGCTAGTAAGAGGATTTTATCCTATATGGATAGGTGAAATTGTAGCAATAGCAGTTTCTATAATTGGATGGATTATTGTGCTTGTGGCTAGCGTTAAGATGAAAGACATATCTACCCAATTTAAATATTTGAATATTGTGGCGATCGTTGGATTGGTATCAAAAATAGCTGAATTAGGACTGGGGACATATAATCACATTTCCGGATTTCAAGCAATGGCGTATGTTGAGCTAGAGGTAGTTGCTTTGGCATATGTCTCAGTTCTATCATTGCTTCTTTCTTATTCTCTAGTGGCAAGGGGAATGGCTTTCTTTGCAACTGGAGAAGCTCAAGCTATAATTGAAACAAAATGGGGAAGTAAAATAAAAATATTTTCTATAATTGTGATGCTTATGCTAATAATAATTCCTTTGTCAGGTGGGTTTCCTATCTATATAGAAATTCCAGTCATGATCATCATGTTTCTTGTCTTTATGCTTAATTTTACAAAAACTACAGCATTTATTAGAAAAGAATACTATTTTATCATAGGAAAGTATCCGAATTTCTTAAGAGGAAAAGATTTTGTAACATTAGATAAAAAAGTAAAAAAGAATAAAAAAAGAAAAAAACAATGATTTATAAGAACAAACAAAATCCATAGGTTCTAAAATGACTTCCCAAGGAATAATTAATATTCTTGGAAGAAGGAACATAGTACAAGATGAAAGAAAATGAAATAAAAGCTATTTTAATTGAGTTGGCAGAATTGTTAAGTGACGGCATTCATATCGTAGATGTGGATGGCGTTTCTTTCGTTTATAACGCAGCAATGGAAGAAATTGAGGACATGCCAGCAAGTGAAGTTGTTGGAAAACCTTTTTCCGAAACTTTCGGGTCGATTTTAGAAGAGGAGAGTACTCTAAGAGAGGCAATGAAGAATGGAAAAAAAACAATAGAACTAAAACAAACTTATAAAAATAAAGATGGAAAAGAAATCACAACTGTTAATTCAACGGTTCCTGTAATATTAAATGACAAAATAGTAGGAGCGATAGAAGTTTCGAAAGACTTGACTCCGATAAAAAATGTTACAGATAAGATGATAGAGTACAAAAATAATCGCCCCAAAATAAGGGAATATAAATTTGAAGATATAATTACCGCAAGCCCATCTTTTGTGTCTGTGATTGAGAAAGCAAAAATCGCAGCTGCAACAAAAGCTTCTGTATTTATTTATGGAGAAACAGGAACAGGCAAAGAACTATTGTCACAAAGCATTCATTTCAGCAGTGCTAGAAATGAGAAACCATTTTTAGCACAGAATTGTGCGGCCTTACCAGATTCACTCTTTGAGGGAATTTTATTTGGAACTTCAAAAGGAGGGTTTACAGGAGCGATAGATAGGCAAGGCTTATTTGAACAAGCAAATGGAGGAACGCTATTATTGGATGAAATAAGTGCAATGCCTTACGATTTGCAAAGCAAGTTGCTTAGAGTTTTGCAAGAAGGATATATTAGAAGAGTAGGTGGGACAAAAGATATGCCTGTAGATGTTAGAATAATTGCAACTGTAAACGAAAATCCTCTGAAGTTAATTGAAGAAGGAGCGTTAAGGAAAGATTTATACTATAGGCTAAACATTGTAAACCTACATATACCTCCTCTTAGAGAAAGAAGAGAAGATATTCCATTACTAGTCAAATATTTTCTAAAAAAACATAATAAAGAACTGGGAAGAAGGATTGAAAGTATATCAGATCAAGCGCTAAAAAAACTATTAAACTACGATTATTCTGGTAATGTGAGAGAATTAGAAAACATAATAATGTCAGCAGTTGCAATTTCAGAAAACCAAAAAGTGCTGAATTCGGACTATATATATATAGATAAACAGAGAGATGCTACGACTGCAAACTTTGATTGTAACGAAAAAACTTTAGACGAGTTCATAAATGATTTAGAGCAAAAAATAATTCGAGAGTCAATAAAAAACAACAAAGGAAACATAAGCAAAGTTGCCAATGAATTAGGAATAAAAAGACAAACATTGCAACATAGGATAAAGAAATACCAGCTTGATATGCCCAAAAATTTGCATAAATAGACAATATATGGGCACAAGAGTATGATAAAAAACAATGATGATGAATGAGAGTGATAAAAACCCTTGCAAATGCAAGGGTTTTCCTATTGGGGGTTTAAAAAAATAAAGCGAAATGAATAATATTTTGGCATAAAAATTGCTTTATATAATGTAAAACCAAGATTTGTATTATAAAAAATTTAGAAAAGAAATAAAGTAGAAAAAATAAGGAGAAAATTATGAAGAATGTAAAAGTAATTATTTGGGGACTTGGAGCAATGGGATCTGGTATGGCGGATATGCTGTTAAAGAAAAAAGGAGTAGACATTGTAGGGGCTGTAGGCAGAGGCGACAAAATTGGGAAATCAATGTTTGATTATATAAATACAGAAAAAGGCGATAAAACAGATGTCATTATTGGAAGTGCAGAAGATGTGATAAAACCAGGGGCTGCTGATGTAGTTTTGACCTGTACAGATTCTTTTGTAGAAACAGCATTTGACAGATTAAAGTTTTGCTTGGAGCAAGGAATAAATGTTGTGTCCTCTGCTGAAGAAATGGCATATCCTCAAGCGCAGAATCCTGAATTGGCAGCCGAACTAGATAGAATTGCTAAAGAAAATAGTGTTTCGATAATGGGAACAGGGATAAACCCAGGGCATATTATGGATTTACTAGTAGTCCTATGGACAGGATGTTGTGAAGAAGTTGATAGTATTCTTTCGAGAAGAGTAAATAGCTTGTCGCCATTTGGACCTGTAGTAATGGAAGAGCAAGGAATAGGTATAAGCAAGGAAGCCTTTGAAAATGGTGTTAAAACAGGAAAATTAAGTGGACATGTAGGATTTCACGAATCAGCAATGATGATTTGTGACGCAATTGGATGGGATTTAGAGAAAGTTGAACAGTCAATGAAACCTATAATGACAGATGTTGATAGAAAATCGCCATATGGATTTGCAAAAGCTGGAGATACTGCAGGATGTTCAATGGAAGCAGAATGTTACATCGATGGAGAAATGAAGCTAAAAATGGAGCACCCTCAACAAATAGAACCAGAACAAGTTGGCGTTCAAACAGGTGACTATGTGTTTATAAAAGGAACACCTGATATAAACATGGCAAATACTCCAGAAGTTCCAGGTGGAATAGGTACAATAGCTATGTGCGTAAACATGATTCCACATATAATTAATGCAAGACCTGGATTGCATAATATGTTAACTCTTCCTGTCCCAAGAGCAATCATGGGAGATATGAGAAATCAAATTTGCGAGGAAGCTAAGATAGTAAAATAGATAAGGAAAGAGGAAATCAAATGATAAAAAAAGGTTCGTGGGTAAGAATCCACAAAATAATACTAGAACCATCTGAGAGGGCACCGCAAATTCCAGAAGACACAAAAGCGACACCTTTAGAAATGTGGGATAAAGGATTCTTGCAGGAAGATTCTAAGGTGGGAGATATAGTAGAAGTTGTTACAGTCACAGGAAGAAAAGAAGAAGGCGAATTAGTTGAAGTAAACCCTTGTTACAAACATGACTTTGGAGAATTTGTACCAGAACTTTTGGAAATAGATATGCAAGTAAGAGAAATAGTATTTGGACATGAAAGACCTGATAGAGGTGCAAAATAATGGGCAGTAAATTATTAAAAGACTATGATTCCGTAATGAAGAGAAAGTCTGAAATAATGAAAGATGCAATAGGGATAGATTATAATGAATTCGAGAGTGGATCTATTGCATTTGATTATGAAAAAATGATGAGAGAAACAGGCTATTCACTAGAAGAAATGCAAAATATTCAAAACAATGTTAGTGTAGGAAACACACCACTAATAGAGTTGAAGAATTTAACAAATCTTGCTAGAAAATGTGCTCCTAACGGAAATGGTGCAAGAATATTCATTAAAGACGAAGAAGGAAATCCTTCTGGAAGTTTTAAGGCAAGAAGGGCTGCGAATGCAATATATCATGCAAAAAGATTAGGCTATAAAGGAGTTATTGCAGCTACATCAGGGAATTACGGTGCAGCAGTTGCCTCTCAAGCTGCCATAGCAGGATTAAAATGCATTATCGTTCAGGAATGTTATGATTCAAAAGGAGTGGGGCAACCAGAAATTGTAGAAAAAGCTAGAAAATGCGAGGCCCTTGGAGCTGAAGTTGTTCAACTTACAGTAGGACCAGAACTGTTTTATAAGTTTCTGTTACTGCTAGAAGAAACAGGATACTTTAATGCATCATTATACACTCCATTTGGGATTGCAGGTGTTGAAACGTTAGGATACGAATTATCAATGCAGTTTAGAGAAAAATATGGAAAAGATCCAGATGTCGTTGTTTGTACCCAAGCAGGGGGAGGAAATGTTACAGGAACAGCGAGAGGATTAATAAAAGCAGGCGCAAGAGAAACTAAGGTAATAGGTGCTTCTGTTGATTTGACAGGGCTTCATATGGCATCCGACGGTGATTTTAACAAGAAATCATTTACAACAGGGCATACAGGCTTTGGAGTTCCTTTCTCTGTGTGGCCAGACAGATCAGATGTCCCAAGATCTGCGGCAAGGCCTCTAAGATATATGGATAGATACGTAACAATTACTCAAGGAGATGTTTTTTATATTACAGAAGCCTTGGCAACATTAGAAGGGCTAGAAAAAGGGCCGGCTGGAAATACTTCGCTTGCAGCAGCTTTTGCAATTGCGCAAGAATATCCAGAAAGTGCAATGATAGTAGTTCAAGAAACAGAATACACTGGTGCAGGAAAACACGTTCAGCCACAACTTTCATTTGCCAAAAAAAATGGAATAGAAATTTTGTTTGGCGACCCAAAAGATGAAGTGCCAGGGAAAAACATTATTCTCCCTAGACACCCATCTATGATTAAGCCTAAAGAAATGGATTTAGATAAAATGAGGAAATCATTAATAAAAACTGCTATGGCGACATATAATATTTCGACACCTACAGCAAAAGATATAACTTTTTTAGCAGAAGAAACAAACAGTGACGTTGACTATGTGAAAACAATAATAAAAGAAATAAAATAGGATTATAAAATGTTTATTTAATAGGATTGAAAGAGATTGTTATCTAAGATTTACAGTGTTATAGAAAATTTAAATAGGAGAAAATAATGAAAAGAGAAAACGACTTTGAGGAAAGAAGAAAGGATATTGCAACCCTTTCAGATAAAGAGTTATATGATAGGTTTTGGGAGCTAGCAGAGCAAGTAGTTACTCCAATGGTAGAACTTGGGAAAAACAATACGACACCTTCAGTAGAAAGATCAGTTCTTCTCAGAATGGGAGTTTCTTCGCTAGACACAAAACCAATTGTTGAAGGTTGCATGGACAGAGGACTAATGGGAAAAGGAGCTGGACATGTAGTGTACAAACTTTCCAAAGCAGAAAACATTAGCATAAAAGAAGCATCTGAGAAATTAGCAAATGGAAAAGGATGGGACTTGGTTACTGAATTATTTAAAGGAGGATGCTAGTATGTCTGATATTAAATTAAAATATAATGAAAAGCTAGATATTGAAAATATATTAAAAGATTTAGATAAATATGAACCTAAAAGAAGAGGATGGACATGGAGAACTCCTGCTCCAGATCTTCAAATGGGGCCATTTATATACAAAGACGCATCTACTCCTATGAAAAATGGAGTTCCATTGCCCCCAGCAAAATATTTTGATGGTATAGACCCTCAGCCTCAGCCAGTAATTACAACGGAAATTGCATCAGGGAGGTTTGAAGATGACATTAGAAGAATGAGAATGGCGGCATGGCATGGAGCAGATCACCTAATGGTTATTAGAACAGCAGGCCAATCTCATATGGATGGACTTATAGAGGGGACACCACAAGGAATAGGAGGAGTTCCTATTACAAGAAAACAAGTAAGAGCTCAGAGAAAAGCTATTGATGCAATAGAAGAAGAAGTAGGAAGACCTATAAATTACCATTCTTACGTATCTGGGGTTGCAGGCCCAGATGTAGCTGTAATGTTTGCAGAAGAAGGTGTAAATGGAGCACATCAAGATCCACAATACAATGTGCTTTATAGAAATATAAACTGTGTTAGATCTTTTGTAGACGCATGTGAGTCAAAAAGAATTCTTGCATGGGCGGATATAGCGCAAATAGATGGTGCACATAATGCAAATGCAACAGCAAGAAATGCATGGATGGTAATGCCAGAATTGATTGTTCAGCACGCAATTAATTCTAAGTTTTCTGAGATGGTAGGAATTAAAGCTGAAAACATTTGTCTTTCGACTGTTCCACCTACTGCAACGCCTGCCCCTTGTGTATCTATGGATTTGCCATATGCAGTAGCATTGAGACAAATCTGTGATAGATATAGAATGAGAGCACAGATGAACACAAAATATATTGATTCTTCTGCAAGAGAGGCAACTGTAACACATGTTCTAAATATGTTAGTATCTAAACTTACGAGGGCAGATATTCAGTCAACAATAACACCAGATGAAGGAAGAAATGTTCCATGGCATATATACAATGTTGAAGCTTGCGATACAGCAAAACAAACATTGACAGGTCTAGATGGAATAATGGACATGCTTGAATTGAAAATGGATGGCCCTTTAGGTGAAAAAGTACGAGAACTGAAAGAAAAAGCAGTTTTGTTTATGGAAGAAATCCTAGAAGTAGGCGGATATTTTAATGCTGTCGAAGCTGGATTTTTTGTTGACTCGGCAGAGTATCCTGCAAGAAATGGTGACGGAATAGCGAGAAAAATCGAAGGCGGAATTGGATACGGATATATATATGAAAGAGATGAAGACTACATGGCTCCAGTGACTGCACACTTTGGGGAAAATAATGTAGAACAGTATGGAGGAGACCCACAAAATCCATCAGAATTGATTGGTGGTTGTACATTTGAAGATAGAAGCAAAATTGTATATATTGATGAGTTAGATGAGGAAGACAATGTAAACAAAAGAATGGAAGAAAACGACAAATACAGGCTAAGTAATTTCGTAAAACCGGAAATGGAATGGCTTGCTGATGGAATTGTTATGCTCACAATGTTTATACCTACTAATAGAAGAACAGCAGAAGTAGTTGCAGTAGAGATTGCTAAGAAATTCGGGCTTATAGAGCCAGAAGTGATAAGCAGAGAAGTAATGCAAGAGGCAGAAGGAACAAGAATAGAATTAAAAGGAAGAGTAGATTTCGATATTGATATTTCTAAGCTTACAATACCAGAAGAACCTGTTTACCTTAGTGACGATGAAATAAGAAAAGATGTTTCGGATTATCCGCTAAAAATCGTTTGCGGAACAGTAGGAGAAGACGAACACTCGGTGGGGCTTAGAGAAATAATTGATATAAAACATGGAGGAATAGAAAGGTTTGGAATAGAGGTGGAATACCTTGGAACATCCGTGCCTGTAGAAAAATTAGTAGATGCAGCAGTTGAACTTAATGCTGAAGTAATCCTTGCTTCAACGATAATTTCTCATGATAATATTCATTACAAAAACATGAAAAGGATTCATGAGCTAGCAGTTGAGAAGGGAATACGAGACAATGTCATTATTTGTGCAGGCGGAACACAAGTAATTCCAGAAGAAGCAGTTAAAACGGGTGTAGATGCGGGATTTGGAAGAAATAGCAAAGGTATAGATGTAGCTTCATTTATTATTGAAGAAAGAAGACGCAGGAGATAGTATTGATAAATCAGCACATTTTACTAATTGAAGCATGAAAGTATTGACAATGAACTAAAAAGTCACTCTATTATTATAGAGTGACTTTTTGATTTAAAACAACATGTTGATTTGTCATATAAATCGGATTTGATAGTATGCCTTTGTTTTACGTGGGACTTCAATAGAAAGAGAGAAAACATTTTACAACTTGGGAAATTTACTTTTCGACAGGGGAAACAGTTTTTATTGCAATTTTATCTATCCGTCTGTTTTGTGAGTCCAGAAAAACTAAATCAAGTATGAGAGGATCTTCAATTAGCCTTTTCCATACGGTATAAGTTGCTTTGATGAATTTTTGATTTAATTTGAGATTGTCTTTTATTAAAGGACATACATAGGGAAGTGGGCTAGGGAAAATAATCAGACTTAAATGACCGTTCTCATCAATATCAGGAGCTAGTGGAAAGGTTCTGCATTGTATAGGTCTATATTTGCGATCACAATTAGGTGGGGTTTTGCACTTGATAAAGTTAACTTTCCCTGACCATGAAGCTGGGAAGTCAAAGTTATCGGCCTTTTCTTTAGTCCAGATAAAGTCGTTTTTTAGGTTCCCTAAAAATAGTTTTTCTTCGCCAGGCAAAAGATAAATGCCTAATTCCAAGCTATCTTTGTTTTCAGAAATTTCTGTTTCGCCTGAACAGCAAGCAGAACCACAAAGCGTTCCACAATCTAAAGATAAAGGGGAAACGTTATTTAGTAATCTATATATTGCTAAAAATGTAGATTTTTTAATACTTGATTTCATATTTATGCTCCTATTACAAACTAAAATTATTTTACTTTAATATAAGAGAGTAGTCAAACAAATTTAAGTATATATTAGAGATGATATTATATGCAAATTTATTCAAATTTAAGTTGAAAATTTAAAGGTATACAAACTACTAATTCGTGATATAGTATAATAAATAAACACGTTTTCGAATATAACTAAAAGGGCAAAGAGCAATTAAAGGATAAATTGAATATAAAATATGTATTGTATTTGTGATAATAATATAAAAGTAGGAGGTAAGCATGGATAATATATTAATGGCTTTTATTTTTACCGCTTGTGCAGGCCTTGCAACTGCTATTGGTGGCCTCGTTGTTATTTTTGCCAAAAAAAATAACACAAAAGTGCTTTCCTTTTCATTGGGTTTTTCTGCAGGAGTAATGATATTTGTAGCATTAACAGAAATTTATCCCAAGGCACTGGAATCAATTTCTATGGAGTACCCAGATAAAACAGCTACTTTAATAACAGCAGTTGCGTTTTTTGGAGGAATTGGAATAATTGCAATTATAGACAGATTTACTCCAGAATCTATAAATCCACATGAGATAAAAGATAGTGCAAAAGTAAAGAGTTCGAATGAAAAGAATAAAGGGTTGCTTAAAATGGGAATGTTTACAGCTTTAGCTATCGCAATTCACAATTTTCCAGAAGGAATAGCAACATTTATCTCTGTTATAATTGACCCTACAATTGCCATACCAATTGTAGTTGCTATTGCAATTCATAATATTCCAGAGGGAATGGCAGTAGCTATGCCTATATATTATGCCACTGGAAATAAAAGTAAGGCATTTTTGTTAGCAACAGCCTCAGGACTAAGCGAACCGATAGGAGCGTTGGTTGGATATGCAGTACTCTTGCCATTTCTAACAGACACAGTGTTTGGGATTGTTTTTTCTGCTGTTGCAGGTATTATGGTATATATTTCACTTGATGAACTTCTCCCTACAGCAGAAGAGTATGGGCATCATCATATTTCAATAACTGGCGTAATTTTGGGGATGATAGTAATGGCGATTAGTATTGTTTTGTTAGTGTAGTTTATCGTTTGAGAGTAAGCTTTTTTGAAATCTAAAAGTTGTTTTGGGCTTTAAAAATTTGCAAAAATTTATCATGTTAGATTTAATAAAACAATTTAGAAGTCAATTCAAAAGAAATAAGAAAAGAAAAAAGATATGAAAAAGTTTTTAATTATTATAACAGTTATTATATTAATAATTGCAGGGGCTATTCTTTGGGGGTGCGAAAGAATGGGTTATTTTAACGGTATGCACTTTACTGAAGAAGAATTTCAAATAATTGCCGAAGAATATTTACAAGAAAAGTATGGAGATTTAGAGTTTGACATTGATCCAACTTGGATTTTTGTACCAAAACTTAACATTGGAATGTACTCATTAAGTGTGGATACCGTTATACATGGCATGGATGTACACTTTTTTGTACGCATGCATGTTAGAGAGTTTAATTATGAAAATAATGTACCTACATCTAAATGGCTTGATGAGCCTTATGTTGAAGATGATTTTATGGGATATTTTCTTTATGATGAATATGAAGATATGATATCGGATTATGCCTCTAAATATTTTGATAATTTTAAAATATTCGTAGAACATTCACGCATTTTTACTGGTGAAATGAAATTAGAAGATGTAACGCTAGATAGATACCTTGAAGGAATTGAAACACTTTCTGAGAATTACAGTAAGCGTATTGAAAGATTAGGATATAATAGCCATCTTCCTAATGTATATATTTTATATAATGATGAAAGTGTTACTGAAGAAGAATTTTATAAAGTATTGTCAGTAGAATTTTTCGATTATATGAAAACAACAGGTGAACAATTTAGAATAGAAGTAGATCTTGTTGATAAAGAAAATTTTAGTTTTGATACACATGAGGAGAGCCTCGATTTTAATTCAGAAGAAATATATTAGAAAGGAAATAATATGGGAAGATACAAACGAAGAAAGTAGCATTGGAATAAACTATGTAAATGAAGAAAACTATAAATTT
>CAYJEX010000002.1:0-89736 GCA_964369465.1 uncultured Oscillospiraceae bacterium
GCCAATATTCTCGCTACATACACACCACTTGCCGATGCTTGAGATAATGAATGCGTTACACCCGATCCATCTCCAATTACATATAATCCCTTTACTTCAGTTTCCAAATTTTCATCTACTTTGACTTTTGAGTTGTAGAATTTAACTTCGACTCCATAAAGTAAAGTATCCTCATTTGCTGTTCCAGGGGCAATTTTGTCAAGAGCATAAATCATTTCAATAATATTATCTAGCTGTCTCTTAGGTATTACAAGGCTCAAATCTCCTGGAGTCGCCTTTAAAGTTGGTCTTGTGAAACATTTTTCCATTCTGCGTTCACTACTTCTTCTTCCTTTTATTAAATCTCCAAATCGTTGAAGAAGTACACCTCCACCCAACATATTTGATAACCTCGCAATAGATTCTCCATACTCATTACTATCTCTGAATGGTTCTGTAAAATGGTTAGATACAAGTAGTGCAAAATTTGTGTTTTCAGTTCGTAGTTTAGGATTTGCGTAACTATGGCCATTAACCGTAACTATTCCATTTGTGTTTTCAGCAACTACCTCTCCATATGGATTCATGCAAAATGTTCTCACCATGTCATTATACTTTTCAGTTTTGTATACTATTTTACTTTCATATACCTCATCCGTTATATGTTTAAATATGTCTGCGGGAAGCTCAACTCTTACTCCAATATCCACTCTATTGCTCTTCTGATCTATCCCAAATTTTTTACAAACTTCACCTGCCCATTTAGAACCTGATCTTCCCGTTGCAATTACTAAATCCTTACATGAATATTGTTCCCCTTTTTCTGTAGTTAGTACAAATTCATCACCTTGCTTTACAACAGTTTCAACCGTTTCTCTAAAAGAATACTCTACTCTATCTTTTGTATAATCAAAAATTTTGTGCAGTATTTCTACATTCCTATCAGTTCCTAAATGTCTTACTTTTGCATCTAGCAAATGTAGATTGTTTCTAAGTGCAACTGTTTTTAAGTTAGATGCTGCTGTTGAATAAAGTTTTGCTTCACTCCCTCCCATTTCGCAAAGTGCAGAGTCAACATATTCCATCAATTCCATAGCCATATCGTAACCTAAATATTTATGTAAATCTCCCCCAAATTGAGTCGTTATATTATATTTCCCATCGGAAAGCGTTCCTGCGCCTCCATACCCGTTCATAATTTGACAAGGATTACATTTGATGCATTTATCAACTTTTCCAGTTTTAATTATGCAAGTTCTCTTTTCTAAAGGATCACCTTTTTCAAGTATTAATATTTTTGCGTTGTTTTTTTTCTTAGTCATTTCATAAGCTAAAAAAACTCCACCTGCACCAGCACCAGCAATAATTAAATCGTATTTCTTCATTTTGCTCTCCGTTCAACTTTTAAACTCATATATATATTCTACTATATATATATGTATGTCATCTCAATTCAAAATTCAAAAGCCCACATAAACTTGTGGGCTTTGTTTTTTCACTGAATTGTCATGGAAACATCAGCTCCTAAATGTATTAATAATCAGCCAACCTCTTATATTGTTTATATCTGTTTTTTGCATCTTGCTCTGTTTTCTTGAACAGCTGATCTGCAACATCAGGAAACTCCTTAATAAGTGAGTTGTATCTTACTTGATCTAATATGAACTTCTGGAAATCTCCCGTTGGTTCTTTGCTATCTAACACAAATGGGTTTTTGCCTTCTTCCTCTAACATCGGATTATATCTATAAAGATTCCAATATCCACACTTAACTGCATCATCAGTATTTTCTTGAGTTTTGCCCATATCTATACCATGATTAATGCATGGTGCGTAACAAATCAATATTGACGGGCCTTTGTAGTTTTCTGCTTCGATAAGAGCTTTCATAAATTGATTTTTATCTGCTCCCATACCAACTTGTGCTACATATACATATCCGTAACTCATAGCCATCATTCCTAGATCTTTTTTCTTCGTTCTCTTTCCTGCTGCCGCAAATTTAGCTATTGCAGCAGTTGGTGTAGATTTAGAAGACTGCCCTCCAGTATTTGAATAAACTTCTGTGTCGAATACAAGGATATTTATATCTTCCCCTGAAGCGATTACATGGTCTAATCCTCCATATCCAATATCATAAGCCCATCCATCACCGCCTACAGCCCATACTGATTTTTTAACTAGATAGTCTTTTTTCTCTAATATATCATTTGATAATGATTTGCATTCATCACAAGTGAAATTTGCATTTTCTAAAGTTTCAATTACAACATCGCTATCTTTTCTTGTTGTATTTCCATCTTCTCTGTTTTCTATCCACGTCTTGCACGCTTCAATTATTTTTGCATCATTTGTTTTTGACATAAGTGTGTTCATCAAATCTTCAATTTTATCTCGCATTTGTCTTACGCCTGTAGCCATTCCTAGTCCATATTCTGCATTGTCCTCAAACAATGAATTTGCCCATGAAGGCCCTCTTCCTTTTTCATCTTTGCAGTATGGCATAGAAGGTGCTGACGCTCCCCAAATCGAAGAACATCCAGTTGCATTTGCAATCATCATTCTATCTCCATAAAGTTGAGTTATTACTTTGATATATGGTGTTTCTCCACAGCCTGTACACGCACCCGAAAACTCAAAATATGGTTTTGCAAATTGACTACCTTTAACTGTTTCTTTACTAACAATATTATCTCTAATTGGAATTGTCATAGCATATTCCCAATTCTCAATTTCTCTTTCTTGAGTTTCAAGCGGTTTCATTACTAATGCACATTCCTTAGAAGGACATATATCCGCACAATTTCCACATCCCATACAATCCAATGGGTCTACTTGCATTCTGTATTTGTAACTTTCAAACCCTTTACCTTTTGTCTGTACAGCTTCAAATTCTTTAGGCGCACTAGCAAGTTCTTCCTCTGTAAGTAGTATCGGCCTAATCGCTGAATGTGGGCACACAAATGAACATTGGTTACATTGTATGCAATTATCTTTCAGCCACTCAGGAACATTTACAGCAACACCTCTTTTTTCGTAAGCTGATGTTCCTACAGGGAACGTTCCATCAGCAGTATCTTCAAAAGCACTTACTGGGAGACTATCCCCTTCTTGCCTATTCATCGGAATCAAAATATTCTCAATAAACTCTGGAAGATCTCTTGTTTCCCCTTTTTCATCTACAGAGTCTTTCCACGAAGAAGGAATTTCAATTTGTCTAAACTCACTAATTCCTTTATCTACTGCCGCTTGGTTCATAGACACAATTTCTTCACCTTTTTTACCATATGCTTTTACTATTGAGTCTTTAAGGAATCGAACAGCATCATCTAATGGAAGTACCTCTGACAATTTGAAAAATGCTGATTGCATTATCATGTTTATTCTATTTCCCAAACCTAAGTCAGCTGCAATTTTAGTCGCATTTATTGCATAAAATTTGATATCATTTTCTGCCATATATTTTTTCATTAACGCTGGCAGATTACCTTCAATTTCATCATCTTCCCATATGCAATTAAGAACGAAGGTTCCACCTTTTTTCAGGCCTTTTAGTAAATCATATTGATTTACGTATGCTTGATTATGGCAAGCGACAAAATCCGCTTCTGTAATTAGGTATGTGGATTTTATTTTTTCTTTACCAAATCTAAGGTGTGAAATCGTAATTCCTCCTGATTTTTTCGAATCATATGAAAAATATCCTTGTGCATACATATCAGTTTCATCACCAATAATTTTTATTGCTTGCTTGTTTGCTCCAACAGTACCGTCAGAACCTAATCCCCAGAACTTACATCTAACTGTACTCTCTGGTTCAGTAGTGATTTTCACAGTATCTAGTGATGTGTTATACACATCATCCACAATACCAATTGTAAATTTGTCTTTTGGTTCGTCTTGTTTTAAGTTGTCATAAACTGCCACAATTTGTCCAGGAGTAGTATCGTTAGACCCTAATCCATATCTTCCTGCATAAATCTTAGGAGAATTTGCCTCTCCGAAATACATGTCTTTTACATCCATATACAATGGGTCTCCCGGAGCTCCTGGTTCTTTCGTTCTATCTAGCACCGCAATTTTTTTAACTGACTTCGGAATTACAGCTTTTAAATGTTCTGGAGACCAAGGTCTAAACAATCTAACCTTTACTAATCCTATTTTTTCTCCCTTTTTGCTAAGTGCATCTATTGTTTCTTCTATTGTTTCACAAACAGAACCCATTGCAACTATAATATTTTCTGCATCTGGCGCGCCAACATAATCGAAAAGTTTATATTTTCTGCCTGTAATTTCTCCAATTTTATCCATATAACCTTCTACCATTTGTGGTAATGCATCGTAATACTTTTGAGATGCTTCCCTTGCTTGGAAGAATATATCAGGATTTTGAGCTGTACCTCTAACCACAGGATGTTCAGGGTTAAGTGATCTACTTCTAAATTCTTTGACTTTATCCATATCAAGCAACTTTGCAAAATCATCATATTCTATTGTTTCAATTTTTTGTACTTCGTGAGAAGTTCTAAATCCATCAAAGAAATGGAGAAATGGAACTCTACCGTCAATTGCTGTTAAATGTGCAATTCCTGCTAAGTCCATTACTTCTTGAACTGAACTTGAACATAGCAACGCAAATCCCGTCTGTCTCGTTGACATTACATCTGAATGATCTCCAAAAATAGAAAGTGCATGCGTAGCTAGCGTTCTAGCTGTTACATGAAAAACTCCCGGAAGAAGTTCTCCCGCTATTTTATACATATTTGGAATCATCAACAACAACCCTTGAGATGCTGTAAACGTAGTCGTTAGTGCACCCGCGCCGAGAGAGCCATGAACTGCCCCTGCTGCTCCTGCTTCCGATTGCATTTCGACCACTTTAACTTCTTGTCCGAAAATGTTTTTTTTGCCATGTGCTGCCATTTCATCAACAACTTCTGCCATCGTTGACGAAGGCGTAATTGGATATATTGCCGCTACATCTGTAAACGCATACGACACATAAGCCGCTGCTGTGTTTCCATCCATTGTTTTCATATTATTTTTTGCCATTTCTACCTCCATTTTGTGAATTTTACATAGGATTATAGTATCATAGAGCAATATTCATGTCAATGAGTTTGCCAGTATGTATACTGTTTTTTTTACTTTAAATTCCAACATTTATATATCATGTAAAAAAATATGGCCTGTATTTTTTCTACATGCCATATTGTATTTTTTATTAATGATACATTATTTTTTTGATTTAAAATCAATCTTAGTTTATTACCGTAATTAAACTTTAAATTCAATCATTCCATAGTTTATTCAAGAAGAATATTATAACATTGTACTTTCATTTTTATTTTTTGATTTTATCTTTTGGACAATAACTACTATTCCTACTAGAACGACTCCAATTATATCAGTCGAGATTCCAGGCACCAACAATGTCAATCCGCCTGCTATCGCAACTAATCTAAATAATGGTGCAATATGTGTGTATAAATATCCGTTTATCCCCACAGCTACGCCAAATATACCCATTATAGAAGTTATACAAATAAGTATTACTTCATACCATACAGTATCTACGAAAAGCATAGCTGGATTCATTGCAAATACATATGGAACTATAAATGCGGCTATGGCTATCTTTGTAGCATTGACAGCTGTTTTCATAGGCGGTGCTTTTGCTATTGCCGACCCTGCATATGCTGCAAGTGCTACTGGCGGAGTTATATCTGCCACGATACCAAAGTAAAAAACAAAGAAGTGTGCTGCAATAGCTTCTATTCCTATCGCATCGTTCATTAAAATAGGTGCGCATGTAGCCGCCATGATGCAGTAATTAGCTGTAGTCGGAACGCCCATTCCAAGTATTATGCAACATACCATCGTTAAAGCCAACGCAATCATCGCTTGGCCTCCAGCAACAGAAACAATTGCTGTTATAAGTTGAGACGCTAACCCCGTTGCAGTAATACATCCCGCTACAATCCCTGCCATTGCACAAGCCGCTGCAACTGTAATCGTTCCTCTTGCTCCTGCCTCTAAAGCTTCAAACACCTTTTTAAGCGTGAATTTTTCTTCTCTATTAAAAAATCCTATAAACATTGTTAGAATTATTGCTATTGCTGCAGAAAATTGCATTGTATATATATTCCCAGAAACAAGAACTACTAGAACTACTATAGGTGCTAGCAAGTATGCTTTTTTGAGCATTTCCATTTTTCTTGGTAAAGCTTCTTTTGGAATACCTTGCAAATTTAATTTTCTCGCTTCAAGGTGTACCGCAATATATATTCCTATAAAATATAAAAGTGCTGGAAGAATAGCACGAGAAGCTACAGTCGCATAGCTAACTCCTAAGTACTCCGCCATAATAAATGCCGCCGCACCCATAAGTGGTGGCATTACTTGCCCTCCAGTTGATGCAGATGCTTCAACTGCTCCTGCAAATTCCCCTTTGTAACCAGCTTTTTTCATCATTGGAATAGTTACAGATCCCGTAGTAACAGTGTTCCCTACAGATGAACCTGATACCATTCCACATAGAGCCGAGGAAATAACAGCAACCTTTGCAGGGCCTCCTGCCGCTGCACCCGCGATTGAATTTGCCAAGTTAATAAAATATTTTGAAATTCCCGTTCTTTCTAAAAACGCACCAAAGATAATAAAAACTACTATATATTTAGCTGCAACATCTATTGGCGTGTTCATAACTCCAGACGTAGTATAAAAAAGATCGTATATAACCTTTTGTGGTCTAACAGTCATAAATGTATAAATCAAAAGTGCACCTACAACACATAGTATAGGAATCCCTACACATCTACGACACAAATCTATTAGCACTAACATACCCACAATCGCAATAATAACCATTATAGGGTTCTCCGTTACTCTTGTAGACATTTTTAGTATTTTTTCTGCATTAAATGCAAAGTAAAAAAACGGAATAGTTCCCGCAACCATAACAACTATATCATACCAAGGTATATGGTTAATTTTTAATTTTGCTCCCTTTTTAGCAGGGAAATTTAAATAGCCAATTATAATAATCATCCCCAAGAATATAGTAAGCCTCTCTTCTCTCATTGCTGTAGAAAACAAAGTTACATATATACTATACACGGAAAAGGCCACCATCAGAGAGTTTACTATTACTTTTGGTTTTCCTTCCCAAATTCGTGTATTTGATTCTCTGTCATACTTACGCATTACGGAATCAAACTCTTTTGAATTCACTTCGCTTGTTACATCTGCGCTTTCTTTTATTTTCTTTTTATTTTCCTTCTTCATCAATTTCTTTTTCCTAATTCTATTTTTACTTTTTATTCCAAAAACATGGATAAACTACGGCAACTATTTTGCCGTAGTTTATTTATTTTTACCAATTTAACGCATTAACTAAATAATTAAAATTCGCTTATTTCACAGGAACATCTATTCCTTTTTCAGCAAAGTATTTAGCAGCACCTGGGTGATAAGGAATTGTAGTTACTGAACCTGCATAATCTAAATCTAATTCAGCTCCTTTTGCATGTGCTTGAGTTATTGCATCAACATTCTCATAAATTCCACTTATGAAATTGTAAATATCAGCTTCAGTAGCAGTATCAGAAGCGATTACCACTGCACCTACAGCAACTGTTATTGTATCTACATCAAGTCCTTCGTATGTTCCAGCTGGAATCACTACTTTTGTATAATATGGTGATGATTCTTGTAGTTTTTCTATATGTGCATCATCCATACTTACTAAGTAAGTGTCTTTGCTTGCTGCTAAAGTTGAAATAGCAGTTGTTGGTGCGCCTGCTACAACGAAAGCTGCATCTATTTTGCCATCTTTCAAGCTGTCTGCACTGTTTCCAAAGTCTTCGTATGTTGCATTTATATCATCTTCAGTTAATCCATATGCTCCTAATACATCTATCGCATTGAAGTATACTCCAGAACCTGCCGCTCCTATCGAAACTGTTTTACCTTCCAAATCTGCAACTGTTTTTATTTCAGGATCTGTAGTTACAATTTGAACTTGCTCTAGATATAAAGCCGCAACTGTAGATATTCCTTCTACTTTGCCACTTTCAGCAAAAAGGTTAGTTCCATTATATGCATAAGTCATAACGTCCGATTGTGCAAAACCGATTTGTGCATCACCTGCTTGAAGCGCCTCGATATTTGCTTGAGATCCGCCTGATGTAATAGCTGTAACTGTAGTATCAGTTGAACCGCCTACTTGTGTCGCAAGTACTGATCCAAATCCATAGTATGTTCCTTGGTCTCCACCAGTTGTGAATGTTAGAGTTCCTTCCTCACTGCTACTTCCACATCCTGCAAGCAGGCCTACTAAAAGAATAACAGTAAGCGTAAGTGATAATATTTTTTTCATATTAATTCCTCCTGACTTAAAATATCTTGTTTGTATGATTATTTCTTTTGCCATTATATACTATGGGATATGTTTTTACAATAGATTTTTATGTTTTTTTGTCATTATATTACTATCTTGCTATTTATAGTATCATTTAGTATCTTAAAATGACTTTTTCCATTTTTCAACATTTTATAGCTATAAACATAAACAAAATCCATCTGCATTCTCATACAGATGGATTTCTGTATACATTTCAAAAAGTATTTTTACTAATTTGCTGTCGATACATCATGTATTTTTAGTAAAATTGTATACACATATACATGTATACATTGAATTTTCAACGAATTTCATAGTGCCTCTAAATTATAACAAATGTGTTTATTTGATGTTTCTATTATATATCTGTACGTGCCAAAATATACGCAGGAGGTTTTCTAATAGTATTAAATACAGGAATCAATCCTACAACAAGCATGAATCCTAATATCATTACTATAGTTGCAATAAACACTGGGACATTTGCGAGAACAAAAGGTTCTAGTAGCGATACCGATCGCAAAATGTAGAACGAAATAATTATCCCAGGCATGGAAGCTAGAGTAAATATTGCAATTATTTCTCCAAGAAACATTTTATATATGTCGAATTTTTTTACTCCTATCGATCTATATATCCCTACCTCTTTTATTCTCGACAAGAAGGAGGCTCTAGAAATCAAATATATTATAAGTAGTGATACTATTCCTACAATCAACCCAATTATAAATAAAACAGTATTTATTTCTTTAATTGAAGACTGATATTCTCTTTTACTTACTTCGTAACTATCTTCTCCTTTTATTCCCATGTTCTCTAATTGGCTTATAACCAAATCAGTATCGCTTGAATTTATACTAATGCGACTACTTAATCCCATCATATATTCTTCTAGCGTTGTCTCATTCACTATATATTCATTCATGCTATTGCTTTCGTAATATCCTACAACTTCTAGTTTTTGATTACCTTCCTCAATTATGTCTCCGTAACCGTATTCATATCTTGAATTACTGTTGATAATCACTTCAGAATGGTTCGTAGGCAAGCTCCCAGAATACAATTCTAAATTTTCTACATTTTCATAATTCAAAACAGGAGAAGCTCCATCAAAATATATATCTTCGATAACTTTCATTACAGTTTCTTTTGGGGCATATATTGATGGATTTCCTGTATCAACAACTCCAACAACTTTATATTTATTTAAAAGCGAAGTTCCTATAAAATCTTCTACATTTAATAGCCCAATTTGCTTGGACTCTTCAGTAGTTAACATTTTATCTATTATCATTTTATCCAAAACAACTTCATCTTTTTTTTGAATCATTTCACCATAGATCACATCATTTTCAGTAATATTGTCTGAAAATGTAAGTGAACCCGACAACATAATTGGGGACGTAGTAGTTTGGTACCAATTATTTGAGTGAAGATTTATTATAGCTGCCGCATCAATAGGAATTGCATAATTAACACCTTCCAAAGATTTAATTGTAGTATAAGCATCTAAGGTCATCCCTTTAGATTCTATTATCACATAATCCTTATGGTACTTTAAATAATCCCCCTCATCAACTACATTTAATTTGGCAAATATGGAAAATGAGAATGTTATAAAAACTGCAGAAGCAAATATTCCAAGTAGTAAAAGTTTTTTTAGAATAGGATACTCAGCAACTTTCTTAAACGACGTAGATATCAACGATGAAAAACTAAATATTGAAGAATATTTCTGTTTTCCACCTTCAAAAGGTTGCATATTAAAGTCGCTTCCATTCAAGTCGTCTCTTTCCATTTGCCTATAATTATCGTCAATAAATTCAATGTTAGAATTGCTATCAACAACTTCTACTCGTGATTTACTTTTTATATATAAGTTCCCGCCTTTTACAACGATCTCAAAATCAACGACATCTTCTAAGTTACTGTAAATATTGATGTTATAGCCATCATCTTTGAGCTTTTGAACTCTTTCAAAATCTTTCAGATATATAGAGCTTTCAATTTTATAATCTAGCCCTTCCGAAGCATTATTTATATTGTCCGACTCAACAGTACCATCTTTTATTTTTATAATCCTATTTGCATAAAAATTTGCTATTGGAACTTCATGCGTAACCAAAACAACTAATCGCTCTTTAGCGATAGCCGAAATTATTTTCATTACTTCTAATGAGTTTTTACTATCTAAATTACCTGTAGGTTCATCCGCTAAGATTATTTGAGGATTTTTAACTAAAGCTCTAGCGATAGCAACTCTCTGTCTTTCTCCACCCGAAAGCATCGAACAAGGTCTTTTTTTGTATCGCAGCATATCAACTTTTCCAAGAACATATTCTACTCTTTCTCTTATTTCAGTTTTGTTTTTTACGCCTAGCATTTTCAATACAATAGCTATATTTTCAAACACCGAAAGAGAATCGACTAGTTTATAATCTTGAAAAATATATCCTATGTTTTTGTTTCTGATTTTATCTATATTATGTGCAGTCCTCTTACTTATTTTTTCTCCATTAATAAATATGTTCCCTTCATTAACTTTGTCAAGGCCGCCGATACAGTTTAACATAGTGGTCTTTCCGCATCCAGAAGGGCCAAGAAGAGCTACTAAACCTTTACTTTCTAGCGTTAAACTCGTATTATTGATGGCAACTGTTTTTCCACCTTTATTTTTAAATGATTTTGTTACATTTTTGATTTCAATCATGATTAAACCTCCTGATTCAATGTGGTAATGGCACTACTTTTGAATAGTTTTCCAGCCACTTTTACGCCTAAAAAGTAACTCATAAAGAGCAATATTACATACACAATCAAAAGATGATATGGATCTGTATAATCTCTAATAGTCACAAAGAAGGAATACGAAGGTTCAACGACGTATGTGATAAGCAAGAATATACCATACACCAATGTGGAAATTACCAACAGTTCTCCTTGGACAAATTTCTTCAAGACTTTTAAGTCAGCTCCAAGAATTCTAAGTGTAGTGAAGTAATTCTTCCTAGAAGCCATAATCAATCGTATTACAAAATACGCTACAAAAAACAGTACGATAATCATCGAAATAGTTACGAAAGTATTAATTGTATCGAAAACATCCATCAAAATTAATGTATCCGAAATTTTCAACACCATATATCCAAGGTTTTCTAAATCAACAACCGTTTCATCTATCAGGTCAAACTCTTCTACAAAAACACTGCTTTGGTAGTTAGCTCCACCATATAGCTTATTAAAGTCAGTGCGATTCATAATTATTGTGTTTTTTGCATACTCGAAATCCACATCTGCGTAATATTCGGAAAACTCTTCTACACTTAATGTGTCTGTAACTTCAAAACTCACATTATTTGTATAGTTCATATCTTCATATTCTAGTACAATAGTTTCGTTAATTATATCGTAATACATTTCTTCATTTACATAAGCAGTTCCTTTAGAAATAGTATCATCAATTACAACAAAAACATCTTGAGCAATAATTTCATCATCCAAATATACAGATGGTGGATTTACATTTGTTTTTTGGAAAATAGAGGCTTCCTTTAGGAATGCATCGCTTCCATATGCTTTATCAACAAATGCTTCAGTTAATTGTATTCCAACAATTTTGTATTCTGAAATATAATTTGCTGCTGCTGTCGAATAAGCACTTTGTGAAAAATTCGAATCCCAGATCTCTTGAATTCCCTCCGGCGAAGGATTTATAGCGTATTCATAAATTTGCAGCACAAGTTCAGAATCGTTTTCAGGCATCCTTCCATAATCTAATTCACCTTTAAAATTTCCTATTGGCCGAGGCGAAACAAAAAAGTAATTGTATTCATTTTCGTCTACTAACTCCAAATAATAATCAAGTGATAAATCATCTTTAACAATTTGGTCTATATTATCAAGCGTAGATATTGTTTCAAAATCCTCTTCAGTAAGAGGAACATTATCCTTGTTCTTGACAATTAACCTCTCGATAGATGTGTCTGAGAAATTCCAGTTATGTCCTAGTGATATTGCGACTTCCTTTTGTTTTTGGTCATATGAATATTTCCCTAATATTGCCGCTGTCAAAAGTGCAAAAACAAGGAATAGTAATAAAAACTTGGGAATAATATTGAAAGTATTTCTAAGTGTAAGGCGAACTTTATTCTTAAATGTAATAGGTTTTTGACTAGGCAAGCGTACATATTTCTCATTTACATTAGAAATCTTATCATCCTCTAGTATTTTTCCATCGTACATGGTTATTTTTCGTGTTACATAATTTGCAACTTGTTCATAATTATGGGTAACAATAATTACAAGTTTTTCTTTTGATATTTCATGTAACAATTCTATAATTTCTTTTGCCGATTTACTATCTAAATTTCCTGTAGGTTCATCTGCAATAATTATAGGAGAATCTTTTGCTAACGCCCTTGCAATGGCAACTCTTTGTTTTTGCCCACCAGACAATTTTGACGTTTTTGTGTTTTTAATATTATTTAAACCCACTTTATCAATTAAAGACAAAACCTTGCTTTTAGCTTCTTTTTTCGTCTCTCCATTAAGAATAAGTGCAAGTTCTATATTCTGATAAACAGTGTAACTCCCAACAAGGTTGAAATTTTGGAATATATTGCCTACATATTTTCTTCTATAATCTTCATAGTCTTTCTCGGAAAAATGACTGGTTTCCTCTCCACCTATGTACATTTCTCCTTCTTCATAAGTATCTAGTCCACTAATAACATTAAGCAAAGTGGATTTTCCAGAACCTGATTCGCCTGTAATTGCAATGAATTCTCCTACTTTAAAGTCTAAAGATACTTTGTTAATACCGCTTGCAACAATACCATTTTGCGAATAAAATTTGGAAACACTCTTCAATTTAATCATAACGATCCCTTTCAAAATAAGTACAACTTCTATATAGCCATTATACCACACTCTCAACATGCACTGAGCATTCGCGATACGGTTATTTCAAAATTGTGATATAGTTAGTGCGAATCTACGACTGTCATGCAAAACAATATTAAGCTTCTGTCACAAAAGACAAGGTGGCTTTAAACAAATCTCCATCTATTTCAATATCTAAAATGCCATTTTGAATTTTTGTGAAGTTATCTGCTATATTAAGTCCTAATCCATTTCCTTCTTCAGTACGAGACTCATCCCCTCTTATAAATCTTTCTTTAAGTTCCTCCGGTGTTATATTTAGAGGAATTTTAGAAATATTTTTAAAAGACATATAGACTCTCTTATCTTTTACTATAGAATTGATATATACTCTAGTTCCTTCCATAGAATACTTGCAGATATTAGAAAATAAGTTTTCCAAAACTCTCGTTATTAGCCTATCGTCACACATTATCTTAGCACTCTTTTGGGGAGCAGATAATATTACTTCTAGCCCGGCCTCTTCCAGCTTTTCTTTGTATTCACCTACTATTTGTGTTAGTATTGTCTCCACATCCATTTCCATTAAGTTGACTTCCATAACTCCTGATGTGGCCTTGGATGCGTCGATTAAATCTTCCGTCAATTTTTTTAATTTGTTACTTTGCCTTAATAACACTTCAATATATTCTGCCATTTTCTTGCTCTTTGTCTTTTCGTCATTCATCAGATTTGTATAATTAATTATTGATGTAAGCGGGGTTTTTATATCATGCGAAACATTTGTTAATAATGTAGTTTTCAACCTTTCACTTTTTAACTTATCTTCTACAGCAACGCCTATAGCTACTCCGATGGAGTTTAAGTCATTGGCACTTTTTTTCAAAGGCCATATTATCAAGGTGACATCTATACTATGATCAAAATTCCCTTTATAAAGCTCCTTTCTTGCCTTAGCAATAACATTAACATCCGCACCTATTCTAATGGTTACTAAAATAACTAATATTGATATAATCACTGCCCATAAATTCAAATAAAAATAATTCATTACTATACTAGATTTCCAATATAAGTGAATGATTACTTGATAGCCTACATATGCTATTGCCACAGACAACAGAGTCATCTTCGCAAAAAACATGTTCATGATTTTTCCATTACTATTTCTGTATCCTTCTTTTATGTACTCAATGGTTTTAAACATTTTCATTGCTATTGAGTTTTCCCAAAATATTCTCTTTTGGATTTTATCTTTTATAAATCGTATTGATAAAATTAGTCCTCCAATAGCACAGCATGTATATATTACTATTCCGCCTACGCTATATCCATACCTTGAATACTCTACATAAGAGAACACTCCTGCAATTATTACCGAAATGGAAATTATTCCTGTAGCTAACCAAGTTTCAACAGGAATTTTGTTGACTCCATCTACGTCTTGTAGTTTTGTCTTGTATTCGTTTTTTGTTTTCTTCTCTTTCATCATTTTCCACCTTTCAAAATTTGATAATATTTTGAATTATCTTGTCGGATCTTGGATTTTATATCCTTGCCCCCAAACAACCTTTAAGTATCTAGGTTCTTTGGGATTAATTTCAATCTTTTCTCTTAAATGTCTTATATGCACCGCTATTGTGCTTTCGTTACCATTGGAACTTTCTCCCCAAATATGTTCATATATCTTTTTAGGATTAAATACTTCACCTTGATTTTCCATCAAAAGTTTTAGGATTTCGTATTCAGAAGGTGTCAAAAAAACTTCAACTCCATCTACATTAACCGTCTTACCCCTTGAGTCCAGCTCTATCCCATCTACTACGAAGACTTCTTTTTCTTTTGGTTTAGCACCTAACTCCATATATCTTCTAATTTGAGACTTTACTCTGGCAACGACTTCTAGAGGATTAAAAGGTTTTGTGATATAATCATCTCCTCCTATGCTTAATCCTAGTAATTTGTCAATATCTTCACTTTTAGCAGTAAGAAAAATTACTGGAACATTGGAAAATTCTCTTATTGCTAAAACAGATGTAATTCCATCCATTTTAGGCATCATAATATCCATAAGTATTAGATGCAGATCTGCCTCTTTGGCAATTTCTACGGCTTCTTCTCCATTCTCAGCAATAAATAGTTGATACCCTTCATTTGCAAGGTAAATTTTTAAGGCATTTACTATATCTTTTTCATCATCGCAAATTAATACATTGTACATTCCTATCCTCCTTCTTTCTTGTTTACAGTATACACTAGATAACATTTAAGATAATAGTAGCAAAACTCTTAAGAATTTATTAAGATTAAATTTTTTTAGATAAAATAAGAGATAAAGTAGAGAAAAATTCAAACGTTGCCAAGTGAAAGTTCATGTTCTATTGTTGACAAGCGATAATTCATGCTCTATACTAAAATCAAATTAATTATTAAATGCTAGGGGTGCTTATTGCTGAGATCCCTTTGACTAAACATTGGTCGTAAAATCTTTCTAAATTACAAGCCTTCGTAAATTGAAATTTTACACATCCATCTTATTCAAAGGAAACCCTTAACCTGATTCGGTTAATGCCGACGTAGGGAAGCGTAAAATTCATCGCAATCTTACTTTTCCCTCCTAGCTATTCTAAAGGAGGTTTTTTTATGTCTTACGAAAATATTCAAACTTTTTTCGAATCCACAGCGGGACAAATTCTAACAGTTGCAATTATTTTAATACTATTTTCTTTGGTATTTTTTGCAGAGCGAAACAAAAAATTCGGAGCGAAAGTTTTAGCAATATGTGCATTGCTAACTGCCCTTGCAATTATTTTGAACCAATTCACTTTTTTCAAAATGCCAGCTGGGGGTTCTGTTACATTTTTTTCAATGCTACCAGTCGTTTTAGCCACTTATTTTTTAGGACTTAGAGCTGGGATAGTTTCAGGATTTGCTGTAGGACTTGTTGCCCTAATATTTGGGCCATATATTATACACCCTTTACAATTGCTTTTAGATTACCCTTTTGCCTATGGAGCCTTGGCATTGGGATTTTATTTTAGAAAAATAAAGTACGGGCTATACGCCACATATCTAATTGGAGTCCTTGGGCGTTATATCATCGCCGTTCTTTCTGGAACTATATTTTTTGAAGAATACGCCCCAGAAGGTTTTACAGGATTGACTTGGGCTCTATATTACAACATCACATATTTAGGTATTGAAGCACTTATCACCCTCCCTATTATTTTTATTCTGTACAAAACTCGTGTAATTGACCAGTTAAAAAGTGTTTGCAAATCTTAATGTTTAGGTATATTATTGATATATACTGAAATATCATCCCATTGCATTACTTTCATTTTCAAGTTATTAGAAAAGTTGGTCTAAACTTTATTACAAAAGGACATACGCAAATGAATAAAATCGCAAATAACTATTATACTTCTATAAATGAATTGATTGGCAATACGCCATTGTTAAAGTTGCAAAATTTGGAAAAAGATCTTTCTCTTCACTCAAATATATTTGCCAAATTGGAATTTTTAAATCCATCAGGAAGTGTCAAGGACAGAACTGCCCTCGCAATGATAAACGATGCAAAGAGTAAAAATTTAATCGATTCACAAACAGTAATAATAGAACCTACCAGTGGCAACACAGGTATAGGCCTTGCCTCTGTCGGAGCTGCTTTAAATTTGAAAACTGTAATTGTAATGCCTGAAAACGTTAGCAAAGAAAGAGTCTCTATTTTAAAATTCCTGGGAGCAGATGTAATATTAACAGATGTAGCTTTAGGTATGGAAGGAGCAATTAAAAAAGCATTCGAACTACAGAATGACCACCCTAACAGCTTTATCCCTTCTCAATTTGACAACTTTGCAAATCCTAAAATACATATGAAAACTACAGGCCCAGAAATATTTAAAGCATTAAATGGCGAAATAGATTTTTTCGTTGCAGGATTTGGAACGGGTGGAACAATTTCAGGAGTTGCAAATTATTTAAAATCACAAAATGATAAAATTCAAATTGTAGGTGTTGAACCTGCAAACTCACCTTTTATAACTTTAGGCACTAAAGGTCCTCATAAAATACAAGGGATAGGGGCAGGTTTCATTCCAAAAAACTTAAATTTGAAGAACATCGATCGAATACAGCCCATCACTGACGAAAGCGCTTACGAGTCGACTAAAGCTATAGCACAAAAAGAAGGTTTACTCGTAGGTCCATCTTCAGGAGCCGCCTTATCAGCCGCATTGGAGTTAGCGCAGGAGCCTAAAAATAAAGACAAAAATATAGTAGTTATATTCCCTGATAGCGGCCAAAGATACTTATCGACCGATTTATTTTAAGAAAGATTAAATCCCTTAACTTGATTTCAAATCAAGACAAGAATTTTAATATATCTACATACTAGAGGTATATTTAAGGCTTTCTATATCATAAACTTTATTCAAAATAATTTTATAACAACGAATATTTTCGAAATCCACGCTAAATCACGGCATATATATAATTTAGAAACAGAAAATATAGGAGAAAACAATGGATAAAATTTCAACAATCAAGGATTTTATAAAACATGATTCAATTAAAATCGCGAAAGAGCTTTCAAAAATAAATCAAGAAGAACTTTCCACAAATATAGAAGGTTTTGGATTGAAGTTGAAAGTTGAAAATCTTATTGAGAATTTAAAGCCAATTTTATTTCCTAGCATTTACGAAACAGAGCTATCTGAATATCATGTAATTTCCGTGACAATTTCAGAAAGATTAAACCATGTAGCAATTTCTCTACACGAAATACTAAAAGAAATATTAGAAGACTTATGTCAGCAAGAAAAAAACAACCCTTCCTGCTCAGAATGCAAAACAAAAGCCACTGCGATAACCTTGGAATTTTTGAAGGAATTACCTGAAATTAGAAGAGTGCTTTCTACTGATATTGAAGCTGCTTACAAGGGCGACCCTGCCGCTAAACATATAGCTGAAATCATTCTTTGCTACCCCGCAATAGAAGCTATATCTATTTATAGATTGGCACATGTACTATTCCAATTAAATGTTCCATTCATTCCAAGAATCATGACTGAATACGCTCACAAAAACACGGGCATTGACATTCACCCTGGCGCTACTATAGGGGAAGGTTTCTTCATAGATCATGGTACTGGTGTTGTAATTGGCGAAACTTGCAGAATTGGAAAAAATGTAAAACTTTATCAAGGAGTTACTCTCGGTGCAAAAAGTTTTACGAAAGACGAATCAGGTAATTTAATCAAAGGTAAAAAACGCCATCCAGATATCGGAGATAACGTAATTGTTTATTCCGGCACTACTATCTTAGGTGGAGATACTCGCATTGGCAAGGGAAGCATCATAGGCGGTAATGTCTGGCTAGTAGAGTCCGTTCCAGAAAACAGTTATATTACGAACAAGAAGGATTCGTATTAAGCAAGTTGATAGAAATACATTATCTTCTTTTCCCAGTTATATGGTCTATTGTAATTTCGACTATGCAAAAACCTTTCATTGATGCTTCAATATATTCCATCGCCTCTTTTTCATATCCTTTTGAGTATTTTTCAGCAATCTTCATTTTCGGTGGAATTTTAGCATCTTTATCATTTATTATTTTTGCTTTACCAAAAACAATTACACTTTCGTAATTTGTTGCAAAATCCTTTGCCTGCACTTCGTCTTTCGTTACTATTGTAAAACAAACTTTTTCATTAGTTTTTATTCCATCTAGTTTGTGTCCTGTAATAAACCCATGAAAATATATTTTGCCATCATCATAAGAATAGCTTACTGGAACCCCGTATGGATATCCATTATCGCCATAAACCGACAGAACTCCATTTGAGCCGTTTTTTAAAATATCAATAGCCTCTTCATTTGTTACTTGTCTATTCTTTTTTCTCATTTCTCTAAACATTTCTTATCCCTCTTTTTTCCTTATTATTTTTATTTCTTTCTTGATTATTCTTTTTTGTTCATACATCTTTTCCTCTGCCAATTTTAGCGCTTCATCAATATTATTATTAAGTTTTTCAACTCCATAACTAACACTAATCAAGTAGTCTCTATCCTCGTTTTCATTTATCAACTGTATGTTGCTCACGATTTTTTCACAAATATAATTAGCACCAAATTCATCAGTTCGAGGCGCAACTACCAAAAATTCATCTCCCCCAATTCGAACTAGAATATCTTCTCTTCGTGTCGATTTCTTCATTACATTTGCACACGTTACAATTAATTCATCTCCCATTTGATGTCCTAACGTATCATTCACTTCCTTTAACCCATTCACATCGATATAAACAACGTATATGTCGTTTTGCATCGAAGTAATTCCAGCATACATCGGGTCATTCTCTCTTTCAAATCTTTCTTCCATTACTTTCTTTGTTTTTTTCAAGCCTGCATATCTGTTGTATAACCGCGTCAAGGAATCATGCATAGAATAAAATTCAATTTGCTGTTTTTTCCTTCTATTTACTGTAAAAACTATTGAAGCCGAAGCCGCAAATAGCAAGACTAAAACATAATCAAATGTATTTATCTTAAAAATCGCTATCCATCTATCAATCATCCCTGTTGGTAAAATTTGCGCAACTTCATCGTCTAACGAAATAAAAGAAACAACGTAACACTCTTCATAATAGTGTATTTTTTCATTATCAATCATTTGATCCGGATTAAAATAATTCGAAAATGTGAAATATCCTTCTTCTGTCAAAACACTTCCTTGTTTTTCTGTCGTAATGATTTGCCATGCTTCTTTATACTCATTAGCAAACGATTCATCTTCGCCAAACATATGCGCCCATTCTTTTGTTTCATCTAATGTATTTATTATCCATCTTCCTTCTCCATCTATAAGAAATAACTCAAAATGGGTGTTAGCAGTTTCCTTAATATTTTTCATTTCCTCCAGAGATTCTTTTGCCAAATAATTCAAAACCATCATCCCCTGCAACGTGTCATTGTCATCATAGTATGGGGTTGAAATTCTAATCATTGGCTTTATTGGCTCTTCGACTTTTCCATTTTCAATATTTAATGTCATTCCAGAAATGTAAATACCATTTTCATCAAGTTCCATTGTCTTTTCAAAATATTCTGTTTCTGATTTGTTTTGGAGCTCTGCATCCTCTACATAATAAGATCCATTTGGGTCATAATTAATTCTAATCTGTTCGTTCCCGCCAATGCCTATGAATCTTATCTGGTCATATATACGTTGATTGTCAGAAAAACTAATCCAGTCTGTCTTAACTGTATCAATACCATGTCCTTCTCTTTCTCTTTGTTTCAAAGAAGATTCTAAGTATAGCAAATCCGCAACAAAAAATTCTATATCTGATTCAATATTCAACTTTGCACTTTCGATAATTCTACTCTGTTCTGCTTTTGTCGCTTCTTCCATAACTTGAAACTGCGCAGATTGAAATGAAAAAACAAAGATAGTGATAAATACACTAATCCCCACGAACAGCAGTAATCCGAAAATTATTGTTTGTTTATTGTTCAACTTTCTATCTCCATATCCACTTATTTGCTAATTCAAAATAATTATTCGTATAAAATTGACAAGCTCTCCTATTCAGATTTATATAAACATATTCTAACATACCTTTATTGAAAATTGTGTATTTTTTATGAAAATAAGACAATTTTACAAAAAACAAAACAGCTTCTTTTGAAAATTAAGACATTTTTTTATAAAACAAGACATCATTTTTTCGAAAAACAAGACAAACCAAAACACATTAAAAGAAGAAAGACACCTTTGCAGCGTCTTTCTTCTTACGGATATATATTTATCTCATCTTATCTTAGATAATTCGATTTGATCTATTTTCTCCTCATCCAACTAACTATTTATTTTTCTTTCTACATATGTAGTGTGTAGTAGATGATGAGCCTTATGGCTACCTGGTTTTTCTAGATATTCATCATAAAGTTGTTTAATCGCTTCGTTTTCATGCGACTTACGAACTTTGTTTGCTGTATCTAAGTCATATAGTACTTCCGCTCTTTTCGATCTAATATCAACAGTGTTTCTGATATGTCCAGGTTGTTGTGGTTGCCCACCACCATTTACACATCCACCTGGGCAAGCCATAACTTCAATGAAGTGATATTCAGCTTCGCCAGCTTTAATTTTGTTAAGAAGATTGTTTGCATTTTCAATTCCTGAAACTACAGCAACTTTCACATCAAGCCCTGCTACATTATATGTAGCTTCCTTAACGCCTGCCGTTCCTCTAACATCTACGAAATCTAAATTGCCCAACTCTTCTTTCGTAAGAACTTCAACAGCTGTTCTAAGCGCCGCTTCCATAACTCCACCTGTTGCTCCAAATATTACTGCAGCACCCGTTCCAAGTCCTAGAGGAAGATCGAAATTCTCCTCTGGAAGAGTATGATAATCAATTCCAACTTTTTTGATCATTCTAGCTAACTCTCTAGTTGTCATTGAATAATCAACATCAGCTACACCATTAGCCGCTTGGTCATCTCTTTGTACTTCGAATTTCTTCGCTGTACAAGGCATAATAGAAACGCAAACTATATCTTTTGCATCTAAACCTTTTTTATCTGCATAATAAGACTTAGCTATCGCGCCGAACATTTGTTGCGGTGATTTGCAAGACGAAAGGTTTGGAAGCATATCAGGATGATAATGCTCACAGAACTTAATCCATCCTGGAGAGCAAGATGTAATTAGTGGTAATACTCCACCATTATTAACTCTGTCAAGAAATTCTGTAGCTTCTTCCATGATAGTAAGGTCTGCACTAAAGTTTGTATCAAACACTCCATCAAATCCAATTCTTCTAAGAGCTGCTGCCATTTTCCCCTCTGCATTAGTACCAATTGGATATCCAAATTCTTCTGCAAGTCCAGCTCTAACAGCAGGAGCAGTTTGAACTACAACATGCTTATTAGGATCCGCAATAGCATCAAGAATATCATTAATGTTTGATTTTTCATATATTGCACCAGTAGGGCAAACTGAAATACACTGGCCACAACTTATACAGCTAGTTTCTCCTAGTCCATTTTCAAATGCAGATCCAATGTTTGTTTCAAACCCTCTACTATTTGCTCCAATAACTCCTACGTATTGTGTTTGCTCGCATACTGCTGTACAACGACGACATAGAATACATTTTGAATTATCTCTGCACATATGAACTGCACTTTCATCTATAGTTGTTTCGTTCATTTCTCCAGCATAATAATCTTCTTCTTCAATTCCAAATTCAACTGCTAAACTTTGAAGTTCACAGCTTGCACTTCTAACGCATGATAAACATTTTCTCTCATGGTCAGAAAGTATTAGTTGTAAAGTTTTTTGTCTTGAATCAAGCACTTTTGGTGTTTTTGTATTTATTTCCATTCCTTCACTTATAGGATGAACGCAACCAGCTACTAAACTCCTAGCACCTTTAACTTCAACAACACATATACGACAAGCGCCTATTTCATTTATTTCTTTTAAGAAACACAGTGTAGGAATCTCAATGTTTGCTAGCCTAGCAGCTTCTACAATTGTCGAACCAGCAGGAGCACTTACTTCTACACCATTTATTTTAACTGTAATATTCTCCATTTTAATTCCTCCATTATTCTACGATAATTGCATCAAACTTGCATTTTTCGAAGCAAGCTCCGCATTTAACGCATTTCTCTTGATCAATAACATGTGGCTTTTTAATTGAACCAGCAATTGCTTCTACTGGACAAATTTTTGCACAAACTCCACAACCGATACATTTTTGTGTATCTATTCTGTACATTAGGAGATCTGTACAAACTCCCGCAGGACATTTTCTGTCAATTACGTGAGCTTCATATTCATCTCTAAAGTATTTCATAGTAGAAAGTACTGGATTTGGTGCTGTTTGGCCTAGCCCGCATAAAGAGTTTGCTTTTACGTGGTAGCAAAGTTCTTCAAGCTTATCAAGATCAGCTATTGTTGCATTACCGCTTGTGATTTTTTCTAACATTTCTAACATTCTCTTTGTTCCAATACGACAAGGAGTACATTTTCCACATGATTCTTCAACTGTAAAGTCCAAGAAGAACTTTGCAATATCTACCATACAATCATCTTCGTCTAATACAATCAAACCACCCGATCCCATCATAGATCCAATGCTTATCAAATTATCGTAATCTATTTCTACGTCATAGTTCTCAGCAGAAATACATCCACCTGATGGTCCACCTGTTTGTGCAGCTTTGAATTTTTTACCATTAGGTATTCCGCCACCAATTTCTTCTATAACTGTTCTAAGTGTTGTTCCCATAGGAATTTCTACTAATCCAGTATTGCTGATTTTACCACCCAGTGCAAATACTTTAGTTCCTTTTGATTTTTCTGTACCCATAGAAGCAAACCACTCTGATCCATTTAAGATTATTCTTGGGATGTTTGCATATGTTTCTACATTGTTAAGCAATGTAGGTTTTCCGAAAAGGCCTTTTTGCGCAGGAAATGGAGGTCTAGGTTTAGATTCTCCTCTATTTCCTTCTATTGAAGTAATTAAGGCTGTTTCTTCTCCACATACAAATGCTCCCGCTCCTAGTCTCAAGTCAATATCAAAATCAAACCCTGAGCCAAATATGTTTTTGCCCAAAAGACCCATTTCTCTAGCTTGGTCTATAGCTATTTTCAGACGATCTATAGCTATTGGATACTCTGCTCTAACATATATATAGCCTTGGCTTGCATCTATAGCATATCCTGCAATAGCCATTGCTTCCAATACTGCATGCGGATCTCCTTCTAGTACCGATCTATCCATAAATGCTCCTGGATCTCCTTCGTCAGCATTACAACATACATATTTCTGATCCGCCTTGTTTGATCTTGCCATCTTCCATTTCATACCTGTAGGGAAGCCACCGCCACCTCTACCTCTAAGTCCAGATGCTAGAATTTCTTCAATTACTTGATCTGGAGTCATTTCTGTAAGAACTTTACCTAGAGCTTGGTATCCATCTGTAGCAATATATTCTTCTATAACTTCTGGATTAATTACACCACAATTACGAAGAGCTACTCTAAACTGTTTTCTATAGAAAGCAGTATCTTTAAGAGCTTTTATTCCTTGGCTTGTAACTGAATCTTCATACATAAGTCTAGTTACAGGTCTTCCTTTTAGTAAATGCTCTTCTACTATTTCTGGAATATCTTCTGGTTTAACTTCTGCATAAAATATTGCTTCTGGGTAAACGATTAAAATTGGACCTAACGCACACAATCCGTGACATCCTGTTTGAACTGATGAAACTTCTTCTGTTAGTCCCTTTTTTTCAAGTTCTGCCGTAAGTGCTTCTGACACTGCTAGGCATCCGGAGGAAACACACCCTGTTCCACCGCAAACTAATACATGTTGACGATACATATTTTTCCTCCTTATTTTAGACTTGACTTCTCTAAAGTATATTCAGTTACTACGTGGCCACCTACTAAGTGTCGTTGAACTACTTCTGCAGCTTTTTCAGCATCCATATTTACATATGTAACTTTTTCTTTACCTGGTTCTAGAACTTCAACTATAGGTTCATATTGGCAGATTCCAATACATCCTGTTTGTGTAACCATAACTTTTTCTACTAATTCTTTTTCTCTTACAAGATCTGATATAGACGTAAGAACAGGTCTAGCACCACTGGCGATTCCACACGTTGCCATACCTACAACAACTCGTGTCTTGCTAGAGCTATCTTGTCTAATATCAACATCATTCTTAACCTTGTCTCGAAGCGCTTTTAATTCTTCTAGGCTTTTCATAATATCCTCCATATTCTATGCTAATATATAGCACCTTTATCTACTTCCATTTTGTTTGTTATTAAATATTCTTTAATATAGTCAGAAATCTCTGGTTCCGCGAAAGACACATCTCCTAATATTTCTCTAAATTCTCTAGTATCCAACGTAAAACTTTGTTCTTCATATGTGTATTCGTATATAAAATCAGTTTCAGGGTGATAAACTATCAAATTATGTATTGTTGATGTTATATCTCCCATAGGCATTCTATCAATATGCGACAGTCCAAATGTTGCAATTATTTCCGTGCCTTTTCCTATTTGAGATTTAATTATTAGGTTACCCCCTGTAGATTCGGCCGCAAGTTTGAAAAAAGGAATTCCTAACCCTACTTTTCTAGTCGTTCTACTTGTATAGAAAGGGTCTACAACTTTCGTTACTTGTTCTTCTGTCATCCCCGAACCGTTATCAATAATCTCTATAGTAATCCTGTCTTCTATTTTTGAAACATTTACTTTTATTTCTACCAACGAGGCTTGCGCCCTAGTAGAGTTTTCTGCAATATCTAAAATGTTTAACGACAGTTCAATCAACATATCAATGCACTATTAGTATTTTGCTAATATCGATGGAACGTCTTTAGGGTCTAATCTTCCGTACACTTCTTCGTTAACAAGCATAATCGGTGCTAATCCGCAAGCTCCTACGCAACGACATGTTTCTAGAGAAAACTTTCTGTCTGCCGTACATTCCCCATTAACTATCCCCAACGTGTTTTCAATTTGTTCAACAATATCTGCTGCACCTTTTACGTAACATGCAGTTCCTAAACATACCGAAACCTTGAATTCTCCTTTTGGTTGCAACGAAAACTGCGAGTAAAATGTTGCTACTCCATAAATCTTTTCTAGCGATATACCTGTTTCATTTGAAATCATTGTTTGGACTTCCACAGGCAAATAGCCATAAATTTCTTGTGCTTGTTGCATCATCGGCATCAAAGCACCTTGTGTGTCTTTCAAATTTGCAATCATCTCCTTCAAAGCTTTCTCCTGCTCTGCTGTTCCTGCGAAAGGCACACCTTCAACTTTTGCTTTCGACATAATAACCTCCTAAGCTATTCATTTGATAAATATATATCAAAGTTTATCATTTATAATGTAAGTTAGTCAAGACGAACACAGTTGCTATTCTCGAAAAAGAGAAGAATTCACACACATGTATACAATATATCGTTGAAATTTAAACATATTGTTATATGTATTTTTCTTGTATTTTCAATGTAATTACAGATGGTTACAGCAAATTAATCTATATATCGCCATAAAATATAGCAATATAATATCTATTCTGAATTATTCATAATATTGCAACAACTCACCTGGGCCAAAAGCCTCATATCCTTAAGCAAAGGCTCTCTTCTGCCAAATCTCTATTTTCAAAAACTAAGGTAAATTCTTACATTCTTGCGAAAAAATTTATATTGCTTGATAAAATTTATTTCAAATGATATTCTATAATTATAAAGGTGAATATGAAAGGGGTGCAACAATTGAAGATTGAAGAAATAATTAAGATTTTAGATGCTTCTGTTCTAGCAGGTGCTGGTCAACTAGAAGAGGAGGTCACAAGCGCTTGTAGTGCAGATATGATGAGTGATGTTTTGGCTTTTTCAAAAGATCATTCGGCATTACTGACAGGTTTATGCAATACACAAGTTATTCGGACTGCCGAAATGATGGATATAGGTTGCATAATCATAGTTCGAGGGAAAAAGCCGACCGACGAAATGATCGCTATGGCAAAAGAGAGATCTATCGTATTACTCTCTACCCCACTTTTGATGTTCTCGGCCAGTGGTTTGTTATACCAAAACAAAATTATTGGAGGTGACATTTAATGAGCGACTCTATCAAATTAGAATATACTATCGTTCCAGACGATTTCACTAGAGCAGGCGAAGCAAGTAGCGATGTAAAGAGTAAGCTCAAACAACTTGGCATAAATCCTGAGGTTATCAGAAAAGTTGCTATTGCGATGTATGAAGGCGAAATAAATATGGTTATCCACGCAAAAGGAGGTGACATTGTCGTTACAATAAATCCGGAAAAAATAACGATGGTTTTGGACGACGATGGCCCGGGTATCCCTGATGTTAATGCAGCAATGCAGGAAGGGTTCTCTACAGCCCCAGATGCAATAAGAAGCCTAGGCTTCGGTGCGGGGATGGGATTGCCGAATATGAAAAAATGCACTGATTCAATGGAAGTAGACACAGAATTAGGCGTAGGAACAACAATAACAATGACTGTAAATTTATAATCGTGACGAGGTTAGTAAGAAAGGTAAGAAATGAGCAAATTTTTTCATTCCGTTACTTTGGATAAAAATTTATGTAAAGGTTGCATAAATTGTTTAAAGCGATGCCCCACACATGCAATAAGGGTTCGTAACGGAAAAGCACAAATTAATTCTAAGTTTTGTATTGACTGTGGAGAATGTATACGAATATGTCCCCACCATGCAAAGCAGGCAGTGTACGATTCAATGAAAACAATGAATGATTACAAATACATTGTGGCTTTACCAGCCCCTTCTTTGTATAGTCAGTTTAACAACTTAGAAGATTCTAATATAGTTCTCAACGCTTTACTAAGCATGGGGTTTGACGACATTTATGAAGTTGGTGCGGCTGCAGAACTTGTTTCTGAAGCAAGCAGAAAATTCATTTCAAAACAAGACAAAAATCAAACTTGGATTAGCACAGCATGTCCTTCTGTTCTACGGTTAATCAGGGTTAAATTCCCAAATTTGATCCCGCATTTACTACCTATCAGCCCTCCTATTGAAGTGGCCGCAAGAATGGCAGAAAAAAAAGCGTTAAAAAAGAGCAAACTCAAAAGAGAAGAAATAGGTTTGTTCTTCATTTCTCCATGTCCCTCAAAAGTTACATACGTTAAGTCTCCATTAGGAACTGAAAAAAGCACCGTCGATCGTGTCTTGGCAATACAAGATGTATATCCTGTTTTACTTTCCCATATGAAGAAAGTTGCCGAATCTCCTGACGAAATTGCACATACAGGGAAAATGGGCCTTAGCTGGGGAAGAAGAGGCGGCGAAGCAAGTTCACTACTAGCAAATAAATATTTGGCTGCAGATGGAATAGAAAACGTCGTTAGGGTTCTTGAAGATCTAGAAGATGAAAAAATTGAAGATTTGGCATTCATAGAGCTTAATGCATGTAATGGCGGTTGTGTAGGTGGAGTTTTAACTGTTGAAAATCCTTTTGTAGCAGAAGTCAAACTTAATCAATTAAAAAAATATCTACCAGTTTCCCTGAATCACTTAGAAGACGAAAAAGGAACAGAGGAGCTAATTCCATGGTCGAATACTGTTGAATACGAACCAGTGTTTCAGTTAGGGGATACACTCGTAGAAAGCTTTGCAAAGCTCAATCAAGTAGAGCGAATACTCAAAAAACTTCCTGCTCTTGATTGTGGTTCTTGTGGTGCTCCCGACTGTAGAGCTATGGCAATTGACATTGTTATGGGGGATGCTACTGAGTTAGATTGCATACATTTACTAAAAGAACATTACGGATTTTAACATACAACTAGATAATAAATTCAACACAACATCAAAGGAGAAAAAAATGAACGTACAAGAGTTAATCGATATTACTGGATTAGAAATCATTACAAAATCAGAGGATTTAGGTACTGAAATCACAAAACCTTTTTGTTGTGACTTGCTAAGCATAGCCATGGGGAAAGCTCCCTCAGGTAGCGCTTGGGTCACTGTAATGGGTAACATCAACACATTGGCTGTGGCCTCTCTTGCCGATGTTGCTTGTATAATTTTAGCAGAAGGCGCAAATCTAGATGATGTAGCAAAAACTAAATCTGAAAAAGAAGGAATCACAGTACTTCGAACTAGAGATCCAATATTTGAAGCTGCACTAAAAATTCATAATCTTATTAACGCTGATTAATTTAACATATCGTATAATTCTATATTTTGATAACTTTAGGTAAGAAAAATGGAAAAACTTTTTTATGACTTACATATGCACTCATGTTTATCCCCTTGTGGAGACGAGCTTATGACACCTGGGAATATTGTCGGTATGTCAGTCATAAATGAGCTTGATGTTATTGCACTCACAGATCACAACACATGCAAAAACTGCCCTGCATTTCTGGATATTGCGACAAAATATGGCATTTTAGCTATTCCTGGAATGGAGTTAACAACATCTGAAGAAGTCCATGTTCTATGTCTCTTTCCAACTCTAAATGATGCACTATCTTTTGACAAATATGTATATGAGCAACTACCACGTTTTCATAACAAACCTGAAATTTTTGGAAATCAAATTATATGTAATGAAAAAGATGAACCAATAGAAGAGGAACCTCTTTTATTAATTAACGCAACAACTATTTCATACGATGATGTTTTTGATTTAGTCTCCTCTTACTCTGGAATCGCCATCCCTGCACACATTGATAAGTCTTCAAATAGTGTTTTGGCGAATTTAGGTTCTATATCTAAAAAAGATAATTTTTCAACTTACGAAGTGACAAGCGACAAAAAAAGAGAATCAGTACTTTCTTCGTTTTCTGATTTAAAGGGTTTGAATCACATTATCAATTCGGATGCCCACTATCTTGAAAATATCAAATTAAAATCCGAGTTCATATATGCTAAAGAAAAAACACCTGAAGCTGTCATCGACTCACTTAAAAATGTCATCAACTCGCAAATGTAATTACCACATCCCTATATCATACAAAACTCCCCTTTGCATTTCATCAAGCAAAAGGGAGTTTATTTTCGATTAAATTTTCCATATTCTATTCATCAATATTTTTTATGTATGAGTTGACATCTCCTCCCAATTTATTCACCACATTTTGAAACTCACTCGGTGGATTAGAAATAAACTCCATATATTTTCCTGATTCTGGGTGTATAAATCCAATCAAATATGCATGCAATATTTGTCCATTCACATTAAAAGGATTTTTACTCGGGCCATATAGTGCATCTCCCACTAAGGGGTGTTTTATATATGCCATATGAACTCTGATTTGGTGTGTTCTTCCTGTTTCAAGTTTCGCTTCTATCAAGGTGTACTTCCCAAATCTTTCCAAAACATTATAGTGAGTTACTGCTCTTTTAGAATTTGTTTCTCTTACAATTTTCTTATGCCAAACTTTAGTATCAGACCCTATGGGTTCGTCAATCGTACCTTCTTCATTTTTTATATTATTATATACCAACGCGACATATTTTCTATTGACTGTATGTTCTTCAAGCTGTTTCGCCAAACTCCTATGTGCATTATCATTTTTTGCCACAATTAGAAGCCCGCTCGTATCCTTGTCTATTCTATGAACAATTCCAGGTCTTATAACTCCATTAATTGTTGATAACGAATTCCCACAATGGTACATTATTGCGTTCACAAGAGTTCCCGACATATTCCCCGGTGCAGGGTGAACTACCATCCCTTTACATTTATTCACAATTAATAAGCTTTCATCTTCATAGACTATATCAATCGAAATATTCTCTTTTTCTATAGCGATTTCTTCTGGCTCCGTTATAGTAACAGTAACTATTTCTCCAGCTTTTAACTTGAGATTTTTTGATACTTCACTATGCCCGATCACTTCTACATTTGACTCTTCAATCAATTTTTGAATGTAACTTCTAGAATGTTCTTCCATAAGCAACGAAAGTGCAGTATCAAGCCTTGCCCCTTCATATTCACTTGAAATTACAAAATCATGCTTACTTGTTTTCATCTTATTTTTTTCCATCATTATCAAAAAAGAATATATAAATAATAACTAATCCAGCTCCTATAACCACTAGCATATCCGCCAAATTAAACACGGGAAAGCTCCAAAACGAAAGGTAGTCTACTACATATCCAAGCGTAACTCTGTCTATAAGATTTCCTATACCTCCTGTTACTATCAATGTAATAGCCCACATAATCAACTTTCCAAACATTTTTCCGCGAAAACAAAGAAACAAAAACATAGCAAGAATTACAATCCCAGTAATTACTGTTAACAGAGTAGTTGCTCCTTCGAAAATTCCAAATGCAGCACCTCTATTTTGAATATATGTCAAGGTGAAAAATCCTGCTTCAAAAGCACTTTCATAGAGTTCAATATTATCTACAACCGCTTTTTTTATTATTTGATCCAATGCAACTCCCAAGATAATGCATATTATATGAATATTATTTTTTATCATATCTCTTCTCCCATACTAAAATTTACCCCTCCTCTTATGAGGAGGGGTAAATGTTTTTTGTGTTTTTTAGCTATTTTTTCCCTAGGTTTACTTGTTTTTTGAAGTTGTTGAATTTTTCCCTATCATAGTCGCTAGAAAGCGTTTCAAACTTACTTTTTGTCGGCGCTGTTTCTTTCATAAGTTCTTCTAAAAAATCGTTTTCTTTTTCTTGTTCTATTGTTTGTCTATCGTCCATTTCTTTTTTTTCTTTTCTTAATTTGTTCAAAAAGTTTTCAAAACTATCTTCATTATTAAAATATGGATTATCTTCTTTTGTATCATTTCTGTTTACAAATCCATCAAAATCCTCAACTTCCTTTACAGGTGCATACTCTGAAGAAGATGTATCAAATCCTTTGAAATTTTCGATTGTTTTTTCTGGAGCTCTATCCCCCAAATCAGCAGCAAAGCCTTCAAATTCCTTCTCTTGTTGCTCTATAACAGTATCGTTAAGTGAAACTTCTTTTCTTTCCTCAACAAACTTTTCAACAGGTTCTTCTTTTATTACATCCCTAAATAAACCATCTAGCTCTTGTTTTGCAAGTTGTTCATCTAATTGTTCCGACATATATTTACGTTCGCCAAACACTTCTTTTTCAATATGACTCAAATCTCTAACGGACGGTTGTAAAACCTCTTCATGCACTTGTTTTGGTTCTTCATTAGTTTTTTCTAAAACAGTCTCTTCATTTACAGGTTCTTCTATAGCAGGTTGTTTTTCAACAATAATTTCAGCTTCAGATGTTTCTTTTGTCAAAATATCCGACTCAGTCTCTTCTTTCTTTTCAGCTTTGTCATCTCTAAGTTTATTAATATATTCAGGGTCTTCTATTATTTTTTTTGCTTCTACCTCTAAATTTTTATGTATTTCTATTAACTCTTTGCCTTTTTTAACTTTTCCCTCTTCAATGTCTGGGAACATCAAAGCTACAGTGCTTTCAAATCTAGCCAATTCATCTTTTAATACTTGTCTATATCTTACAGCAAAATTGTTGAACTTATCAGTCATATTTGACGACAGGTGCATTATCTCTTCTACTTCATCATTGGCTTTTTTGACAAGAGCTTCTGCTTCCAATTTTGCATTCGCAATTATCAATTCTGCCTTTTTCTCTACAGCAGAGGATAAGTCAGCAGAAACTACTCTTGCGCTTTCAAGTGTTTCTTGAACAGCCTCTTTTTCGCCATTTAATTTTTCGTACTCTCCTTTTAGAATCTGGTATTCTCCAGAAATTCTCACCAAGTCTTCCTGCATCACTTGACCTTCTTGAGAAAGTTTTGCAATCTGGTTTTGATTATCTATTATTATTGAATTAAATTCTGCAATTCTTGATTCATATTCAGATATTTTAAGTTCACTTTCTTCTACGTTCTGAATCATTTTTCTGATAAATTCGTCAACTTCATCTGGATTATATCCTTTTTTTGCTTGCGCAAATTTTGTCATCGCTATGTCTTCTGCTCTTAACATTTGTTACCTCCATCCCTTTTTGTTGTTAAAGTCAAATTCTGGTTCATCACTCTTTTTATCCCCTTCTATTGTAACTCCTACATTTTCAGGAGCAAATACCAGTATATCATCTGTTACAGGTTGAACCTTTCCATTTAGCGCATATGTTGCACCACTCATGAAATCAAATATTTTTCTTGCCATATCAATGTCTAATTTTTCTAAATTCAATATTACAGGCTTTCTAGTTTTTAGCAAATCAACATATTTAGAACATTCATCAAACCCTGACGGCTCAATGATCATCAATTTCAAAGAATTCGATCCTTTACCATATGTTGCAAAGCTATGTTGTTTTTTGTTGGGATCACCAGAATTTCTGGGTGGTGCATATCCTTCTCCAGCTCGTCTTGCCTGTTGATTATAAGCCGCTTCTCTTATTTCTTCTTCTTCTTCAAAATCATCGTCAATTCTCATGGCACCTTTTAATTTATCTAAAATACCCATACTTCCTCCTTTATCTTATCTGTTTATTCTCTTTACAAGCAAATAGTTTTCTTAATATATCCTTTCTCCAAATATTGAGCTTCCAATCCTAACCATATTCGAGCCTTCTTGTATTGCTTCTGCATAATCATTAGACATTCCCATAGATAAATATTCAAACTCAAGTCCTGGAATATCCATATTAGCAATTTTATTATATGTCTCTTTTGTCTTTGCAAAATAAATCGCAATTTCTTGTGGATTTATTGCATATGGCACCATACACATGAGCCCTTTCATCCTTATATTATAACATTTATTTGAAATAGTTTTAATAATTTCTTCTAAATCTTCTATATTTATCCCGAATTTACTCTCTTCCATAGCTGGATTTACCTGAATTAGTATATCCATTATTATATTCTTTTGCTCTGCGCGTTTATTTATTTCAACTGCAAGTTTAAGCGAATCAACTGAGTGAATCAAAGATACTTTATCAATTATATATTTAACTTTATTCGTTTGCAAATGCCCAATCATATGCCATTTTACTGGCTTAACGTGTTCGTATTTATCTAATATTTCTTGAACTTTATTTTCGCCAATATCTGTAGCTCCTGCCGCAATCACTTCATTGATTTCTTGCACTGTTCTAGTCTTCGTAACTGCAATCAAAGTCACATCTTCACTCATGCTTTTCTTTAACTCAATATAGTTTTCTTTAATTTTCGACATTTTCTTCTCCCTCATCTTGTTCTGGAGGATTGGTCATTACTTCTTGATAAGGAAGTACAGTTTCAACATCCTCCATATTCTCATTTCGAAACACATCCTCCTCCACAAGCACCATATCTCCGTCATCTAATATTATTTTTATTGGCTTGAAAACTCCCTCTCCTAGTTTGTTCAGAACATATACTCCTTCTACTCCATCAACTATGGCTATGCTGCTCTTTTTTACTGATAATCCCTGTTTTTCATCTATAATTATTTTGACATCTACTTCTCTATCTTTTGCAAATCCCTCACAATATCTATTTGTAGTCAAAACTACTTTTAATTTATCCTCTTCTATTTTTACTTGCTCTACAGTAACCCTTACATCATCCGTCCCAAAATCAACTGTAACTCTATCGCCTTCTTTGTAAAGTTCTTCGTTTTCTATATCTGTCCAAAACACCATGGCCCAACTACTGTTATCTACTATTTTGAAAATAGGTTCTCCCTTTTTTGCCTCATTTCTTACTAGGTCTACGGGATTTCCATGTATCGCATCTAGTTGCTCTTCCGTAAACTCATATATACTTTCCTGATTAAATATCCCCTCATTGCCATCCACGTAATAAGAAACTACTCCTTTTTTTTCACTTGATAAATCATCCATAACTTTCATGTTTGTTCCTAAATTTTTCGTAATATCATAATACTCGCTTTCTTGCCCTTCCATTTCCTCATCTTCTTCTATTTCTGTCATATTGACTATTTTACTTCCTTTTTTTTCCAGGTCTCCCTCTTCAGACAAGTACTCTAATTTACCCGTATAAGGTGCGCCGTACACAACTTCATCTCTAGCAATAAATATAGTTTCCGAACTTGAAATTTGAATTGTCTCTTTTTCTAGCTTATATGTAGGCACTAATGCATTGAGAATAAATGGCACTCCATACACTACAACAATCAATAAAAACACAATTATTGCCCACCATATCCAAAGTATTTTTTTATTTTTTTTCTTGCTCATTTTCATCCTCACAACAAATTTTTTCTAATATTTTCATTTCTTCTTTCGAAAATTTTCTTTTGAAAGAAGAAGATGAAGTCAAAGCATTATAAGCAGACTTTAAACTTTTTGCTTTTTCAATTCTAATCTGTTCATAATCTATCGTACCATTATCATTTTGTTTTTCGATATACTCTATTAGCAAATCCATCCTTCTCTCTTTTGTAAGTAATAATGATTTCTCAAATTGCCAAAGGTGTATAGCTTTATGATTTCCATTTAAGAGTACTTCTGGAACTTGTTTTCCCCCATATTCTCTTGGTTGAGTGTATTGAGGAGTCTCCAGCAGTCCCGAATAAATTGATTCCTCCATAATCGAATCTTTATTCCCTATAACTTCTTCTACCATTCTTGCAACAACATCTATCAAAACTATAGCTGCAGGTTCTCCCCCTGTAAGGATATAGTCGCCAATTGATATTTCCTCCATATCCCAGTTTTCTATGATTCTTTCATCAATTCCTTCATATCTTCCACATAGTATAACTATCTCTTTTTCTTTTGCTAATTCTTCAGCAAGTTCTTTATTCAAAGTAGTCCCCTTAGGAGACATATATATTATTCTCTTTTCCTTTGCATTAATGTCTTTCAAGCATCTATCAATAGGCTCTGGCATCATTAGCATTCCAGGACCCCCGCCAAACACATACTCATCGACCTTTTTATGTTTGTTAAGTGTATAATCTCTGATATTATGACACTTTATATCAAGTATGTTTTTTTCTTTAGCTTTTCCAATAAGGCTAGCATCTGTCCCTTGAAAAAATTCAGGAAAAATCGTCAATATATCTATTTTCATCTTTAGTTTATTTGTTCTCCTATAATATTATTCTATATATCTACTAGACCATTTGGAAGTTTTACTACTATTCTCTTTTCGTTCAACTCAACTTCGACAATAAATTCTTTTACCCATGGAAAAAGTATTTCTCCATATTTTTCAGACTTTACTTTGTATAATTGTTGTGGTCTATCCGTCAACACATCTTCTACAAAACCCAATTCTCCTAAAGCTTCATCAATTACTATACACCCTATCAAATCCTTGATGTAATATTGTCCTGGAGGCAATTCCTCCAAATCTTTTTCCCAAATATATACGAGTTTACCTATGCTTTCTTCTGCATTGTTTCTGTCATCTATTCCCTCAATTTTAATTATAGGTTGTCTATCTTTCACTCTTGCGTTTTCCAACTTGCTCTCATTCTCATCTATAATTAAATAGTTTAACTTGCTAAATCTATGTGGATCATCGGAAAAACTCAAAAGTTTCACTTCCCCTTTTATCCCTACAGCCTTTACAATTTTACCAAGTTCTATTTTTTTCTCACTCATTTATCTTTTCCTTAATCCTTCACACATAATTATACCACATATTTAAAAACGTGGGTTAGGAAGCAGGGACATCCTGCCGCACTTGTATAACAATTCAAAAGAAAAGGCACCTACGTGCCTTATCATTTATTCTACAATTTCAACTACTACGTCCTTTTTTTCTTTTATCGCTGCCGATTTTACAACAACCCTAAGGGCTTTGGCAATTCTTCCCTTTTTTCCAATTACCTTACCCATATCTTTCTCAGCGACTCTTAAGCTAATAATAGTAGTTTTTTCTTCTTCTCTTGAAGTTACTTCTACAGAATCTCTATCATCCACAAGAGACTCCGCAATAACTCTTACTAATTCTACCATTTAGTCACTCTCTTTCCTCTTAAAGTCTTCACGTTTATAAAACGCCAGCCTTTTTCAAAAGAGCTCTAACTGTATCTGTTGGTTGAGCTCCATTCCCTAGCCATTTTTTCGCAGCTTCTGTGTTAATTTTGATTTCTGCAGGATCTTTTAACGGATTATACGTTCCTATTTCTTCAATAAATTTTCCATCTCTTGATGCCCTTGCATCTGCCACCACTACTCTGTAAACAGGTTTTTTGTTTGCACCCATTCTCTTTAGTCTAATTTTTACCATTTCTTCCTCCTATAATTTTTTTACGTTCTTTAAAACATTTGATTTAATTTTTATTTTGATGATTTTTAGAAAAATTTGCCCATTGGCCCACCTTTTCTTGAAAATTGTTTCATCATTTTTTTACTCTCTTCGTACCGTTTTATCAAACTATTTATTTTACTAACAGGTTGCCCTGATCCAGCCGATATTCTTTTCCTTCTACTTGCATTTAATAAAGAAGGTTCTTCTCTTTCTTTTATCGTCATTGATTGAATAATTGCTTCCATCTGTGCAAATTCTTTTTCGCCTTTTTCTAAATCAATGTCCTTTGCACCTTTGAGCATATTTCCAGGAAGCATGTTCATCATCGAAGCAAGCCCTCCCATTTTTTTTATCTCACCCATTTGCTCTAAAAAGTCTTCCAAGGTAAATTGATTTTTTTTGAATTTTTTTTCTAACTTCGCCGCTTTTTCTTGATCGTACGCTTCTTCAGCTTTTTCTATCAAAGAAAGCATGTCTCCCATTCCCAAAATTCTATTAGACATTCTCTCAGGATGAAATAATTCAAGTGCATCTGACTTTTCTCCTGTTCCAATAAATTTTATGGGTTTACCTGTCACAGCCTTAGTAGAAAGGGCAGCACCACCTCTACTATCGCCATCCAACTTAGTCATTATAACACCATCTATACCAAGTTGATTGTTAAATCCTTCTGCTGCATTTACAGCATCTTGGCCTGTGAGAGCATCTACAACGAGAAGTATTTCATGTGGTTTAAGTTCTCCTTTTATGTTTTCAAGTTCTTTCATCAAAGGTTCATCAATTTGTAATCTGCCTGCCGTATCCAATATTAGAACATCAAAACCTTTTATCTGAGCTTCTTTTTTAGCTGCCAACGCTATTTTTGTAGGATTTTTTTCTTCTCTATTCGTGAAAACAGGTACATCTATCGTTTTTCCTACAACTTCTAACTGGTCTATCGCAGCGGGTCTATATATATCACACGCGCATAGCATCGGTCTTTTCCCTTGTTTTTTTAAATAAGATGCTAATTTCCCTGAAGTTGTTGTCTTTCCTGTTCCCTGTAGACCAACCATCATATATGTGCTAAACCCTGTTGATGAATATGTGAGTTTGCTGTTTGTTCCCCCCATCATCTGCGCCAATTCTTTGTCTACTATTTTGACAACCTGCTGTCCAGGCGTAAGACTTTTCATTACATCTGAAGACAGGCATTTCTCAGTTACTATTTTTACAAAATCTTTAACTACTTTAAAGTTTACATCAGCTTCCAAAAGAGCTAGTTTTACCTCTCTCATAGCTTCTTGTATATCTTTTTCTGACAAGGTTCCTTTATTTTTTAAATTTTTGAAAACTCCTTGGAGTTTTGAGGATAGACCTTCAAATGCCATCTATCTTTCTCCTTCCTATTCGCTAAGGCTAGTTGTTAATTTCAGATATTATCTTTCTAATCTCTTCTATTTTTTTCTTTGCAATATTTATATCTATTTCTTTCTCGCTATATAAGTATTTTTGGATTTCTTCTATCTTGTTATCAATTTCGTTAATTGCTTTTTCCGAATTAATAAACTTTGCTACGAGGCCTAATTTCCCCTCATATTCTTCTAAAACTTTTTCTGATTTTTTAAGCGCATCGTGAACCCCTTGTCTACTAATGTTAAGTTCCGATGAAATTTCTGACAGAGATAAATTTTCTTCATGATACAAAAGCATTATCATTTTTTGCCTCTCCGTCAAAAGATTTCCATAGAAATCATAAAGCAGGCTGTTGATGGCTATTTTATCTAGGTTGTTATTACCTTTGTTCATATCGAAAATTCCTTATCAAATCACTCCTTTGCTTAGCAGAATGATCAAGTTTCTGGTTTTGAAATATTATAAGAGAAGTCACTGTAAAGCTTTCTTACTTGATATATAATACACTACTTTGAAATCTCTGTCAAGCAAATTACTTGATAAATCGAATCAACCAAGCAAAAAACTTTTAAAACGTATCTACACAAACTCTATAATATTCAAACATAGTCATAACGCAAGATTTATGACTATTCTAGGAAATTTAAAAATTATATTTTATACTTTTGCCAAAAGACAGTTAGAAAAGTTGCAACAGAACATCTGTTCATGTTACAATATTGATAGATAATATTAAGCTGCATTATGAAAGGGCAACTATGGCAAAATCTCGTACATACATAGCTATAGACTTAAAATCATTTTACGCTTCTGTAGAATGCATGGAACGTGGACTGAATCCAATGACTACTAATCTTGTCGTAGCAGATGGTTCACGTACTGACAAAACTATATGTCTAGCTGTTTCCCCTTCACTAAAATCTTTCGGGATACCAGGAAGACCTAGGCTATTTGAAGTTGTGCAAAAAGTGAAAATTGCTAACGCCCATAGATTGAGTAACTTAAATTATAGCAAGTCATACAAAGAATCTTCTAAAAAATTCATAGGATCATCTTTCGATATAAACGAGCTCAAAGAAAACTCCAATTTATCTATAGATTACATAACTGCCCCTCCTCAAATGGCATATTATCTAGACTATAGCACAAAAATATACGAAGTATATTTAAAATATGTTTCTTCTGAAGACATCCAAGTTTACTCCATAGACGAAGTATTTATAGATGTAACAGACTACTTAAAAACATATGAAATGTCAGCTTTTCAATTAACAAAAACAATAATTGATGATGTTTTAAATACAATGGGAATAACAGCCACTGCTGGTATAGGCACCAATCTTTATTTGGCAAAAATTGCTATGGATATCATGGCAAAAAAACAAAAGCCCGATAAGAACGGAGCCAGCATTGCATATCTTGACGAAATGTTGTATCGAAAAGAACTTTGGAACCACAGACCCCTTACAGATTTTTGGCGTATAGGCAAAGGGTATACAAAAAAATTAGAGAAGCACGGACTATATACTATTGGAGATATTGCAAGATGTTCCATTGGAAAAAGCAACGAGTATCACAACGAAGATCTTCTTTACGAGCTATTTGGAGTCAATGCAGAGCTTTTAATAGATCATGCATGGGGCATAGAACCTTGCACAATTAGCGACATAAAAAAATATAAGCCTTTAACAAAAAGTATTAATTCTGGACAGGTTCTTCATGAACCTTATACATTTCAAAAAGCCGAAATCGTTCTTCGCGAAATGCTGGAGTCTTTAAGTTTAGATTTGCTATCGAAAAAAGTCGGAACTAACCAAATAGTGTTAACGATAGGATATGATATAGAAAACTTATCCAACCCTGAAATGGCGAAAAACTATACAGGAGAAATCACGATAGACCCATATGGACGAAAAGTTCCTAAACATGCACACGGAACAACTAACCTTAAGAGCCACACTTCCTCTTCATCTTTAATAACTCAAAGCGCGCTTACACTCTACAAGGAAATTGTCGACTCATCTTTACTTATTAGAAAAATAACAATCTCAGCGAACAAATTGCAATATGAAAACGATTACACTTCTGCGCCAAAATCCGAATCAGAACAACTTAGTTTTTTCGTGGATTATGATGCATTAGAAGAAGATAAAAAAAACGAAGCAATTCAACTTGCAGAAGAAAGGAGTATTCAAAACGCTATGTTAGAAATCAAAAATAAATATGGTAAAAATAGCATTTTGAAAGGAACAAGCCTTCAAAAAGGCGCAACCGCCAAAAACCGTAATAATCAAATAGGAGGACACAAAGCATGATTGAAAAAGATTATTCAGATATCATAAACCTACCTGCTCCTAAACCAAAAAATAAAATTCCTATGTCTATAGAAAAAAGAGCTGCACAATTTGCTCCTTTTGCTGCTCTCACTGGTCATGATGATGCAATTAAAGAAACTGCCAAGTCAGTGACCGATGAGGCTTCTTTGGACTATGAAGCAGTTCCTTTAGATGAAGTTTAGAAATACTGTTTGCAGTACTTAGATTTTTCTTACGACTCTATTCTTTTTATCTGTTTTTCAACACTAACAAAAGATGTTGAACCTTCTGATTTTTTATTTGCAATACAATTCTCATAATTTATTTTATTGAATATATCATCTTCAAATTCTATAGAAAATTTCTTATACTCATCTAGCGATAAATCTTCTAATGCACAATTTTTTTCGATTGAATACAGAACTAATTTACCAATAATTTCATGACAATCTCTAAAAGGAACACCTTTAGAAACCAGATAATCTGCCGCATCCGTCGCATTCATAAATCCTTTTTTTGTTGCTTCTCTCATATTTTTCTTTTTGAATTTTGAACTTTCTATCATCTCTTTGAAAATATTTAAAGAATTTTTAATCGTATCCACTGCATCAAAAACGGGCTCTTTGTCTTCTTGCATATCTTTATTGTAAGCAAGCGGCAATCCTTTCATTACAGTAAGGAGCCCCATTAGGTCTCCATACACTCTCCCAGTCTTCCCTCTAATAAGTTCTGCCATATCAGGGTTTTTCTTTTGTGGCATTATACTACTTCCGGTTGCAAAAGCATCATCAAGTTCAATAAAGGCATATTGGCTAGAGTTCCATATAATAATTTCTTCACAAAATCTCGACAAATGCATCATCAAGATAGAGGCATCTGCCAAGAATTCTATTGCAAAATCTCTATCACTTACAGCATCCATCGCATTATGGCACACATCATCAAAATCAAGTTCTTTAGCCACATATTTTCTATCAGTTTCATAAGTTGTCCCTGCTAGTGCTCCTGAACCTAAAGGCGATAAATTAATCCTTTTGTAGCAATCAATAAACCTTTCTTTATCTCTAGTGAACATTTCGCAATATGCTAGTAAGTGATATGCTAATGTTACCGGCTGTGCATTTTGAAGATGAGTATAGCCAGGCATGATAGTTTCTTCATTTTCTTTTGCTTGCACAATCAAAATGTTAAGCAAATCATCAATTAAAGAAACTATATCTTTCACTTCTTCTCTTAAGTAAAGTCTAAAATCTGTTGCCACTTGGTCATTTCTAGATCTTGCAGTATGCAATTTCTTACCGACCTGTCCAATTTTTTCTATAAGAATCCCCTCAATCGCCATATGTATATCTTCTTGATCTGAAGTGAATACATGTTTTCCTTCTGAAATTTCATTCTTAATATCAAGAAGAGCAGATATTATTTTATCTGCATCTTCTTTAGTAATAATGTTTTGTTTTGAAAGCATATTTGCGTGCGCAATGCTACCTTGAATATCTTGACAATATAGTCTTTTGTCAAAGTGTATTGAAGCATTGAAATCATTAACAGATGAAGTCGCCGCCTTTGTAAACCTTCCTGTCCAAAGTTTCTTTTTCACTTGGTATCCCTTCCTTCATTTCCTTTTGAATAGCCCTAATCTTTAATGGCAATGAGAACAAATTAATAAAGCCTTCTGCATCACTTTGAGAATATACTTCATCTTTACTAAAAGTTGCAAATTCTTCACTATAAAGCGAGTTAATTGATTTCGTCCCTGCTGAAATAGCATGTCCTTTGTACAATTTTATTTTTACTGTACCTGTAACTAATTCTTGAGTAGAATCAACAAATGCAGAAATTGCTTCTCTAAGAGGAGTATACCACAATCCATCATAAACTAATTGAGAAAATTTAGCAGCTACAATGTTTTTATAATGCATAGTATCTCTATCCAAAATTAGCTTTTCCAAAGCTTCATGTGCACTATATAATATAGTTCCTCCTGGCGTTTCGTACACACCTCTCGACTTCATTCCAACAAGCCTGTTTTCGATAATATCTATTGTTCCTACTGCATGCTTACTCCCCAATGCATTTAATGTTTCAAGAAGTTGAAGTGAATCTAATTTTTCGCCATTTATACCTACAGGAACTCCTTTTTCAAAATCAATCTCTACATATTCAGCTACATCTGGAGCTTGTTCTATAGGCATGCTCAATACATGTATATCGTCTAAATGTTCGTTCCAAGGATTTTCTAAATTTCCACCTTCATGACTTATATGCCATATATTTTCATCTCTACTATATATTTTTTCTGAAGTTTGAGCAATTGGGACGTTGTGTTTTTTTGCATATTCGATACAATCTTCTCTTGACGTTAATTCCCACTCTCTCCATGGAGCTATTATTTTTATAGATGGATCAAGCGCTTTTACAGTAGTTTCAAATCTAACTTGGTCATTACCTTTTCCCGTACAACCATGGCAAATATAATATGCTTGCTCTTGTCTTGCAATGTCTACTAGCGATTTCGCCATTAATGGTCTCGCCATAGATGTTCCTAGTAAATATGAGTTTTCATATACGGCTCCCGCCTTTAAAGTAGGCCATATGAAGTCTTCTACAAATTCTTTTCTCATATCTACCACATAGCATTTTTCTGCACCTGATTTGATTGCTTTATCCTTTATAGCTTCAAAATCTTCTTTTTGTCCTGCATCGCAACACACAGCAATTACTGTATATTGATAATTCTCTTTTAGCCAAGGTATTATTACCGATGTATCCAACCCACCAGAATATGCTAATATTATTTTTTCTCCTGCTACCATTTTCCCCTCCCGAACATTTCCTCTTGTCACTTATTTCTCTCTTTATTTCCTTAAAACACTGCTTTTAATGTACATGTATGTATATATGCACACATTTCTATATATACATATGCATACACATAAATAGATATGCAAAGCTATTTATAACCGAATGTATATTTATTCATTTATAAGATATATTATACATCACAATCTCTATAAATACAAGATAAAAAAGAAATATCATTCACAAAACATGCATATTTCTTGAAAATTTACAAAAAGGAGACAAAAGTCTCCTTTTTTATTTTATTTCGTAGTTTCCAAACTGATTATTATAATATAGTTTTAGAATAAATATATATCGTTATTACATTTTTTCTAATACGAATATAACCCCTTCTCCTATGTCAAGAGTCATTGTATTCCCTTCTACTACACCTTCAGCTACATCAACGCCGTCGTCAATCATTACAACGCCCGAAGATACTTCCCAATCAACATCAAATACATCTCCATCATAGTCCATCTCACCACTGCCATCACCCTCTAACATAACGCTAAATGATAAAATATCCCCATAATCTGCGCCATCAATTTGTACATTTACAGATTCCCATTTGCCTGCATATTCCGATAAGTCTTCGCTTCCACCGCAAGCAGCAATAGCGAAAGTCATCATCATTACCATACTTATAATTGCTATTTTTTTCATCAGTTTCATTATAATACTCCCCTCAATTATTGCACATTAATTTATTGAATAAAGTATACCACTTTTTCGTTAATAGTTCAAGTAATTTTAGGACAATCCAGCAAATGCACCTCTTTTACTAATATAAAAATTCCATACTTTATAATCAAAAAAATGATTGTTTCACTTGCGAAAAACAATCATTTATATTTGCCTACATTTTTACTAGCGTAACTATGATTTCATCTCCCATGTCAAGAATCATTGTATCGCCATCTACCTCGCCTACAAATTCATCTCCAGCTTGATCTATCATTACTTTGCCAGAAGACATCCCCCAATCCAGATCATATGCTTCTCCATCCATAGAAATCACTCCGCTTCCATTATCCTCTAGTGTAAGAGTAATCTCCATTAAGCCAGACATATCAAAACCTTCCATCTCTATTTTTGTAGATTCCCAGTTTCCTGCATGTTCTGCAAGCTCTTCATTTCCACCACAAGCAGTAATAGCAAACGTCATCATAATTGCCATACTAATTATAGCTAGTTTTTTCATCAGTTTCATTATAATACTCCCCTCAATTATTGCACATTAATTCATCAAAAAAAGTATAACATTTTTATATTGTTATTTCAACTTATTTTTGAATGTTTTTTTTGTATTTTTTCTAAAAATATTAGTTATTTTCGCAACCTCAAATAGTAGTTTTCATTCCATGCTATTTTATTGTAAAGGAGCTTGTTTTAAAATTCCTTCACCAATCAAAATCAACATCTACGAAGAGGTATTATCTCTTATGTTGCCCACACCCATGCGGCCCATGAGTTCCACAGCACGCTGACACATTATCGCTTGCTGTCGTATGACTTCCACAACATTCCGATACTTTATCACCCATGCTAGATTTTTTGCTAGCACACGAATCGGCATCTGGACAACCAACACATACTACTCCTTTTTTCTTCTGGACAACCACATACACTATAGCTGTTGCCAATATAGCAAAAATTATCAACACTATAACAATATTCCCCATATTTCATCCTCCTTTTCTCAAACTACTCATATGCTTATTATACCCATTTATATAAAATCATGATAAAAATAATATGCGCAGATATGTAAAATTCACACCCACGCATATAAATTATAAAATTCTTAAATCTGTAGGTCAATCAGCTTTTATGCCAATACAGGTTTTTTCTTTCTTACCATTAGCCATATTACTAAAGCAACTACTGCTACTACAAATATAAGTCCAGGCACAAATGCTGTTCCTAATTCGCCCATAGTGATTAAAGTACCAATTTGGTATACCAAGAACGCAACAACATATCCAGATCCAAATTGTAGTGCAATGCCTGACCAGAACCATTTTTTGCTTTCGATTTCAGCATTCATCGAACCGATAGCTGCAAAACAAGGTGGCGTATATAGGTTGAAGAATAAGTAAGCAAGAGCTGCTACTGATGTTATTCCCATTGCTCCTGCTACTGCTGACGCTTCGCCTGTCATAGCAAGTTCATCTAAATCTATAAATCTTGTTATTCCATAAGTAAGTGCTAAAGTTGCAACTACGTTTTCTTTTGCAATAAATCCTGTGATTGCTGCCGCTGCAAGTTGCCACATTCCAAATCCAAGCGGTGCTAATAACAACGCGAAAGGAGAAGCTATTGAAGCAAGGATGCTTTGATCTTCTTGCCCTTCTGCAAGTAGAGTGAAACTCCAATCAAACGATTGCATTATAAATACAAACGCATTACAAATCACTATAATTGTACCAGCTTTAATTATGAAAGATTTAGCTCTGCCTAGCATTGCAAACAATGCAATTTTTAGGCTAGGTCCTTTGTATGCAGGCATTTCAATAATAAAATATGCAGATTTTTTAGAGCTTCCTGTGATTTTTCTAATAACTAAAGCCCCCACTAGGATTAATAATATACCAACAAAATACGTTGTTGGAGCTACCCATCCTTGTTCTGGGAAAAACGCTCCAGCAAACAATGCTATAACTGGAAGTTTTGCTCCGCAAGGCATAAATGGAGTAAGCATCGCAGTTGTTGCTCTTTGTTTTTGGTCTTTGATAGTTCTAGATGCTGCGATACCAGGGATAGCACAAGCTGTACCTATTACCATAGGAATTACTGACTTTCCTGAAAGTCCTACATGTTTGAAAATTCTATCCATTACAACAGCTACTCTTGCCATATATCCACAATCTTCTAGCAACGAAATCAAGAAGAACATAACCATGATTAATGGTAAAAATCCTATTACAGCAATAAATCCACCAATTAGGCCGTCCACCAAAAGTGCAATCAAGAAATCGTTAGATCCTTCAAGTGCTCCTCTAACACTTTCCATTATACCTTCTAGTCCACCTACAAGCCAATCCGCAATGATAGGTCCTAACCAACTTTGTGATATCCATAACAGGCCATACATAACTCCTACGAATATAACTATTCCAAAAAATGTGTTTGCAAACACCTTGTCAATCTTATCATGAATTGTTGGTTTATTTGCTTCTGCTGTTCTTTTTTCTACTTTAGCAACAATTGCATTAGAAAAATCAAATCTCGCTTTATCTGCTTGTTCAAGAGATTCTGCACTTGTATTATCTACATCTTTTAACATAAATGGCGCTTCTTGTGTTTTTCCTTTTAGAGCCACTGCCGCCGCAATTAGTTCTTTTATTCCATTATTTGATCCTGCACTCGCAACTGTTTCTATTACTTGACATTTTAACTCAGCTGCCAACGCTTTGGCGTCAACTTCAATCCCCTTTTTGCTTGCAACATCGCTTTTGTTAAGTGCAATAATCATTGGAATACCTAATTCCAATAATTGTGTAGCCATAAACAAACTTCTGCTCAAATTGTCTGCGTCAACGATATCAATAAGCACATCTGGTTTTTCATCAATAATAAAGTTTTTTGTTATTGACTCTTCTGATGTAAATGGTGATAAAGAATACGCTCCTGGCAAATCGACAATTTTTATTTCTTCGCCATCATAAATACTTTTCTTTAAATCAGCTTCGTTTACCTTTACAGTAACTCCTGCCCAGTTTCCAACACGTTCCGTCTTACCTGTTAACGCGTTGTACATTGTGGTTTTCCCACTATTAGGATTACCTGTTAATGCAATTCTCATTTTTGAATTTCCCTCCCCATAAGTGCAAATTATAATTATAACTCGTTTCATTACAGACTGATATAATACCGAAATATAACATATTAAATAAACAATCGGTTAGTTAATATTAACTAACTTTATATATATTAACATATACTTATATTATTACGCAACACTTTTTTTGAAAAAGTTTAACAAATTTCTCTAAGCTAAAAATTAATTCACCCATTTCCGTAAAGCAACTTCTCTAAACCACATGCTCTTCCAGTATACTTTTGAGTGAAGAAACAGAACTCGAGTGTGATCTCACAACTTTTGCTTCTTCTGATCCGATAGAAGAAAGTGTTTGTTCTATCATCTTATGAGAAACTGTATTCGTAAATAATATGACCATATCTGGCTTCCCAATTTTATTTTTTATTCCTTTAGGTTTTGTAAATATTTTTGCGTTACAATTATGCTCCGCACACAAATCTTTATATCTTCTTTCCATTCTTTCATTTCCACCTATTATTGCTATACTCATTTTGCCCCTCCTTACTCTCGAAAATACAAGTTATAATGATATTTCTTCTCTTACTGTAGTTAGTTTAAACTAACTTGCCATTCATTTTTTTAGTGCCTTCTGGCACTAATTTATTAAATAAACTTATATTAAAATAGCTTTAGCTAAATCTGCGTCTATTCCATATCTAGTATTTTTTATCAATATCACATAACTTTTGTTCAATGTAGAAATTAATTTTATTTTCTCTCCACTATAGCATCCCAATGTAAAAAGAAAATTTTTCATCTCATCGTCGCCAGTATCTATACCCTTTACGATATACTCCTGTCCTATTTCCGCTGTATGTATACTCATCTTTTTTTCCATCCTTATTTCTTTCTAGGGGTACTCCCTCATCGCAAAAGAGTTAGTTATAAATAACTAACTCTAGTATACCATCACTTTTTTTTATTTGCAAGCTTTTTTTGTTTTTTTAAATCGTATTTATGCCATTTTTATGAAATAAGATAAATTTTCTCTTTTACCTCTCTCCGAAGATAGAAGCCTTTTTAAAGTCATCCCTTATTTTATCATTTTCTATGAAAATATTATTTTATTTTAGATTGTTATACATTTTATTTCTTCAGCTTATTTCTTTAACTTCTTTTCATTGTTTATGTCGTCAAAATAATATCCCTAATATTTCTCATAATGTACTTTGTCTGGATTATATCTATCAGTAAACCTGTGCGCGTCTTCCTTTTTGGGATACCCTATAGAGACTATTGCGAATGGTTGTACATGCGATGGCATATCAAACATTTCTTCAATAAATGTTATTCTATCTTCATCTGGATATATCCCTATCCAACAAGTACCTAACTCTAATTCTGTTGCTTCTAACAAAATATTCTGGACGCAAGCTCCTAAATCTTGTTCTGCTTTATTAGCCACAGTCAATCCTTCTTCGTTCTTCAGTATTATTATTGCAGCACTTGCTTTAGACAAAAAACCTGCAAATTGATGCACATTAGATAGTTTGTCTAATACCTCTTTGCTTTCTAGAACTAAAAATTCCCATGGTTGTTGATTTTTTGCAGATGGTGCTTGCATTGCTGCACTGAGCAATTTTTCAATTTTTTCTTTTTCTACAGGTTTGTCTAAATATGACCTAACACTTCTTCTTTTAAAAATAACATCCATAATATACCCCCATTTCTCTTCATAGTTTTTTATTCTTCTTTGCATTCATATCCTTTATCTATCTTCTCTAAAATATGGCACACTTAATGACTGTGGTGGCTGATCTTCCTTCTTGTTTTTGTATGTGCTTAAAATTACAATTAATATAGTCATTACATAAGGGACCATATCTATTATATATTGTGAAAAATATATTCCCATAGCTTGCAGTCTGAAACCCAATATCCCTAATGCTCCAAAAATTAAGGCTCCAACAAACGCTTTAACAGGTCTCCATGATGCAAATATTACTAAAGCAACAGCTATCCACCCACGCCCTGCAACTATATTATCTTGCCATATACCTATATACACAATAGCCATATATGCTCCACCTAATCCGCATAATCCTCCACCTATCAGTATATTAGCATATTTGTATATATTTACGCTTATCCCTGCAGCATCTGCCGCGGCGGGGTTTTCTCCAACTGCTTTTGTGTTTAGACCAATTTGAGTTTTTCGATAAAATACTACCATCGATATTACTAATATATATGCAAAATATACCATTATATCTTGATTAAAGAATGCTCCAAGTATAGGTATATCCGAAAGCAATGGAATGGCTATTGGATCAAACGTTTCTCTAAAATCAGCTGGAAGTGCTTTGCCTATAACTCCTTTGCCTATCAAGCCTGCAAACCCAGTTCCAAATATTGTTAACGTAAGACCAGTAACTACTTGATTAACTCTAAGCGTTACAGTTAATATTGCATATATCCCTGCAGCAATAAGTCCTGCAGCAAACGACATAATTATTGCAAATATGGGGCTTCCCGTTGACATTGCTGTTGAAAAACCTATAACAGCACCTATAAGCATCATTCCTTCGACGCCTAGGTTTAAGTTTCCTACTTTTTCAGATAATATTTCTCCCAAAGTGGCATACAAAATTGGTATCGCTGCAACAATCGCCGCACTAATAAAACTTTCCATTATTCATCGCCTCCTTTTGGATAATCGTTTGAAATCGACTTATCATTTTCTCCAATTACATGTTCTTCTTTCTTTGAGTTATTTTTCATATTTCCTTTTCTTGAGGTAGTAGTTTTTATGATTTTATAATTTAAGAAAAATTCTCCACCTAAGACAAAGAATAATATTAATCCTTGAATCATTCCCGCAACTGCCGCTGGCATTGACATGGAAATTTCCACATAGGATCCTCCCTGTGTAAGCATTGCAAACAGAAAGCATATCATTGCAACAACTCCAGGTTTTAATTTACCTATCCATGTTGTAATAATAGCCGTGAAACCTATTCCAGCCGATATACCTGCAGTAAGGGTATTTTCTATTGCAGACGCCTGTACCATTCCAGCCAATCCGCAAAGTCCTCCTGAAAGTAGCATTGCAAAAATAGTAACTCCCTTAATATTTATTCCCGCATATTTTGCTGTTCCTAGACTTTCTCCCACAACTGTTATTTCATATCCTTTTTTTGTATAATTAATAAATATATGCACAAAGACAACTGAAACTATAGCAAAAATAATTCCTATATGAAGTCCTGCGATTTCAGGCAAAATTGCATTTTCTCCAAATCTTGGAATGACAGGAAAGCCTTGTGCAGCAGGATCTTTCCACGGTCCATATTGTAAATATGTAACGAAGTTAATTGCAATATAATTAAGCATCAAAGTAAATATTGTTTCATTTGTTCCAAATTTCACTTTGAAAAAAGCTGGAATTAGTGCCCATATTCCACCTGCTATCATCCCCGCTATCATCATAAGTGGGATTAAGAAAATTGATGGAAGGTTAGGTCCAACAAACAATGCAACAAAGGTTGCTCCTAATGCTCCCATTATAATTTGCCCCTCACCCCCTATATTCCAGAACTTCATTTTAAACGCAATTAATATTCCCATTGAAGTAATTAAAAGCGGGATTGTTCTCTCGAAAGTTTGGAGGAGCTTCGTTCCATCTCCTACAGCACCATATATTATTCTATACAAAAATTCTATAGGGTTATATCCCATCAGTAAAACAAATATTCCTGCAAATACAAAGGCAGCTAGAACTGCTACAACTTGAATTGTCGCCTTTTTCTTTTTTTGCAATGTGTCATTTTTTACTATTTTAAACATTCGCACCCCCTAACTGCCCGCCTGCCATAAGAAGTCCTATATCTTCTTTGGTAACTTGAGTTGGGTCAACTATTCCTGTAACTTCTCCATTACACAGTACCATGATTTTGTCACACAGATCTAAAAGGACATCTAAATCTTCTCCAATAAATAAAACAGCTACTCCTTTTTTCTTTTGTTCATTTAACAGATCGTATATTTTATAAGAGGCCCCTACATCTAATCCTCTAACTGGATATGCTGTAATTAACACTTTCGGATTTGCATCTATTTCTCTTCCCAGCAATACTTTTTGAATATTACCTCCAGACAGTTGCTTAACCATAGTGTATATACTTGGGGTTTTTATATCTAAATAGTCAACAATATGCTCAGCTTTTTGTGTGCACTCATCTCGTTTCAAAAAAATCCCTTTTTGGTTTTGATAATCCTTCAATATTAAATTGTGAACAATATCCATCGTCCCAATAAGTCCCATTCCAAGTCTGTCTTCTGGAATAAATCCCATTCTAATTCCTAACTTGATAATATCTCTAGGGCTTTTTCCTAGTATATTATCACCTTCAAAGAATATTCTCCCTTTATTCGCTTGCATCAATCCTGCAATAGTTTCGCACAATTCTTTCTGTCCACTATTTGCAACTCCTGCAACTCCTAAAATTTCTCCACCCATCAATGTAATAGTTAGATTTTTTAGTGCTTCTTTTCCTTCTCCATCAACGACTGTCAAATCATCAATTACCATCATTTCTTTTTTTTCTTTTGAAATTTCTCTTGTTATTTCTAAATCTGTTCTCGCTCCTACCATGTGTTCTATTAAATCCGAAATATCTGCTTCATTTGTGTTTATTGTTGCAACAGACTCCCCTCTTCGTAGTACTGTAATTCTATCGCTTATTTCCATAACTTCGTTTAATTTATGAGTTATTATCATTATAATACAGCCATCGTCTCTCATAGCCCTTATTATCTTGAAGAGCTTTTTGATTTCTTGTGGCGTGAGAACTGCAGTAGGTTCGTCCAAGATTAATATCCGAGCCCCTCTGTGAAGGACTTTGATTATTTCTAAAGTCTGCTTTTCACCAACAGACATTTCATATACTTTTTTTCTTGGATTTATATCTAGCCCATACTTCTCAGTTAACTGTTTTATCTCCTTATCTAGTTCTTTGCCTTTCTTTTCCCCTTTGGCATTCCCCATCAAGATATTTTCTTTTGCAGTCAAAACATCCACCAACTTAAAATGTTGATGTATCATACCAATTCCTAATTTTATAGAATCCTTTGGACTCGCAAACCTCACTTCTTTTTTGTCAACAAAAATAAAACCGCTGTCAGGAGAGTATATCCCTGACAGCATGTTCATCAACGTTGATTTGCCGGCACCATTTTCACCAAGTATTGCGTGGACTTCTCCACTATTCACTTTGATATTTACATTATGGTTTGCCTTAAGTTCTCCAAAGGATTTGCATATATCTTTCATCTCTATGGACATTTTATTCACAACAAATCCTCCCATTAGCACTTTTCTTCATATTCCAGCAATCGTACAATTACTCATTCACTTTGCTTGTTACGCCTTCTACCAAAGACCCTGCTGGCATTTTCCAAATCTCAGCCCTTGTTAGCGTTTGTCCTTCTTTACAAAATACTGTTCCATCTGTAAATACAATTTCACCTGAATATGGAGCAAAATTTCCTGCTTTCATTTCTTCAGCTTTTGCATTTACTAAATCTTGTGTCTCTTGAGGAACCAAGTCCGTCATTTCTCCAAGTCCAACATACCCATCTTGCATATTACCATAGTAAGCACTTGGAACAAATGTTCCATCTATAATTGCTTGTACCACTTGAGTATAATAAACATCGTGATTCCATATAGGTGCAGTTAAATACGCACCAGGAGCTGCTGATCCTTTATTATCATAGTTGTACCCAATTGCATAAACACCATTTTCTTCCGCTGCAACTTGTGGTCCAGTTGTGTCAGCATGCTGCGTAATAACATCGCATCCTGCTGCAATCAATTCTTCTGCTGCTTGTTTTTCTTTAGTAGGCTCATACCAATTATTAATGAAAATTACTTGTACTTCCACATCAGGATTCACAGACTGTGCGCCTAGCGTAAAAGCATTTATTCCTATCACAACTTCTGGAACATCAAATGCTGCTACGTATCCCAATTTGTTTGACTCTGTTTGGCTTCCCGCTATCATACCTGACAAGTATCTTGCTTCTTCCATAGCACCGAAATAGTTGTCATAATTTGTTTCGTTTGATTTAATTCCCGAGAAATGAAGGAAATATTTATCTGGATAATCTTTAGAATATTGCTCCAAATAATCCATATATCCAAAACTGCAGCCAAACACAATTTCACATCCTTCATCTAGTAATTGTTGTATAGCTGTATTTATAGCTTGTCCATCAGTATCCGAAACCGATTCTTTGTATAAAACTTCAATTTCGTCTCCCATCTCTGCTTCAAGTTCTTGTACGCCTTCATAGTGGGCTTGTGTAAATCCACCATCTTCAATTGATCCTAAGAAAATAAATCCTACTTTAGTTTTGTCTGATTCGCCATCACCACATCCAGTCATTCCAACCATCAGTCCTAATGTTAATGTCACAATCAAAAACACGCTTGCAATTTTTTTCATTTCTTCCTCCATTAAACAACTTGACAATATCTTTTAGTAAGTTTTAACTTACAAATTATTATACTATTTTTTTTAGAACAAATAAAGAATATTTTGAAAATACATATGTTTATTATTATATAATTGCATTCAATTTCGATCATATGATTTCGTGCATTTTATCCTCAAAATCAAGTTCTGAAAAAACTTTTATTCCATTTCTTCTTAAATGCTTCGTTGTGATTCCCTCGCCTTTTATTAACTTTCCCGTAAATGTTCCATCATATATTTCAAAGCTCCCACAACTAGGGCTTTTTGCTTTCAAAAGTGCAATTTCAATTTGCTCCTTATTGGCCATATCCATTGTTATTGTTGCCCCAACATTGTATTGTTCAGTAACATCTATTCCTTTTGAATTCATTACTCTTTCATTAACTATTTCAGCAGGATCTCTAGGCACTGTAAGATTTCCCATAATTTCAGGGCACACAGAAATTATTTCAAAGTTTTCTTTTATAATAGGAAGTATTCTTTCCATTATTTCCATCGTATTTTTTGACACTTCATTTCCATCATACCTACATAATTCACCCAATAAGCAGCTACTAATTATAATTTTTTGCATTTCTTCACTCCTATATGATATACTCTATTTAATATTATGGTTCGATAAAATATCTTACCATAACTTTACCATATTTTAATCTATTATGTGTAATTTTACTTTTAAATTTAGGAGAGGATATAATGGTGTTTCGTAGCAAAAATAAATCCACAAAAGCAAAATCAACTAAGAAATCAACAACTCCAAAAAAATCAAAAAATACATTCGCAGATTCGGCTTATAATATTTCAGAAGGCGGAAGGACCATACTCATTGTTTTGTTTTCAGCCTTACTCATTTTTATCGCATACGCAACAAAGCCTTACTCCTACCCACCTTTCGACACGACATTCATGGAAGAATACACTGTACATGGCGTGGATGTTTCTTCATATCAAGGAGATATTGATTGGAACCAACTATACAAACAAGGAGTTTCTTTTGCATTTATTAAAGCAACCGAAGGGTCATCTCATGTGGATGAATATTTTCAAGAAAACTGGGAAAACATATACTACACCCCAATAAAAAGAGCTGCCTACCATTTTACAAGTTTCGAGACACCTGGCATTACTCAAGCAGCAAATTATATTTCACAAGTTGACAAGAGATCTGAAATGCTTCCCCCTATTATAGATATTGAATTTTATGGAGAATATCAAGATAATCCTCCATCAAAAAGTGAAGTGGTCTCCATATTAATTCCCTTAATTGAAGAATTAGAAGCCCACTATGGCGTCGAACCTATCATATATACAAATATTTATTTTTACGAAACTTACATCAAAGACACATTTAAAAATCCAATTTGGATAGCAGATCTTAGCGGATCCGACAAACTCCCCGATGGCAAAGATTGGGACTTTTTGCAATACACTTTTGAGGGGGAACTAGAAGGGTATGATCCTTCACAAAAATATATCGACTTAAATGTTTTCAACGGGACAAGACACGAATTATCTAATTATTAATATTTATGCAAGGAGAAAGGGATAGATGAAAAACAAAAAAAACTTTATATTAAGCTTATGCTTCTTTGCTGGTGCTATTTTTGCTGTTATTGTACTATTGCGCGATGGATTTCAAACTTATCTTATAACAGGCTTAGTACTATTCACAATGATAGGGCTTGCCTTTTTCAAAAGAAGAAATGACTCATAGTTTAAAAAATAAAAGCTACACAAACAAACTAGTTTGGTAGCTTTTAAAGTTTATAGTAATTCGTTCTCTATTAATTGCTCGCTCTATAAATTTCTCATACTATTCTTCTTCAATTAAACTTTCAAATTCTTTAACAACAGCTTCAAATTTCTCATCATCTTCTATTTCATTGATTTCAAATCCGTCTTCTGTCTCTTCATATGCATAGACAAAAACTTCACCACTTCCATCATCTGGTGCCAATGCTATAAACTCTTCGTCAGCATAATCGAAAGTTCCAATAATTTCACATTCTACTTCTTCACCATCATCAAATTCCAACGTTATTACATCTGTCATTTCTTTATTATCTGCCATCTTTTCCCTCCATATTTCGCATATTTCTAAATTAACATAATTATATCATATTTCTATTGTAAATTTTGTCATATTTTATAAATCATTAAATTCTTCTAAATATTCATTAAAGGTGTATCCTTCCGCATGAGCAAAATCAAGAATTATAGATCTGTTCAAGTGAAACCTTTCGTCTTTTATTTTAAATCTTTCATTAGCTTTACTTCTACTATATTCTGCTTCTTCGCTTTCCTTTAATTGATTTTCAGAATACTTCATCGCTATTTTCTCTAGCGCTTCATTCATTTCTAACGTAGGAGCAAAAATAACGAATTGGTCTATATCACTAACAAAAATCCCTCCAATAATATCATCCCTAATATTGAAAATTTGGTTATGTACATGGTTGTTATTATCAGAATAATACATTATCATTGTTCCATTGGGATACTCAGTTATAGTTTTTCCAAACGATAACGCCATGTATTTTTCCAGTAAATAATCAATATTCACAAAGGAATACACAGCAATGTATTCTTCTGTTCTAAGTATAAAGGCAGCTTCAACTTCTGTTATTTTCATCTCACCAATAATTTCAATCGAAACAACTTTCAGGTTCGAGATATTCAAAGCGAGATTAAATATTGTGTACTTGCCATTTCTTTCTGCCAAGGCTTCACATCTATATAAATTATTATGAGAATTCACTTTATAAATTCTATTTCTATTCATGCAATTAATTTCTATTTTATTGAATATTTTTTCAAGTATCTCGCTCATATTGTTTTCTAAGCAAAGAGTTTCAGCTACTTTAAAATCTCTTCCTAAGCACCTCATTACAAAGTAATTTATCAATTGGTTTTCTGTTGTTATTTCTTCGGACTGTTTTCCAATCAGTTCATTTACATTAAGTGATGGCATCTTTCTACCTAATATGAAAGATAAATTTTCATAATTCACTTCCAAGTAATTATTTGTGTTATTATTTTTCTCTATCGCTTCTTTGACTATATAAACAAATTCATCTTCGCTAATACTAACAAAAGTTCCACCCAGAAATCCCGCAACACTTTCTTCAAGTTCTTCAATTACACTTTGATCATCTCCCCACACATATTCATACGATTCAACTCCATACTCTTCGGTATCAATATGAAAAAATTGATGAAAACTTTGCTCAGCGCAATCTTTAAATTGCCAATGTGCATATACATAAACCGCGCCCATCAATCTTGTGTTCGTCATTTTTGCATTTTTAAATTCTATATTTGGTGCGTGAGAAACTGGCAAGCCTCCCTTAATTATTTTGAGCATAGGATATCAAAAACTCCTTTATTGATTTTTTTTACTGGCGATTTACTTATATTTGACATCACCGCTACAAAAGCATTCTCCTCGTGACAAACCCAAAAACTTGCCCTGAACCCATCATCAGTCCCCTCATGCCCCACAAGTTTTTTCCCTTGTTGCTCTCTAACGAACCATCCGAGACCCATTTTTTCTCCATTATTAGGAACTACTACTTTATCATCCCATATTTTACTATATGTGTTTTCATTAAATATTTTTTTGTCCAGAGTTGCCCTAGCCCATTTCTCTAAATCGTATATATCTGAAGTAAGGGTAGAGCTTGGTCCATGTTCTCTATTATATGGATAATTTCTTTTGAGAATAATATGATTATCGCTATCTTTACAATGTGGCATTGCTCCCCCAGCTTTTTTTATGACATCAAGTTTTAATGCACAAACACCACCACAACCCTCTTCACAAGATTCGTATTCAAATGATGTTTTTATGCCATCAGAAACCATGACTTTTTCCCCTCTTCTAAATGTCAAAAAAGTGGAATTATCCATTCCTAATGGTTTAAAAAATGATGCATCAACATAATCTTCAAAAGGGAGTGATGAAATTTCACTAATAACACATCCTAACATCTCATACGCTATATTACTATATTGAAATTTGTTTTCTTTCGGCGACCATAAAAGTTTCGAATTTACAACTTCTGGCGACAAAACATATTCTTTCAATGCCTTCTCATCTACTCTAGGCCTATCCCATCCATAATCAACAACATCCCCTATTCCAGATGTATGACTTAACATAGACTCTATTGTCACTTCACATATCTTATCATCATTAAGTTTAACCCATGGCAAAACATCTACAAGTTTATCACTTAACAAAAGTTTGCCTTCTTCTACTAATTTCATTATTGACATCGATACAAAAGTTTTTGAAACAGAAGCCAAATGAAAAAATTGTTTTTCATTTAGTGGCTCTTTCTTTTCAAAGTCGCTATATCCAACCATTTTATGATATGAAAAATCATCTTTTCCTGCTATCACTGCCAATCCTGGAAGATCAAAATAAAAAAGGGATTCTTCTATGTATTTGTCCAATTTTTCTATTACATTTTTATTCATATCACAATTATAACATTTATAAGTAAGATTTTGCATTTTATCTCTTAGTATTTTTTCTATGCGATGATTTCTTTGCCAATTCACCAGCATAGATTTTATTTTATAATTAGGGTATAATATTATTAAAGCAACTTAGTTTATTAAGTAAAGCAAAAAACGAAGATATCAATAAAAAAAGGAAGGATTTCATCATGAGAAATAGAGGCCTAAACATAAACACAGTATTTTTTATTATTCTTCTTGGTATGATTGCCGTAAATAACGGAATGTTAAACGATCCAAGAGAATGGTTGACAAACACCCTACTAATTGTTCCTGGAATAATTATCGGTCTTTCAATGCACGAATACGCCCACGCTGCGGTAGCATATAAATTAGGAGACTACCTCCCGAAAACACAAGGAAGAGTAACAATCAATCCGTTAGCACACGTGGACCCAATAGGGTTAGTTTCTCTTTTGTTTGTAGGGTTTGGTTGGGGAAAACCAGTTCAAATTAATCCTAGAGCATTCAAACATCCAAGAAGGGACGAAGCACTAGTTTCTCTTGCTGGAGTAACAATGAATCTAATAATAGCTATTGTATTTACAGGAATATTAGCTATGTACGTCAATTTTTCAGGAACATTTATACGTACAGATATGGGCGATATAATTTTAATGATTCTATTGTATATAATCCAAATAAATATTGTGCTTATGATTTTCAACTTGCTTCCAATTCCTCCACTAGACGGATATAACCTAGTTGGAGAAATTTTCAATTTGAAAGGAAGCAACCTATACTGGCAAATATATAATTACGGAACTTTTATTTTGTTAGGAGCAATCCTTCTAGGCCTTACAAGCAGAATTTTATCCCCTGCTGTAAGTTTTATTATGGATATTTTATTAGGATTCGTATTTTAGCTATTCCAAAGCATCTTTCCCGTAATTTACATACCGCAACAAATGTAAAATATTAAATCATCAAAATAAAAATCTCAGAATATTTACACAATATTCTGAGATTTTGTTTTTCTCTCAGCAGAATTTTCAATATGCCTTTGCATTGCCTCTGCTCCTTTAGTAGCGTTTTTTTCTAAAAACGCTAGATAAACTTGTCTATGTTCTTCTAATATTTCTTCTAAGTATTCTGTCGCCCTTTCAGCATTATGATTATGTCCTACATAGCTTTGGAAGAGGGATAAAACATGTTGGAGTAATTTATTTTGAGAAGACTGGTAAATTACCTGATGAAACAAGGAATTAATTGTTATCATTTTGTTATAATCTTTTTTTGCAGTATAAAATTCCATAAACTCAAATGTTTCACCTAGTTTTTCTAATTGTGTTTCTGTAATTCTATCTATCGCCCACTCTGTCGCTTGAACTTCATATATGCATCGAAGTTTATGTATATCTATTCTATCTTGGTCGGATAGGCCAATTACAAACGCTCCTCTATTTGGTATTATTTCCAACAACCCTTCTGACTCCAATTGAAAATAGGCTTCTCTTACAGGCGTTCTACTAACAGAATATTTTTGACATATCTCTTGTTCTGTAAGTTTATCTCCTCTTTTTAATTTTCCATCCAAAATGTCTTCTTTTATTTTTTGTGACAAGTTTTTATTTAAAGCATTTCCCTTAGATATTTCTATTCCCTCTAAGGAGTGTGTAAAGATATCCATTTATATCTCCTTTCCTCTGACTTATCAATCAGGCTTTATATTTTTGACAAAATATAGTCCGCAAATTCTGCGCCTGTTGCACCATCTGGTCTTCCTGTCAATGTAATTTTTCTTTCTTTTATTGTACATTCTTCAATAGCATTATATAGTTTATCTGCTTTTTGATGATATCCAATATGTGATAGCAACATCGCACCCGCTCTAATAACACTACACGGATCAGCATATATATCTCTTCCTTCTTCTACCATTCTTGGCGCCGAACCATGAACAGCTTCAAACATAGAATATTTCTTTCCTAAATTAGAACTTCCAGCCGTACCTACTCCACCTTGAAATTCTGCAGCTTCATCAGTCAATATGTCACCATATAAATTTGGTAAAATGAAAACATCAAACTCACTTCTTCTTTTTTCATCTATTAACTTTGCTGTCATTATATCTATGTACCAATCATCCACTGCTATTTCTGGGTAATCTTTTGCGACTTCTTTGCAAGTATCCAAAAATTTTCCATCTGTTGTCTTTACTACATTTGCTTTCGTAACAATCGTAACTTTCTTTTTGTTGTTATTTCTTGCATATTCAAACGCAAGTCTCGCAATCCTCTCTGTCCCTTGCGATGTAATAACTCTAAAGTCCATAGTCAAATCATCCCCAATTGATATTCCCTGGCTTCCCAATGCATATAGACATTCTGTGTTTTCTCTAAAAAATGTCCAGTCTATATTCAGCTCAGGTACTTTAACAGGCCTAACACTCGCAAATAAATCCAACTCTTTTCTCATTGCAACGTTTGCACTTTCAACATTAGCCCATTTGTCACCTTTTCTAGGCGTTGTTGTAGGCCCTTTTAAAAGCACATTACACTTTTTTATTTCCGTTAAAACATCATCTGGTATTGCTTTGCCTACACTCGCTCTATTTTCAATTGTGCATCCATCAATAACTCTAAATTCAACTTTACCATTTTTAACTTCTTCTGCCAAAAGAGTTTCCAATACCCTATGTGCATGTCCTGTGATTGCAGGGCCTATTCCATCTCCTCCAATAATCCCAATTATCATTTTGTCAAGAGATTTGTAATCTATAAAATCTTCACCTTTTTTCATCTCTTCTATTCTTTTTAGTTGATGGTCTATTATGCCTTGTATATGTTCTTGATAATTCATATATATTCTCCTTCACAATTTTAATCTTTCAACTATTACTGTGTCTCTACTTTACTTATATATACATGTGTTTTTCTATGTATATATATTTTTTTATCACTGTTTTATGTAATTAATCTTTCCTCCAGCTAGTATCATTTCAAATTCTAGTGGAGACAGATTTGCTCTTACAGCAAACTCTTTCCCTTTAGTTAAATTTGTGATCTTAACGCTACTACTGCATAATTGTTTCTTTATATCCTTAATTTCCAATTTATCCCCTAAGGCTACATCATCGTAATCTTTGCTATTTTCGAAAACAAATGGGATTATCCCGCTATTTACTAGATTCGATCTATGAATACGCGCAAAAGATTTTGCAACTACAAATTCAACTCCTAAATGAAGTGGTGCCAACGCAGCGTGCTCTCTGCTACTTCCTTGCCCATAGTTTTCTCCACCAATTATTATGCATTCCCCTTTTTCTTCACATCTTTTTGCAAAATCGCTGTCTATTTTTTCAAAGCAGAATTTAGATAAATACGGAACATTTGATCTATATGGAAGAAGTCTTGAATCAGAAGGCATAATATCATCTGTCGTAATATTGTCCCCTGCAACTAATGTGACTTCTCCGCAAACTTCATCTTGTAATGCACTATTTCTAGGGAAAGGTTTTATGTTTGGCCCCATATCTACATCTGTGTTTGATCTATTACAATCTGTCGGATATACAATGAAATTGTCATTAAAAGCAAAATCTGCCGATGCAACTTCCACCATATCATCAACATACTTTCCTTGGCCACTTAAAGTAGACCCATCTGTCAAGACGCCTTCAACCGCAGATATCGCTGCTGTTTCCGGACTTACTAAATATACATCAGCATCAAGAGTTCCACTTCTTCCTTTAAAATTTCTATTAAAAGTCCTAAGTGAAACAGCTCCTGATTTAGGAGACTGCCCCATTCCAATGCATGGTCCGCATGCATTTTCTATTATCCTAGCACCTGCTGCTATTAAATCTGCCAAAGCTCCATTTTGAGCCAGCTTTTCTAAAATTTTACTTGATCCAGGCGAAATAACTAAACTTACATCTTCATGTACTTTTTTATCTTTTAGAATCCTTGCAACTTTCATAAGGTCGCTATAAGAAGAATTTGTACAACTCCCAATTGCAACTTGATCAACTTTAATTTTACCTATTTTTGAAATATCTTCAACGTTGTCAGGACTATGTGGCATAGCCGCTTGAGGAACTAATGTGTTCAAATCGATTTTAATACATTTACTATATTCCGCTCCATCATCAGCTGACAATGGTATATAGTCCTCTTCTCTACCTTGCTCCTTTAAAAACATTCTAGTATTTTCGTCACTTGGAAAAACAGAAGTAGTTGCACCCAGTTCTGCTCCCATATTTGTTATCGTTGCTCTATCTGTTACAGATAAAGTTTGAACACCTTCTCCAAAATATTCGATAATATTCCCTACTCCACCTTTTACGGTAAGAGTCTTTAAAACTTTAAGAATAACATCTTTCGCCGATGACCATGGCTTAAGTTTTCCTACAAGTTCTACTCCTACAATATTAGGAACATTGATACTATAAGTTCCCTTCGCCATAGCAACAGCAACATCAAGTCCACCAGCACCTATCGCTATCATCCCCAGTCCGCCGCCTGTTGGAGTATGGCTATCTGATCCTATCAATGTTTTTCCAGGCTTTCCATAATTTTCAAGATGAAGTTGATGACAAATACCATTTCCTGGTTTTGAGAAAAGAACTCCATGTCTCTTAGCCACGCTTTTGATAAAAGCATGGTCATCTGCATTCTCAAATCCAGTTTGCAAAGTATTATGGTCGATATACGCTACGGAAAGTTCTGTTTGTACCTCATCAACATCCATCGCTTCAAGTTGCAAATATACCATTGTTCCAGTAGAATCTTGTGTTAATGTTTGGTCTATTTTGATTGTAATTTCTGAGCCTGCTTCCATATTTCCTTCAACAATATGATTTTCTAAAATTTTGTGCGCAAGGGTTTTTTTCATTTGTAATCTCCTATAATTAAATTGTTATTAATATTCTATTTATCAAAGTATAATTCGATATTCATTTTACTTCGATTGTATACAAGTATACAATATTTAAAAACAAAAGTCAATGGAATATCCATTGACTTTTTGCATATTTTTTCATAATAGTAATTTTTTATTACAATCTATCTCCATATTTTTCTAAAACATAATCCATGTCCTTGTCTCCTCTACCACTTAGGTTTACTAACACAAAACCTGGATTATCTTCTTGTTTTGCTAATTTTATTGCATAAGCCAGTGCATGCGAACTTTCTATTGCCGGGATAATCCCTTCCATTCTTGAAAGTTCAAAGAATGCATCAATTGCATCATCATCGCCTATACAGTCATATTTTACTCTACCTGCATCTCTTAAAAATGCGTGCTCTGGTCCAGTAGATGGGTAATCAAGCCCACTAGCTACAGAATGAACAGGCGCTGGTTCACCATCTTTATCTTTCAACATAATACTTTCAAATCCGTGCATTACTCCTTTTTCACCGTACGTAAGTGAAGCAGCGTGTTCTCCCAAAGTAGTTCCTTTTCCTAGAGGTTCCACTCCATAAATATCTACTGGGTCATTCAAGAATGCAGAAAAAATTCCTGCAGCATTACTTCCTCCACCTACTGCCGCAACTACAGCATCAGGTAAATATCCAGTCATTTCTTTAAACTGCGCTCTCGCCTCTTCTCCTACTACCATTTGAAAATCTCTAACCATCATTGGGAATGGATGCGGACCTACAACAGATCCTATGCAATAAATTGCATCTTTATAGTCTTTAAGGTATGCTTCAAATGCTGAATCAACAGCTTCCTTCAAAGTTTTTAATCCGTGTGTAACAGGAACAACTTTTGCACCTAACAGTTTCATTCTGGCCACATTAGGAGCTTGTTTAGCAATATCTACTTCGCCCATATGAATTTCGCACTCTAATCCAAAAAAAGCTGCTGCTGTAGCTAAAGCTACTCCATGTTGACCTGCTCCCGTCTCAGCGATCAATTTCTTTTTACCCATATACTTAGCGAGTAATCCTTCACCCATACAATGGTTAAGTTTGTGTGCCCCAGTATGATTTAAATCCTCTCTCTTTAAATATATTTGCGTTGTCCCTAGTTTTTTTGATAATCTCTCACAGTGATATACTGGTGTTGGTCTACCTTGGAACTCTTTTCTAATTCTTCTAAGTTCATTAATAAATTGTGCAGAGTGACATATAGTATTATATGCTACTGTCACTTCTTCAAATGCAGGCATAAGTTCTGGTGGCAAATACGCTCCTCCATATTCTCCGAATCTTCCTTCCTTATTTGGATACTCCTTAAAGTATCTTTCAAAATTAACTTCTTTCATTACGCCATTTTTAGTACTCATTTTCTTCCTCCTTCTAACAATTGAAATTAAACGAAGGGTTCTCTGCTTTGATGAAACAAAAAAACACCTGTCCTATTACAAGGACAAGCGTTGCTTGCGGTACCACCTTGTTTGACGAAGTAAATTCGTCCACTCTGCAGAGTGCCATCACACCCCTTGCCTGTAACGCCGGCACACGTCTCCGATACTAAGTAATATATCTATACTTTTCTCTTCGCCCTCAGAGGCCCATTTATCTGTGACTGCATTTCCTTGGCTTCCACCATCCCAAGTTCGCTGTAAATCGTCTCTCAGCTTTACTCCCTCTTCATAGGTTTTATTCTATTGAATAAATATTATCACCTTTTTTTATACTTGTCAATATTTTTTTTTTGCAATAATCCCTCTTTCTTTCGATGCCAAATCATAGATTATTTCGATTTCACTATATATTTTTTCGTCATCTATCATTTCTTTTATATCACTTGCTTGCCCATGTCCTATTTCAAAAATAAGAAATCCTCCTGGCAAAAGATAATCTTTTGTATCCTTAACAATTTTTCGATAAAAATCAAGCCCATCTAGCCCACCATCCAACGCCAATCTTGGTTCATAATTTCTAACTTCTGGCATTAGAGAATCAAGTTCAATCATCGATATATATGGAGGATTGCTTACTATTACATGGAATTTATTTTCATCGTATTTCTCTTGGTTATGGAAATTTGAAATTTCATCACTCTTCAAAGCTTCAAAAATATCACTTTGAATAAATTTTGCATTTATACCTATTTTTTTAGCATTTTCTTTTGCAACATTCAGTGCAACTTTGCTTATATCCAATAGAGTCAAATCCACAATGTTAGACTCCTGATCAGCTTCTTTTTTTTCTTCTTGCATTTTAGCAAGTGATATACCTATAGCCCCACTACCGCAACATAGGTCTAGAATTTTTATTTTATCCTCTTCAGTTTTCCTGTTTGACAAGAACGCCGTATCGGATTTCAAACCTTCCAAAATTTTATTTGTTCTTTCTACAATCACTTCTGTATCATGCCTTGGTATCAAAACACTTTCGTTTACATAAAAAGTCATGCCCATAAATTCTTGTTTTTCAATAATGTATTCCAAGGGCTCTCTATTTGCCTTTCTTCTTATAAAGTTACCATATTTTTTTATGTCTGATGCAATAATTGAATCGTTCCAATGTTTAAAAATTTCACTTCTATTTATGCCTTTCATGTGGCAATACAATAGTTCACTTTGCACTTTAGCCTCACCTTGTTCAATTCCAGATTTCACTAGCTCCTTTTGTCCTACCGTAATTAATAATTTTGCGTTATTCATCAAATTTCCATTTTCATCGCACAGTCCTTCCCCTAAAGGTCCTTCTTCATTAATGGAAGCCTTCAAAGCAGCAATGGCAACTTCTAGTTGTTTATCCGAAGGTTCAGCAGTAGTAATTTTTTGTAAATATATTCCTGGCAAACTAAGTATTTTCACAAGCCAGTTATCACTTCTCCCCGCCCATCTTAGCAATTCGTATGAGATTCCTGCAATTACAGGAAGCAAAAGCAATCTAGACAAAATTCTCCAAAACAAATTAGGCCAACCCAAAAATGAAAATGTTATTAAACTAATTATCAAAACAAAAACCAAAAAACTCGTCCCGCATCTCGGGTGTAACGTTGTAAATTCTCTGCAATTTTCTACCGTTAGTTCTTTACCGCTTTCATAGCAATGTATTGTTTTATGTTCTGCTCCGTGATATCTAAACACCTCTTTTATTTCTTTCACTTTAGAAACTAGAATAACATATAAAAGGAATATTAACATCCTGACTATTCCTTCTACCAAGTTTAAAAAAATGTGATTATCCCAAAGAAGCTTTCCAATTGAGACTACTGCCGTAGGCAAAATAATAAACAATCCAACAGAAAATAATAAGGAAAAGACAACAGAAAAATATATCAAAATATTCCACGCCTTATCTTTTCCAAATTTTTTATTTAACCATTTAGTAAATTTGTCATCTTCTAGCGCATTGTCGCCTTCGTATTTTTCCAACACATCAGCGGAATTCATTATCGTCCTAACACCTTCAATCAAAGCACCACCAAAAATCCCAATTCCTCTAATAATTGGAATCTTTGTCCATATTCCTGATTCTCGTCTTTTCTTTATATTTGCATAAAGCGAATCATCTGGCAATCTCATCACAAGTGCCATTTTCTTTTCACCCTTCATCATTATGCCATCTAATACTGCCTGCCCTCCTACTTTTGTAGGTTTTGCATTTTTAATAAATATTTTTTTTAAATCCATTTTTTCCCTTTAAAACTTATTACAAGTTAAAATTTAACTTTCTTAATTATATCAATAAATTCAGCATTACTTTTCGTATGTTCCAAATGCATCAGTATAGTTTCTACTGCTTCCTGATTTGATCCATCGCCCAAAGCTCTTCTCAAGTACCAATTCGCTTCTAGCTCTTCTAGCGACATTAAATTTTCTTCTTTTCTAGTTCCAGATTTATTCAAATTGATAGCAGGGAATATTCTCTTCTCGGAAAGTTTTCTATCTAAATGAAGTTCCATATTTCCTGTGCCTTTAAATTCTTCGAAAATTACTTCGTCCATTCTGCTACCCGTTTCAACTAATGCCGTCGCAAGAATTGTAACGCTGCCTCCCTCTTCAATATTTCTTGCTGTACCAAAAAATTTCTTCGGTTTGTGCAATGCCCCTGGATCAAAACCTCCCGATAATGTTCTCCCCGAAGATGGCATTACTAAATTATATGCTCTAGCAAGCCTTGTAATACTGTCTAGAAGAATGACAACATCTTTACCTTGTTCTGCAATTCTTTGAGCTCTTGCAACAACCATTTCCGCTACTTTTACATGATTTTGTGGTTGTTCATCAAATGTCGAATAAATTACAACTCCATCTCCCTTTAGAGATCTTTTGATATCCGTTACTTCTTCAGGTCTTTCGTCTATAAGTAATATAATCAATTCCGTTTCCGGATGATCCTCTTCTATTCTCTTCGCAATTAGCTTTAATAGTGTCGTTTTCCCAGCTTTTGGAGGAGAAACTATTATTCCTCTTTGTCCCTTACCTATTGGAGCTATCAAATCAATAATTCTCGTAGCTAAGTCTCTACTTGTTTTCTCCAATTTAAAACGCTCAGTCGGAAAAATAGGAGTAAGTGAATCAAAATTTCTACGATATTTTAGTTTGTCCAAACTATCGCCATTTACCGTTTCAACAAATATCAAACTTCCAAACTTACTATTGCCTTTTGCCTCCCCTGCTTTACCTTTTATTTTGTCCCCTGTTTTCAGTCTATAATTTTTTATAAACTGAGGAGAAACATATACATCATCATCACTAGTTTTAAAGTTATGAAATCTTAAAAATCCAAAGCTACTTTCTGGAGGAATTTCAAGGATTCCTTCTACAATCTTTGTTGATTCGGCTTTATCTTCCTCTCTTCTAGAATCTGTAAAAATCTCTTTTTCTTCTACAGGCTCGCTTTTAAACCCTTCATTTTCTTCTTTTGCTTTCTCAAGTATTGCTTCTATCAATTCTTCTTTTTTTAACCCTTCTATTTCATTTATGCCAATTGTTAAAGCTATTTCTTTAAGCTCTGCGATTTTTTTTCCACTAAAAATCTTTTTATCCATAATAAAATTTCCTCTCTACTATGTTTACCATTTACTTTGTTATATTTTACTTTTATTACTATTATTGAAAATGCGATATCGAAATATATCATTTAATTCGTATCATATATGAATTAATGGAGAAATATAAATTTTGAAATCGAATCTAGAAAATTATAGATTTATATTTTGTGTATAGTAACAATTTGAAAAGATTCGGCTTTCGTTGTTACTAGAAGTTTATAATCGCCTTGTAAAGTTGTTTTTTCTATATTTGTCAATCCTGTGTAACAATCATTTGTTTTTTCAAGGAGCCTGCTGTGCAAATGAGGCGATAGTTCATTTTGAGAGAAAAGGTTTGTCTTGTCACTCTCTCCTAACATTAAAGTTTGTCTTATTACGACTATAACTGCATGATCTTCCTTTAATTCGAAGTGTTTAAGCTTCGGAGCGGTCTGTTCATTATTGATCAAAATAATACTTATCTCTTTGTCGCTTTCTGCAATAAATGTATCTTCTTTTATTCTACATCTCCCCTTAATTGCACTAAGCGTTTCAATCAATACTAGCTTTGAGGTAGAAATATAATTACAAATCAATCCATATTCCCCTGTCATCGACGAAAATATGCTGTTGCCATTAATTGTTTCATCTATCGCATATTCATACCACGTGCTATAATTTTTTATCTTGTTTTTCATTTTATTTATTACGCTTGAATCATATTTGCACAAGTTTAATTGATCCGATATATCATCAATTTTTTTTTCGTTTTTTCCTGGTTCATTAATCATGGATAAATTAGGTGATTTACTAAGAAGCAACAATAACATTTCCGTTAAACTTGCCATATTAATGTTTTTTTCATTTCTCAAGTCTACATAAATATTTTGAAGATTTATTGAATCGAATTTACAATTTAGATTGTAGTACAAAATGAGTTCTGCCAAAGAAGCAATATACAGTTCAGACTTAAATTGATGCTCTGAAACTTCTTTTTTGTCAAATGATACCATTAAAGCAGAGTCTTCAAGGTTTGATTTGTATTTTTCCTTTTCATCTAAATTTGAATAGCCTTTAAGTCTACTAATAACATCTTCTAACAGATACGACTTCCCATAAGTTCGCGGAACATTCCTTACTTGCTTTCTATATTCAGATGGGGTCATCTCGTAATATTTCACGAAGACTTTATTCATATATGATACTGTGGAAAAGCCAGCAATATTACTAATTTGTGTAATATTAAGATCTTCGTTTAGAAGTAGCTCTTCCACATATTCAGTTCTCAGATAATTAAGTAAATCTTGAAATCCTAGTCCGAAATTATCCTTTATCAAGTGCGACAAATAGTATATATTTAGATGTTCCAAGTTGGCGATATCATCCAATGTGATTTTCTTTTCAAGATTTTGAATAATATATTTAGTTATTCGTTCTATTCTTTCTCTTTCGTTTACAGCTAAATTTTTATGCGTTATATTAAAATTGTTTTTTTCGATGAAAAACCCTCTAAATTCTTTGACAAGCACATCAATAAATTCATTAGCAATATTTTCAACCTCATTTTTTGAAGCATCGTTTAACTCTGCTAATGTAATTTGTGCCATATAGCGTTTCACAACATTAAGTTTGACTCGAAAATTTTGTTCTATTTCATCACTTTGAGAAAAATCGTTTTTTTCGCATACAAACACCATATAGTCTATGTTAGGATATTTGTCCAAAAAATGATCCAACTTTATGTACATTCTAACACAGATTAAATCTTCAGAACCCTCATAGAAATAATGTAAATCATCCCAATCCACAAGAACAACATCTCCCTCTTCAAGAAAATATTGCATTTTATGAATTTTGCATCTAACGCTACCTTTCAACACAAAAACTATTTCTGTTTCTCTATGATGATGTATTGGCTCATCAATTAAGTTAGAAACTTCAACTCTAACAAAATCATTCCTGTTTTCAAATATAGTCTCCCTTATGTTGATAGGCATTTTTAACTCCTAATTGTACTTGTAGAATCCTTCTCCAGTTTTCATTCCAAGCTTGTTGCCTCTAACCATTTTCCTCATTAAAGGATGAGCTCTGTATTTAGGATCTCCGTATTCAGCATATAATACATCCATGATTGCCAAACAAACATCCAACCCTACTAAGTCTCCTAGTGCAAGAGGACCCATAGGATGATTTGCTCCTAGTTTCATTGCATTATCAATTCCTTCTGCATCAGAAACTCCATCTGCTAATATTCCAATCGCTTCATTTATCATTGGAATTAATATTCTATTTACTACAAACCCTGGCGCTTCTGCGACTTCAACAGGAGTTTTTCCTATTTTTTTAGTAAGTTCAAGTATTGTATCTCTTGTTTCATCTGAGGTAGTAAGTCCTTTAATTATTTCCACCAACTTCATCGCAGGTACTGGATTGAAAAAATGCATTCCTACTATTTTATCAGGTCTTGTTGTTGCTTGTGCTATTTCTGTAATAGATAACGAAGAAGTATTAGTAGCAATTATTGTTTCCGGTTTGCATAATTTATCCAACTCTGCAAATAATGCTTTCTTTTGTTCCATATCCTCTGTAGCAGCTTCAATAATAAGATCTGCATCTACTACAATATTTATATCTGTAGACCCTTTGATTCTACTCATAGTAGCATCCATCTCTTCTTGAGTAATTTTCTCTCTTGTAACGAGTTTAGTTAGATTTTTTTGCACTTTTGCAATTCCAGATTCCACAGACGACTCTCTTCTAGCTCTAAGAACAACTTCAAAACCACTTTGAGCCATTACTTGTATGATTCCCGCTCCCATTGTACCAGTTCCTAAAACACCTATTTTTTTCATTTTTTCCTCCAGTTCTCCGACACATCATCGGCAAAGTCAGTAGCAAAAACTAATTAATTATTACTTTCAGTAGATCGTTCACTTTAGCATCTCTTTTCTAGCCATAGCATCGTTCACTTTAGCATCTCTTTTCTAGCCATAGCATTGTATCTATTGTATATATTATACAAAAAATTCAAGTGCTTGAAAAGGTATAATTAAATAAATCATCTTATAATTTATGTTTTATTATGTTTCCTTGGAATCTGAGAAGCAAGATAGTAGTTTAAAATAGAAATTAATATCCCACCCACAAACACATACACATATCCAAATTCACCTACATAAAACCATGCGTATCCTGCTACCAATGGTATCAGCATCGAAACAACATGATCCATGCTTTGCCCCATTGATATTGTTTTGGAAACATCTGATTGTTTTGTGGATATTCTCCTTACATATGTCGCTCTTGCCATCATAGCAGATTCCATGAGTTTATCCAGTATATAGCAAACCACAACAATAACAAGTGCTATTTCAAAAGGAAATAAAAGTTCTGAAAAAGCAAAGCCCACGCATGCAACTGCCATTACTACTGCTTCCAATTTTAAAGCATTTCTTTCTCCCTTTTCATCAATTAGTTTCCCAAACCATGGTTTAAAAAATAAATTGAGCACACACACTACAAAAAACAACGCTGTAATAAACGAAACCGTTCTTCCAAAAATATCAATTAATAACCAAGGTGCAAAAGTAAGCGTGATTTGCTTCCTTGCTCCGTTTACTATCGCTAGTTTGTAATAAGTTTTGTATTTTTTATTAAAAACAAATTTTTTATTTTTTTCAGTTTCTTTTTTTTCACTTTTCATTAATAAGAAAAGAATCCCTGCTAGAAACATTGCAACACCTGCCATAGTAAAAACTGTTGCGTATGTTATATTCATGAATTGATATAGAAAAAAAAGAATTCCAGATGATATTATTATTGATAGACTTCCTAATCCCTGTATTTGCCCTAATCTTTTCCCGAAGTTGTCTCCCTCCGAAAATGTCATGGCAATCGTATTGGATAATGGCAAATAAAGATGTTGCCCCGTACTAAACATAAGTAGCGTAACAAGAACAAGTGAATACTCATTTGGAGCTAATCCAAAAAGAATAAGTCCTACACCTCCTATCATATTCGCTACGGCCGCTGTTTTTCTATCTCCTAATCCATTAAACAGTGCAATAAGAAAAACTGTAATTAACCCCGGAAATTCCCTAGGAGTTTCCAAAGCAGATCTTTCCATAACAGAAAAATTAAGTTCGTCATACAATCGATTCGCTAATGACGTAGACTCAACTGCCAAAACCATCCCCATCAAAACGCTAATAACTAAGAACAAAAACAAATCCTTAGATATTTCTTTTTTACCAATTTTTATCATTATAAAACAGACTCCCTTTTGATGTTCTATATTTCGAAATGCAGCTTACGCAAGTACCGCGTTAACTTCGCTGATTATGATTCTTTTATAGCTTATTCCTAAGATATCTAAATTTATCATCCTTTAAACTATATACTATTTTGGATTAACCAAAGAAAAAGCGGCAATGTTATCATTGCAAGAGCAGTGCTTAAAAAAACCATCTTGCTTGCTAGTTCCTTGTCTTTGTCGTGTTGAGATGCCATAATAACAACCGTCGCAGCCATAGGCATTGCACATGCTAATATGATAATGCTTTTAGCATCAGGGTTTATTGGTAAAAAATATAGCAAAGCAAAAGTAGTAAGTGGCAAAATTATGTTCTTCATTAGTGCATTCTCCCAGACTATGTGATTTTTAAACATGTCTAAAATTTTAGTTTCTGCTAATGTTCCACCTATCAATATCATAGACAATGGAGTTGTCATAGATCCCATTGTATCAAGATAAGTTCCAATAACGTTATCAAGTGGAATTGATAAAAATCCAATAACTCCACCAACAATTAATCCAATTACAATAGGATTAACACAAACTATTAACAAACCTTTAATTGTGTCGCTTATTTTTTCTTTTTTTGTTTCTCCTGTAATATGCATTAAGCCATACGAGAAAATATAAATATTAAATACAATATTATGAACTGCCATGAAAAGCATACCAGTTTGGCCAAAGAATGTATATGCAATAGGGAATCCCATAAAGCCATTGTTAGGACATACCATAGATATTTCAACTAACCCTCTCTTCGGCTTAGGAAAGTTTCTCAACTTTATATATACCTTAGCAATAATAGAATAGATTACAAAAAGCCCTACAATAACTAAAAAACTGATACCAATATCTTCTAATAATGACTTATCTATATATAAGGTTCCAACATTATATATAACCATACAAGTAAATGTAAAATACAGGACAAAGTTGCTCAGTCCTGTTATTGTACTTCCTTTTAGTATGTTAATTTTTCGCAATAAATAACCCGAGAATATCATCGCAAATAGTATGAAAAATTGTGAATACATACGACTCCTTCTTTATCCAAAATACAAATTGTCAGTCATGTATTCAGGGTCACTCGTTGGGTCAATTCCAATATCTTTTAATGTTTGTTCATCTCTACCACTCAGTATCGCGGTGCAATGTGCTTTGCATCCATCAAGTTTTGGAAGTTGTTCTAAAGCTTTTTGTGCTTCATTAAGCGTTGCAGCTGTGACAGTTAACGCTGTTAGAATTTCTTCTAAATTCAATGTTTCTTTTTCATGGTGTAGTAATTTAGTTTTCATATTTTGTATGGCTTTTATTACAGAAGGCGAAATAAGCAACTCTTCCTCATCTAATCCTGCCATGTATTTTATAGCATTCAAGACTGCTGCTGCTGCCGCTACCATCACATCTGAATTTTTACCTGTTATCGTTTTTCCTTCTTTTAATTCAATAGCAAGGCATACTGTCGACTCTTGATTATCTTTAGTTTTTTTATTTTCTACATAGCTTCTTGCCTTACCCACTACTTCTCTATTATATTCAGACAATCCTATCCCATCTAAAATCAGTTTTATTCTTTCGACAATATCTCCACTTATTTTGCCTTTTTTATAATCACATTTGGAAATTAAATATCTTCTAATAATTTCCTGGCTAGCTGCATATTTGCAAACATCATCATCAGTTATTGCATGTCCAGCCATATTCACTCCCATATCAGTTGGAGATTTATAATCGCATGGTTCATTCGTTATTTTTTCAATAATTCTCTTCACAACAGGGAAAACTTCCAAATCTCTATTGTAGTTAACTGTACTTACACCGTATGCTTGCAGATGAAAGTCATCTATCATATTTACATCCTTTAAGTCTGCAGTAGCAACTTCATATGCCAAGTTTACTGGATGCTTCAATGGAAGATTCCAAATTGGAAAAGTCTCAAATTTTGCATAGCGTGCTTTTTGTCCTATTTTATAATCCGCGTATAATTGCGAAAGGCATGTTGCAAGCTTTCCGCTTCCTCCTCCTGGCCCTGTAACTACAACTAAAGATTTCGTTACTTCTATTCTTGGGTTTGCCCCATATCCTTCTTCACTTACTATTGTTTCCACATCTATAGGATATCCTTTAGTAGAAAGGTGCTTATATGTTTTTATCCCTCTTCTTTCAAGTTTATTTATGAACATGTTGACAGCTGCTATATCTTTGTATCTTGTAACTACAACACTATTCACTTCCAAATTATATTTTCGGAATGTGTCAATTAACCTTAAAACCTCTAAGTCGTATGTTATTCCAAAGTCCTCTCTCGTCTTCCTTGTCGCTATATCACCAGAATAAACACAAATAATTATTTCCGCTTTATCTTTTAATTTTTGTAGAAGTTTTATTTTAGCATCCTCATCAAATCCTGGCAAAATCCTTTTTGCATGTTTGTCTTGAACAAGCTTTCCTCCAAATTCCAAATAAAGTCTTCCCTTATCTGGAGTCCCTATTCTCTCCAGTATATATTTAGACTGCAACTCCAAATACTTATTCGAATCAAAACCCACTCTCAATTCCACTATAATGTCCTCCTTTTCTGCCAAATATCCTAACACCAATAAACCCCATATTCTTACTATAAGCATTACTCTACATTACACATCAACTGCTTCAATCTAGTAATAACTAAATGTTAATATTCCTAGAGATGTAAGTATCATTACAACTAGCAGTATCCAGGCAATTACTTTCATTGTTTTTTTGCTGAACATTTCTACCTCCTAACTTATAGAATGCTCATGTTTATTGAGCTTCTACTTTCTCCAATGCCCTGAAGACTCATCATGTAATCTACTGATATGTCTCCTTTGTTATCATATGTGATAGTATTATGTATGTTTTCTGTCAATATTTCTAGTTTTAGCGGACCCATAGGCGTTTGAATTTCACCATCATGTCTTATTCCTTCTTCAAAAACTAAACTTCCCACGGTTTCACCTAATTCATCTTTTCTTTTCATTGTAACCGTCGTTTGCGAAATAACAACTCTTGTTATACATCCTGGAACACCTGATAATTCACTTTCCTCATATTCTATAAAAAGTCCCTCTTCATCTCTATCCATTTTACCTTCTGTGAGAAATTCTAATGGTTCATCATCATTTTCATCATATCCATGATTCCCTACTATTTTTATTAGTATTTCTTTCATTTTGCTCCTTTTACCATTTTGTATTATTTTGCTCTCTATCCCTTTTTCTTTGTTCTCTTAGCTTTTCAGCTTCTCTTCTTTCTTCTTCAATTATTTGATCATCTCTATATTCTCTATATTCCTTATTTTTCATACTTTTTTTAATTTTTGCAATTATCGTCTCAATTATTTCCATAGTTTTTTCTTCGATATCCGACAAATATTTCAAAGACTTTTCTTCCGTATCAGACTTTGAAAATAAATAAACTTTTAGTTTAGGTTCAGTCCCCGACGGCCTAATCACTACTTTCCCTTCCTCTAATAGAAATTCTAAAATTGCTGCAGGCGGGAGACTAATAAGTTTTCTGCTTTTCGGATACGATTTTTCAGTTGTTCCATGGACTAATTTTGTTGTTTTCTTTTCGTAATCAACAAATGAACATAACTTGCTTCCAAAATCAAGTTTTAAATACGACTTTCTCAAATCATTAAGCAATTCATTTTGAACTCTTTCTCCTTGTCTTCCTTCAAGTTTAAAGCTCAATGATTTTTCTTTATAATACCCATATTTTTCATACGCCTTGTTCAAAATATCCAGCAATGTTTGATTTTGAGATTTATAATAACTTGCCATCATCGTAATAACAATCGCTGTAGTTATGGCATCTTTGTCTCTTACATAAGTCGAAAGTAAGTAACTATTAGATTCTTCGACACCAATGACAAAATCCTCAATCTTGCCAGATGTTTCCATTTGGTTTTGTACATCGCCTATATATTTAAATCCAATCAAAGTACTTTTTGACTCTCCTCCTTTTGCTTCAACTATTTCATCAATTATAGGTGTAGTTGCAATCGTTCGAACGGCTACTGGATTTTGAGTCAACGTTTTATTATCGCTACGTTTCTGCAAAACATGCATAAACAACAATGTGGCTATTTCATTTCCATTTAATATCTTATATTCATTTATATCCTTTACAGCAAGACCTATTCTGTCTGCATCCGGATCCGTACAAATAATAATATCTGCATCCGTAGATGCTGCAATTTTTTTCGCTTCCTCATAAGCCTGCTCATTTTCTGGATTCGGTCTTGGACATGTTTCAAATTGGCCATCCCAGTTTTCCTGATTTGGAACATTATATACATTGTCAAAACCCGATTTCTTTAAAAGTTCAGGTATTATTTTTTTTCCAGTCCCACATAAAGGTGAGTAGACAACTTTGATTTGCTTTTGGTCATCTATTGAGTCGAATCGTGAGCACTCATCAATAATTGCTTTACAATACTTCGAATACATCTCTACAGGCAACTCTTTTTGGTATGATTCAATTCCTTTAGGAGCCTCTCTATTTTCATTTTCTACATCAAATAAATCTACTTTATCAATATATTTTTCAATCTCTCTAACATCATTAGAAAGTATCTGTTTTCCTGTTCTATCATACACTTTATACCCATTATATTCTTTTGAGTTATGACTAGCAGTTATCATTATTCCAAAATCTAATTTCATTTCTCTAATGGAATACGATAAAAGAGACAAAGGCATTGGTTCATTTGCGGTATAAGAAGTAATTTCATTCATAGCAAAAACTCTACTTATTTCTTTTGAGTATTTTTCGGAATTCACCCTTGTATCATAGCAAATTGCCACTTTTGGTTTTTTATTTTTGCTAAGTAAATAACAAGAAATACTTTGCGTTAGTCTATGAATAACTGGCGTATTTATTCGATTAGTCCCAGCACCCATGATCCCCCTTACACCTGATGTTCCAAATTTCAAATCTTTATAAAATGCATCTTCCTTTTTTTTGGGTTGATTTTCCATTTCAGAAAGTTCCTTTTTTGTATTTTCATCCAGCCCTTTTTGCATTTGCCAAAGGGAATATCTTCTTTCTACAATATTCATAGACAATCCTTATACTCTCATTTATATTTGATACATGCTTATAGCATTACAACTTAATTCCAGAACATTTCTAAAATTATTATATACATTCACACTATAAAATTATACTACAAATTTGTATCCTTTTACACGTAGCTCCACTTTTTTTTATGAATTTTTTTTGGATATGTTTATTTGATGTCAACTTTCAAAATTTGTAAATAGAAATCATCTTATTTTTCTAAACAGCAAAACGACTCACCTAAAAATTAGCGAGTCGCTTTTATTATTATTTTATATTTAATACATTTACTCTTGCGCCCTAGCATATTATTCGTGACTTACCATATCTCTTAATCTTTCAATATGGATAAATGCTGCATTACTAGCCGCTTCTACGTTCCTAGACTTAAGTGCTTCTAATATTTCCTTATGCTCTTCTATCATAAGCTCCGCTCTTTTGAAATTATCGTAATGTAAATATCTGAATCTTAAAACCATTTCTTGCAATTGCTCTACCATTTTTGTCAAAATCTTATTGTTTGCACCTTGTACTACTTTATGATGAAAATCCGTATCGTACTTTATCATATCTTCAGTATTTCCTTGCATCACAGCAACTTTAAATTTTTCTGAAACAACTTCCAATTCTCGAATTGCCTCTGGTGTCATTCTTTCTGCTGCAAAAGCTGCCGCCAAACCCTCCATGTTTTCCCTAACTTCAAGGATTTCTATCATATCTTTTTTTATTATATCAGAAACATATGCACCTTTTCTTGGTTTAAGCGTAACCAATCCTTCTTTTTCCAATTGCCTAATCGCTTCTCTAATAGGAGTTCTGCTAACTCCTATATTTTCGGCAATTTCCTCTTCCATCATCCTCGTGCCTGGGGGGATATCTCCTCTCAGGATTTTGTTTTTTATTTCTTCATATACCAATTCACGCAATGGCTTATGTCGGCTCAGGGAAAAATCTATCATTGTCATCTCCTTTTCATTGTATCTAGTACATAGTTTTTGTAATAATTGTTTCCAAATTTTCTTCTTTTATTTTGCAATATGCCCTTTCTAGTTCACATTCATCTGGCGAAATCGCAAAAACTGTAGGGCCACTTCCACTCATCATAACCTTTCCAGCCAATACTTCTTCGCGTATTTTGTTCTTTGTATACACAATACTATCATACACTTTTAAACTATAACTTTCAAGTAGATTTATCATATTTTTTGCAATTTTATTGAAATTTTCTTCCTTTAAACCTTCTATCATATCTGCAACATTTGGTCTTTCACTCGCTTCATCTAATCTCAAATTTTCATATACTTCTTTTGTTGAAATTCCTGCAATAGGTTTACTAATTAGAATTTTCCCTTTATAAGGAGTTACTTCTGTTAATATCTCACCTATCCCTTTTGTTCTAGCGGCAAAAAAGCCTTTTCCATTGAATTCATTCAAAACATTTTCATTCGCTTTAATTTGTGCGGATAATGAGAATGGAACGTCTGCTCCTATTGATTTTCCAATCTCACAAAGTTCTTCATATCCTAACTCTAGCTTTAACATTTTATTCAAAGCTAGCAGTGTTACTGCACCATTTCCACTGCCACCAGCCAGTCCTGCTTCAATTGGTATATTCTTTTCAATATGTATTCTTAATAACGAAAAGACCTCATCAAATTTTTCGTTTTGTACTTCGTCATATATTTGTTTTATTTTTTCGTACGCTTTATATACTATATTGTCTTTGCTTAAAGGTATTTTGTCAGATGTCGAAGTTATTATCACTTTAAATTCATTACAAATATTTTGGTTTTTTTTATCCGAATACCCTTCCTGTTCATCATTAGCTAATATATTTGCATTATTTGCATTTTTTTCTTCAATCGATACAGTAACAACATCATACAAGTCAACGATTTGCATTATCCCATCAATAGAATGATATCCATTAGGAAGTTTTTCAATCACATCAAGAGCCAGATTGATTTTTGCATATGATTTTAATTTGATACTTTGCATATTTTCTCCATTTTTTAATCTTACATCTCATGCTCAAATATAATACCAGGGTAAACTTTATGTCTAGATATATTTTTCTCGTCAAAATACTATCGCATTTTGAAAAAGAGCGATTTAATCGCTCTTTTTTTTATTTCTTTTTGCCTTTTTTCTTATTGTTATTTTTTTTGTTTGTATTGCTATTATTTGATTTTTCTTTTTTTTCTGCAACTTTCTTCTTAACTGGATGTACGTATTTAGCACCCGCAGCCGATATAGGTCTAGGTTTAGAAACCCTTACATTATCAGAAGCAATCTCAACTTTGTTTTCTTCCTTTTGTCTTTTTTTCTTTTCATCTTGTTTCAGCTTTTTCTTTGCCTCTCTAGCAACTATTTCCTCCACACTTTTTCCTGTAGCTTTTGCTTCTTTATATGGATTAACTGCAACTTGTTTTTCATTTCCTTTTTTCTCTGCTTCTTTTTTTGCACTTCTAGTTGTAAAGTAAATCATACCGACCATCATTACAGCCATCATGCCCATACTTATTGCCATAGTCGTTGTTGTATTTTGAACTCTAATAACCACTTCTTCTTTTTCAGCTAATAAACTTCCATCAGCGGATTGAAAGCCTTCATCGATTTCAAATCTATATAACGTATCCGATTGAATACCATCATCACCTTCACCTTCAGCAAGAATCATCATCATATTAGGTTCTTTCGGATTAGCTACAACCAACACATCGATTGATTTACCATCTTTTTCGATTATTTCTCCATCTTCATTTTCTTCTTCATTTATCTCAATAAGTCTACAATATTTTTTATTATTTTCAGTAAATGATTCCGTGTAAATGTCTTCTGAAAAATATACTTTAATACCAAAATTATCAACAGGAGCTCCTGTTGTTCCATTCTCTGGAGATATTTCTGTGATTTTAAATGTGTCAGCAAATGCCATTGGTGCCATTAGCATTACTATCATTATCCCCATAATGGATAGTGCAACTATTCTCTTCATAATTTTTTTCCTCGCTTTTCTTTTCTAATTATTCTAAAAAACTCCTTCAAAATACTGCTACATTCTTCTTCTAAAACTCCAGTTATAACAGTTACTCTATGGTTTAAGTTTTCATTATCTACAATTTGGAGCACACTACCACACGCCCCTGTTTTCGGATCAGATGTCCCAATAACAATTTTATCAATTTTAGAAAGTACAAGTGCACCTGCACACATAGAACACGGTTCCAGTGTGACATACATTGTGGCCCCCGTCAGTCTCGATGTTCTTAGTTTTTTTGTTGCTTTCCTAATCGCAACTATTTCCGCATGAAAAGTTGCATTTTTTCTTTTGATTATTTGGTTATGTCCTCTAGCTACGATTTCCCCGTCTTTCACGATAACTGCCCCAACAGGCACTTCGCCTTTTCTCCTGGCTTTCATAGCTTCTTTGATAGCTTCTCTCATATATTTTTGCAAGTATTCACCTCTTCCAATCGTAACGAGATTGCCACTCCTACATAACATTTTATTTTACCATGTAATAAATAAATTATCAATACTTGAATTAATATAGATTTTTTACATGTCTTTATTTAGATTTTTTACAAAAATATATAGAGTATTACAACAACAAAAGAACGAAGCAAAAACTTTGGTTATGTTAGTCCCGTGGAATACAGACTAACATATCAAGCTGCATAAAAATAGTGTAGCAGCTCTTGTTACTACACTATCAATTCCAACTTTGAGGAGTCACTACACGTTAGAAGTGGTTTTTCATATATCCTTTAATTATCTTTTCCATATTGATGTCCATTGCCATTTCCTTAATTTTGGTTATCGTTATTTTGACCACCATTTCCTTGCGTTCCGTCTTGATTTCTATTGTTATTTCCATCGCCTTGGTTTTGACCATTTCCACTTGGATTACCATCGCCACTTCTTTGTGGGAGCATATCTTCATCTAAAATTCCATTATTATCTATCATCTCTCGAATAGCTTTCATTGGCAGATTAACAATATCTGCTATCTCTACACTCGAATTCACTTCCAAAAGTTCTAGATATGCACGATACTTTCCAAAAGATATATCATTTTCTAAAGCCTGTTCTTTTAGTTCTATATTCGCTGAGTAAAAGCACATATTTTGATTGTTAAAATCGCAATTTTCAATGCTTGCGATAATTTCATCACTATTATCTGAAATAACTGTGATTTCAGCATAGTTGTCGGTAAAATCAACAAAATTTTCTGTGTCATCTAACACTTCTAAGGCTTCGACATAGTTTAAGTTATTAAGATTTACAGAGTTTATAATTTCTTCACCATCTTCGTTACTTGCAGATACTCCAATAACTCTATCAAAAGTATTGACCGAAAGTTCGATTGAGGGGTTTATATCAATGCTGATAAAAGAAACTGGTGTGAAGTACATATTGTAGGAGATAAACAGAGCAAACACTACCATAATAGGTGCAAATTTATAACCTAAAGGAATATGATTCTTTGCCTTTTTCGTGGTGACATTTTCATAAGCTTGCCTTTTTAGATTTTCATCAGCATGAATTTCTAAAAAAGCGTTTTTAATTTTACCATTCATGCTCACTACCTCCTAAAACATTTTTGAGCTGTTCTCTGCCACGAGCGAGCAAAGTATAGATTGTATTTACATTTTTATTCAAAATTTTTCCGATTTCCACTGCCGAGTATCCTTCGAAGTAATACAAGTAAATTGCGATTTTGTACTTTTCGGGTAATTTTAGAACAGCTTCTCTTACATATCCATTTTCGTTAAAATCTGTTTCAGTCCCCATTTCAGGAATTCTATCAATAGACACTGATTTCTTACGAAAAAACCTTTTGAGCAAGTCTTTACATTCATTAATCGTCACACGAATAAGCCACGCTTTTCTGTGTTCTTCACTTTCAAAATGAGCAGAACTTTTATAATATTTAATAAGAACATTTTGAAAAACATCCTCTGTATCTGCCATATTTTTAAGGTAAACCACACAAATTCTTTTTATAGTATCTGCGTAAATATCTATGACAAGTTTTAAGTCCTGCTCATCTCTCATAAAGTCACCCCTTAATTATATATTTCTGCCTCTGCCTTGTCCTTGGCTTGTACCAATATTATCGCATTCACCATCGTTATCAGTATCGGTAAAATAACCACCATTTCCACTGCCGATATTGTCATTTGCACCATCTCCGTCATTATCTACAAAACGACCACCATTTTCACCTCTACCCATTCCAATATTTAGCCCTGTGTTATCACAAATTACATCACCATCTTCATCAATAAAGTTTGAATATGTGCCGATATTGTCACAAATTCCGTTACCATCAGTGTCGGCATAGTTTACACCTTTTGTAGGTGTTGCTGCAAAAGTTGTTGTTGCACCTACTGACAATACAAGTGCTGCTGTTAGTCCTAAAGTAATGATTTTTTTCATAATAAATTCCTCCATATCGTTATTTTTATTCAAGTCTTTTTACCTTTTCACTTATAATACGAGTGAGAGAAACAAATCCTTTCAAAAATTCATATTTTTTATAGCAAATTTTTAATAGATTTTCAATTTCAAGCTATAATCTATAAGGATTATATGATTTCATATAGACATCTTATAAGAATTCATAAAACTCAATCCAAAAATTCAACTACCCCTGTCGAAGTATTGTAAATACCCCCAATAATTTCAATTTCTTCGTTCTCTAACATATCAGCAATGATCTCACTTTCCATGAGTTTACTTATGCTATTTTGCACATTCATAATTTCGGCTTTTGTAGGATCTGTTTCTTGTTGAATTGCATGAGAAATTTCATCTGTAATAAATAAAATATTATCATGTCCCATATTGTTTATGGTTGCATTTACTGCCCCACATTCAGTATGTCCAAGCACTAATACTACCTTAGCATCTAAATGAGCAACACCATACTCAACACTACCTAAAGCATTTTCACTAACAATATTTCCAGCATTCCTTACAGTGAAAATACGATTTATACCTTCCATAAATATATGTTCCGGAACAACCCTACTATCAGAACATGTTAGAACTACAGCATATGGTGATTGACCGTTAATTACAGTTTCCTCGCGAAGAGCAAGAGATATATCCCCTTCATTTGTAGTATTTGATACATACTTTTCATTTTGTGATTTTAATAGTTGAATAGCTTGCTCTGGTGTAGCTGGGTTTTCAACTGCTGTTTCCGTTGTAGCACACGAAGAAAACACTAAAACTTGTGCCATTAAAATTATTAAAATAACATATTTTCTCATCATTTCCACCTCATAACAATACTAATTGTACGACAAAAGTCGCAACTGCTTCTATCTTAAATCTTTTTCCAAAAGAACATATTCATATGTCCCACAAATAAGTTCATCAAAATATGTTGCCGAGATTTTACCTTCTTGTATCAAAGCTCCAACAGATTTTGCACCTCTTTTCGCCAAGTTATCCTTTATCATTTGAACTAATGATCCCCCCAATCCTAAATGCTCTCGATCAGCACCAAGATACAAGATTACATATTCCTTCGCCCTCTTCCTTCTCCTAAGAAATTTTAATGTTTTTATGGCTGTCATTTTTCCACATAGTATATCCCCATAATTAGGCACGACAACCAAAAATCCTACAAGCTTTTTATTTAGATACGCCATCTTTACCATTGAAAAATCTAACAAAGGCTCTAGTTTTAAAAAATTCTCAACAAATTCTCTTTTATCTATTTCGGTAAAAATAGGAAAACTTTTATACAGTTCAATTAATAGAGGATATATTTCATCTAACACTTTTTTGAATTCGTTTTTTTCTGGGCTCTTTATCTGATATCCCTTCTTCAAAGTTTCTCTCAATCTGCGCTGTAACAATGGATTCTTGTGAGACTTTGGAATAATCGAATAATTATTAGATACATATTTTTTTATCGTTCTATATCCTGCACTTTCAAACATTTCGGAATAGTAATTTTTGTTATATGGTTCTCCTGTGTATGGAGTTTCAAATCTATTTACTTTGAGTCTGTATTTAATCCAAAAAGAAGCATCTACTGGCCCGATTATTTTTTCACGCCCTTTTTCTTTGACATATTCATCTATGTGCAGAAAAAGAAATTCGGCTGCTTCTTTTTTCGGAACACTTTCGAAAAGGCCAACATACGCTTCTTCTTGATTAGGATATATAGTAACTATAGCTCTAGCCAAAGGTTCCCCTTCTTGATTAATTGCCAAGAATCCCTCAACATTAAATTTTTCAGATAGAATATGTTTGCCCTTTAATAAAGACTCTTCCTCCCTTCTATTATTTGTCAACTCTTTTTTAGAATATATTTTTTTCGGAAAGTCCAGAAATTTTTCTAAGTAAAGGGAACTTTCTTGTGTAAGTCTAATTACTTTCATCGTTTATAACCTCCACAGTCCCTTTATCACCATCTATTCTAATTATATCTCCCGTTTTGATATACGTTAATACACCAGAAACCGCTACAACAGACGGTTTTTTTAATTCTCTCGTTATTATCGCGGTATGCGATAATATAGAACCTCTTTGAGTAACTATTCCCTTCGCATTTTTGACGAGAAAAACCCATCCTGGGTCTGTAATATCCGCAACTAGAATTTTTCCTCTAGTATCCAATTCTAATGAAGGATTTGTTACTACTAATGCCTCCCCTGTCACTATGCCCGAAGAGGAAGGCACACCCTCTAAACAAGCTTCTCCTAGTATTTTTTCTTCGTTATTTATCCCATTAGGGTTCTTTTCTATTATTCTATTACGAAAAACAAGGCGTCGATAAGCAGGAAGCAATGACAATTTTTCATTTAGTCTTTGCCTTTCTTTTATCAAAGATTTCATATCCTTCTTTTCTTTACAGCATTCTTCGAGCTCTTCAATATATATCCAAAAAACATCATCCACTTCTTCTATAATTCTTTCAGATACTAAGTTCTTCCCAATTTTTCTAAGCACCTGTCTTACAAATCCAAATAGTCTAGTTCTATTCATACGAGAAAGCTCTCTGTTATATATGCCTTTTTTTGCTCTAGTCACAAAATAAGAATCTCTACTTTTTTGAATAGCCTCTTCATTTTTCCTCATTTCAGGAATGATTTCAGTGCGATATGCACGTATGTACTGATCCAAAATTTCAGGATGGGTATTCATTGTATGAGTTTCTAGCTTCAATTCTTCAAAAGATCTATCTCCAAATTCTATTAAATATTCTTCTTTTGCTTTTTTGTATTTTTCACTTTCTAATCCACTCTCTTTTGCAATAAGTGCTAATTTTTCTAACGCTCTTACTGGTTTCAAGCTTTCTATCTTTTGGATATCTCCTATTTTATTTTCACTTTTTCTTTTTGCTAAGTATGTGTACAAAAATGCATACATATCATTAATTAATGTTATTCCCCACTTAGACCCGATTTCGTCTCTTGCTTCCTTAAATAAAGCTATTAGGTCTAAGTTTTCGTCAGTAACTTCGAGCCTCTCCTTAAATCGTGGAAATTCGCTTTCAAAATATTCTTTAAGTTTATCCATCTCTTTTGGCGTTGTTACCATTAACCTACCAAAAGCAAAGGCAATTCTAATTTTGATCCAAATACTAGGTTCTACATTGTATGAAATCTTTACATCCTTTTGCTCTACTCCAAGCATTTCCTGCCACATAGGAATTATCTTATTGGAAAAAGGGAGAACTTTTAGGAGAGAATACCAGTTACTAATTTGATAATACATTCTGCCATTCGCAGATGCAACCATATTTTCAAAAGTATTGTCTAGGCGAATTAATGTTTTCCCTTTACCTGCAAGCAAACTAACGCAACTTTTAAATGCCTGGTAGTATACTACTTTTGCAAAACTTTGAGTACTAGGTGATGACATCCCAGGGTAACTTTCAGATATATTACTATTATCCAAGATAAGATCTTCCCCTTCTTCTATAGTAGTAATAGGCCTAGCCTGTAAAATATATATTTCTTTCTCTTTAATACCAAGTTCAATATCCATATAATCATTAAACAAGTTTTGTATCTTCGTGCCTAATTCAAATATATTTTTCAAAGTATTATCATCTAATGTAGGGGCTTCTTCTTGACTTTCAAAGCAATAAATTTTGTCCGTCAAATTATAATAATAAGTCGTAGTTGGAACTTTATCCTCAACCACACCTGCTCCAAATCCTCTTCCAACAACAAGTACTGACTCGTTTAAAATCCCTTGTGGATTCGCCGTAAATAAGACTGCAGAAAACTCAGGTTCTATCATTTCCTGAATAATTACTTCCATACTTCCTTTTTCTTGCGTATTCAATCCCAAAGTTTCTATGTATGTAACTCCATTGCTTGCGCTTGCTCTTACTTTTTCAACCGCATCTTTGACACTAGTTTTTTTTACATTTAACAAGGTAAGAAACTGCCCAGCAAAAGACTGAGTTTTGTTATCTTCACCTGTATACGAGCTCCTTACAGCAAAACTGTTTCCTTTAAGCCCTTCCATTTTAATTTCATCTTTGCATCTAATTGTAACGAATGGCGGGACATTAAATCCGTATTCAGTTAATTTTTTTAGGTTTTCGCTTTTAATTTTATTTTCTCCTTTAAAATGTTATCGCTCCAGCTATAAGAAATACAGGTATTGTTACTAGCATTATGCTTTCTTGAATATATGTATACCTTTCAACTTTTGCAACTAGTTTAAATGATTCTGGATTTTTTTTGAATTTGCTAAACTTATAAGTAATCCACATCGAATTCACCACAAGCAGTATCACAGAAATATGGTTTAAATTCCAAACTAATATTATATTTGTAAGTATATCAACCCATGTCAAAATCAGGATAAAGTTCACGGGACGCTTTAATCCGAAAAGTCTCGAATAAGTAACATACTCCGTTTCGTCTTTGGGAGCCCTTACTTTTCGTGAAATTTCCCATATCAATGCAGGGAAATACAATGTAAACAAAACCAAAACATTAAAAAGGCTAAAAACTGGCAAGTCATATTTGATTACAGTAAATGAAATTACATATAGATTAAGTATTAATTGCACTGGATTATGCGTGACTAAAGCTAAAGGCAAACTCTTTTGAATTTTATGTTTCTTAAAAAACCAAATAGCCATAAGCGAACCATAGGTGTACAAGATTAAACAGAAAACAAAATTATTCATAAATATTATATTAACTATCAATGTAATTATAATTAATATAGTTACAAAAATCAGGAGATCTTTTTTGTGAACTCTACCTGATGGCAATGGTCTGTGAGCGAATAAGCGACAGTCATGTTGATAATCTTTGAAGTCATCTGCTATCCTTAACCAAAGCAAGAAACTAAATACAGTAAAGCCTCCCACCACTTCGGCAGGCCCTAAGGTAAATTCCACAACACCATTATTAAGGAGAAGAATAAAATATATCTCTCCAAAAATAATATATCCCAGAAATAGACGAGGAAGTATAGGATACATTTCTTTAAAATAAATATTTAGCCTTTTAAACATCTTCCGACCTTTTCTCCTATTTCCACTTTAACCTCTATTCCTTCTAAAGACATATCTACTATATCCTTATCTATGACTATTGTATCTTTCTTAAATATCTGAACTATTGTTGAGCCTCCATATTCGAAATATCCTTTTTCCTCCATGTAGTCAACAAATCCGCTTTTTTTGTGATTAACGATTTTTCCTACTAACATAGCCCCTATTTCAATTTGAATTGTTTCCCCATACATATCAAAATCAAAGTAAGATACCTCTCTACTATTCCGAAAATAATTTTCTTTACTTCCCTCTATTGGTCTTACTGTATGTAGCATGCCTTTTATTTTTTTAGTCCTACTTAAAATTCCGTTGTCTATGTAAACGTATCTATGATAATCTTCAAGCGTTAGCCTGTATATAAGGCACAGGCCATTTGAAAACTTGGATACTATTTGCTCATCGTCAACAAGGTCTCGAATTGAATACATCCCACCTTTAATAGGAAGTTTAAGATTTTCATCAATTTTGTATACACTTACTCTGCTATCGGCAGGTGCAATTAATTCTCCTGTTTTTGCATTAGAATGTCTTTTTTCTTTTCTTGAGAAGTAATCATTATAGCTTTTAAATTCATTTGCAACATCTAACTGTGTCACCTTACATTTTGAAAGGGAGCTATTGTAATAAAGTGCTCCTACAACGGCAAACCACCTTCTGGCAAAAATACACTTCAAAAGAAAACGCCCTCTTATTGTAGTATACAGAAACTTCAACTTTTCTTCAGAGGGTGCTACTTCTTCTTTATATTTTTTTTCTTTTCTATCCCAATATTTTCTATTCAAAAATCTATACCATTATTATTCCAACAGTCATTAAAATTGCAAGTGCCGCAAAAAATATATATGCCAAACCTCTTGGTTTTCTTATTTTTGATTTAGCAATATATGCTACAGAAACCGCCAAATATATAAGAAAAAATCCCCACAATGGAAATATTGTTTGATTTATCAAATACAAAAGATAATAGAGAGGTAATATTAATGCTGAATACGTTACAGGCAATCCAATAAAATATTTTTGAGTTCCCTCTTCATTTGAAATTACATTAAACCAAGCCAGTCGTATTATTCCTGCTATAACATAAAGAATTCCAATAATCCCCCACTGGTCTAACAGAGCAAAACATATCACAGTAGGTAATGCCAAAAACGAAAAAACATCTGCCAAAGAATCTAGTTGTATGCCAAATGCTTCAGCTCTAGGACTTCTTTTACAACGTCTTGCGATTACTCCATCAAACAAGTCACATATCCCCGCAAATATTAAGCATATAAAAGCATACTTTATTTCACCATAAATAGCGAACCATATTCCAATTGATGAAGTTCCAATACCTATATATGTAAGTATTACTGACTTATTATATTCTCCAATTATCAACTCTTTCTCCTCTCCATGCATTCTCATTTGATGGGTGCATAATTACATATCCTATCAATGGTTGCATGTTTACATAATTGCATATCCTAT
>CAYJEX010000002.1:89836-91663 GCA_964369465.1 uncultured Oscillospiraceae bacterium
CATATCCTATCAATGGTTGCATGTTTACATAATTGCATATCCTATAAATTTTTCTAAATATTTTTTCTGACTTTTAAAATGAAAAGAAGTATGTTTACTAATATATGAGTAATTCCACCAAGCGCTATATACTTCATAATTTCAGGAATTGAAAGTTGACTAACGATTCCTATGATTATAGCCCCTCCTATTATAGAGTCAAATTGGTCTACAAAGAAAAAGATAACTCCGATGAAACTTTTTTCTGTTTTTCCCGACCTTATATTAAGCCTTCTTTTTACGAAACTATTAGGTAGCTCACATACAACATAAGCCAATCCGAGCGACGAACCAATACAAAAATTAAAAGCTATTGTGTTCTCATTATAATCATATATTTGATTCATACTTTCAATACTTAAAAGGTGACACAACATTCCCCATATAACTTGCATTATACATGTGATAATCGTCATTCCAGCAAACCCTATCCATGTCTTGTTTTTTCCAAAAATTGGTCTTCCATCAGCCAATAACTTTCCTCCATCCATTGGCTTTGAATTGTTTTTATATAGTTGTGTCTTTGTAAAAAACATGTTTCCGACACCACCTAGTATAATAGGCATTATCGTCACGTACATATTTGCTAAATCCATTCAATCACCTTAGGTATTAGAATCAATCCTTGAGATATGAAAAATCCTAATCCCATTGCCAAGACTCCACCAGCTGCAATATCTTTTAATGTTTTTATTTTTTTATCGTACTCTGGATTTATAATGTTAGATATATGTTCAATCGCTGTGTTAAATAATTCTGCCGAAAAAGCACAAGCTAATGTAACAAAAAAAATAGCATACTCTATCAAAGTGCTACCTAACAATACATTAATTGCAAAAAATACCGCAGCAATTGCAGTATAATATTTGAAGTTTTTTTCTGTTTTTAGTCCAGTAAAAAATCCAATAATTGCTCTTTTTACGCTTTCTCTAAAAGTCTTATTTTTCACCTAGCATTCCTCTTTTCTACATCTTATTATCCAATATATGCTTTTAAATGTCAATCTTGTACAGTATATCGATTTATCTCTTCATCAACCTAAATTTTATTTTCATTTCTTAATTAAATATATTATTCCATAATTTTAATGCAATTTTGCTAGTAATATTTCTATTATGTATCGCTTGTATTCTCCTCATATTGTTATTTTGAAAAAAGTATATTATAATATATGTATGATAGTAGATATAATAATTTTAGCAATTTTAATATTTTCCTTAGTCTTCGGATATCGAAGAGGACTTTTTAGATCATTAGTCACCTTAGCAATGTGGCTACTGCCTCTTTTGCTAACACTTTTTTTCCAAAATCCAATGTTATCTCTTCTTGGACCTACAGGAATTGGAACGCTTCCTAATCCTCTTCCAACAATTATTGTTTTTGTGATTTTCTTAATACTAACATTAATTGCTGGTTTCATTCTCAAGAAAACCTTTAAGTGGTTAACTGGAAATAATATACTTGGCTTTTTTGACAGACTACTAGGCCTGCTTTTAGGATTAGTGCAAGGGTTTATTATCGTATATCTTTTACTATACTTAGTTCCACTCTTTTGCAAACTCTTCGACGGAGAGATAAGCAGAACTATTTTATCATCAATAAACTCCTCTGTAATTGCAGATTTTCTCATGGAGACAAATATATTTCTACTAATATATGATGTCCTTTCTTCGTTCTAATAATTCAGGTTATTTTATAAATTTTGGAATTTCTAATATACTTTTAAAATCTGTGCACAAACATTATTTATGCATTTAACTTTGAGAACACTCATTATATGGAGTTATA
>CAYJEX010000003.1:0-2720 GCA_964369465.1 uncultured Oscillospiraceae bacterium
ATAGGATTTTTAGCAAACGATATACATAGTATTACAAAAAGCGAAGGCGTTTCTTTACCAGAAGCAACTATAAAAATTAGTTATTAACAGCCTTGTTTTGAAATTAAATTTAAGTGTTTAGTGTGTGATAAAAACTATTTTAATCACAAAAACAGAAAGGAATTTAGTTATGGCATTTGATTTCAAAAAGGAATTTAAAGAATTTTACTTGCCAAAAGATAAGCCAAGTATAGTTAAAATTCCTAAGATGAATTACCTTGCAGTAAGAGGTAAAGGCAATCCCAACGATGAAAATGGCGAATATAAAAAAGCTATAGAGCTAATATACGCAGTGGCGTATACCCTTAAAATGAGCTACAAAAGTGACTACAAAATCGAAGGTTTTTTTGAATATGTCGTTCCACCACTGGAAGGCTTTTGGTGGCAAGATGGGATAAAAGGCTATGACAGTACAAGAAAAGATGATTTTTCTTGGATTTCTCTAATTAGACTACCTGATTTTATAAAAAAAGAAAATTTCGACTGGTCAATAAAAACTGCTACTACAAAAAAGAAAATGGACTTTAGCAAAATGGAATATTTTACTTATGATGAGGGCTTATGCGTTCAGTGTATGCATATAGGTTCTTATGATAATGAGCCACAAACCACAGAAAAAATGGAAAAATATGCCAAAGAGCAAGGATTTACAATAGATATTAGCGATACAAGGCATCATCATGAAATCTATTTAAGTGATCCAAGAAAAACTGATGTAGCAAAGCTTAAAACTGTTATTAGACATCCTGTTAAAGAAATATAGAAGGCGAGAGAAACAAGCAACTATACTATGTAATATATATATAATTGAAATGAGGTGGAAGTAATAAAAAAATAAAATGAATGCCCTACAAAATCATTACATCTTTAAAACAAAGCAAATAAATAGTGTGTTAATTTTAGTGTAAATGTAGGTGATATGATATTTTATTGCTTTTGTAAGTGCAATAGCGTATAATATACATTGGAGGCAGAAAAATATGAATATGAACACGAAGCTATTTTACTTGTTTATTTCTTGTATTGTAGTTTTAATAATTATGTGTATTTCGTCTTTTTTTCTTAATAGTGAAGAAAAGATTTTTTTAACGTATGATGAAAAATCTATAACACATCTTAATACATGGAAAATTGAAAGTGATGACTTAAATAAGCAAATAGAAATGACTGATTTTATACCTCAAGACACTAACTTTAAGCCTTACAGCCTTATTAAGACAGTTTCTACCGCTGAATATAAAAAGCCAGTGATTATATTTGAAAGTATGCATCAAACATTTACTGTAAGTGTTAATTCTGAAATAATTTATGAGTTCGGACAAGATAGTAGTTCTACTTTTTCTACACCTAATGGAGGGATATGGCATATAATAGATATACCATATTCTCATGAAGAAAACATTATAAGAATAGACATTGTACCTAGTGATGATAAAACAGCACTGGGCATAACTGATATTATTTTAGCTGAAAAAAGTGATGCAATATTATTCTTAATTTCTGAAAATTCTATAAAGCTAGTAATATCATCAATAATATTAACAATAGGTCTTGCTCTTTTAGTCGCTCAATTTTTTATTTCAAGAGGATTAAGAAACAATAATGAAGTATTGTTCCTTAGCTTATTGTCGATAAACATTGCCATTTGGTTAATTAGCGAAGGCAATTTATTACAATTCTTTATTGGTAACACCTTTATAGTAGGGAATTTGCCATATTGGTCGATACAATTACTATTAATTCCTTTTATTCTCTATATTGACAGTATGTATACACCATCTCATAAACCACTATCAAAATACCTTTGTTTAGCATTTGTTGTAAACTTCTTTTTCTCTACATTTCTTCATATGGCAGATATAGCTTACTATTATAGTACCTTGTGGATAGTACATATGATAATGTTAGCTACATTTTTGTATTATATCTTCTCATTAATTTATGAAACTATTCTAAAAAAGAATAAAGATGGGAGGGTGCCACTACTCCAAATAGCATTTTTAATTCTTGCCGCAATAACTGAATTAGCAGTATTTTATTTTGGAAGCACTTCTAATTCCATGGGCGCAACTCTTCAAACAGCAATGCTATTATATCTGTTGACCTGTGTTATTACAACATCTTTAAAATTAAGAAGTACTTGGGTTGAGGGGATGCATACAGAATATTTAAGCAAAATTGCATATACAGATACATTGACATCATTATCAAATAGGCATGCCTTTGAAAGGGATTTAAATGACTTCAAGGAAAGCAAGGATGCAAGTAAAATAATAGTCACATTTGACTTGAATAATTTGAAATATTTTAATGATAATATAGGACATCAAACTGGTGATAATTATTTAATCTATTTCGCCGAATTGTCACAGAAACACTTTAATGATTATGGAAATTGTTATCGTATAGGAGGAGATGAATTTTCGGCAATTTTGTATGACATTCCATTTGATTTATTAGAAAAAAAAGTACTTCTAATTCAAGACGAATTTAAAACATTTGATAATAATGGTAAGGCAGGTGTTGCTGTAGGTTATGCACATTATAACAAGAAAGAATACCCTAATATAACGGATTATATTCAACATCTTGATGAATGTATGTTTAAAAACAAAATCGTAATTAAGAAGTAAAATATTAACATGTATACCATAATAAGCCATATGATTGCCCCAATAATA
>CAYJEX010000003.1:2820-90340 GCA_964369465.1 uncultured Oscillospiraceae bacterium
GAAGTAAAATATTAACATGTATACCATAATAAGCCATATGATTGCCCCAATAATACAGATTCAATAATATTAATGGAGAAGAAGCTATGAAGAAGACAATTAAAATAATAACTATTATTGTTCTAATTATCCTAATATTAGGGGTGCTCTTTTTTATTAATGCATTTGTTGGAAATCCTATTTCGAAAATGATTATTTCTAAGAATTCTGGTAAATATATTGAAGAAAATTATGCAGAACTTGAATTGAAATCAGAAGTTGGTTATAGTTTTAAAACTACAAACTATTTTGTAAGGGTCTACAGCGAAGATATTGAAGATTTACATTTCACACTATATTATGATATGTTTGGAAATCTTACAAGAGATTTGTATGAAAACAACATCACGAATGGATGGAACGTTTTAGAACGATTAAATGAAGACTACAGGCTAGAAAGTAATCTGATATTTGATGAATTAAAAAATTCTACTTTATTTTTAAATAGTGACAACTTTTTTTCTTCTGCATTTTTGATGTCTAAAATAGAAGCAGAGGAAAGAATAGTTGGCTTTGAAAATAATGGTGGTGGAATTGATGGCACTAAGCTTGAACTTGACAAGGAATACAATGTGAAAGAATTAGCTAAAATAGGTGGGGTAATTGATATAGATGTTAGTTTTTCAGATGGAGACGTAAGCTATGAGCAAGGAGCTAAAGCTTTAAGAGAAATTAGGGCTACATTTGATGAAGCAGGCATTGGATTTTACTATATCAACTTTGGTGTTTTTGACGAAGAAGGAAACTACGCATATCGAATTGATTACTTTCCTTACAACGAAATATATAGCGAAGAGTTGATTGAAAAAATCAAAATTGCACACGAAAACAATCCTGTTAACTATCATTAATAGAAAAGAGAGGATATGCATCGTATGATCTTGAACACCGAAAAAACAAAAATCTTAGGAAAATCATTTTTTATAACTATGATTTGTTTTTTTGTTATTACTTCTCTTTTTTACTTATTGATTATAGGAATTAAGCCGGATAAAACAGAAATTCTTAGTGTATCTGAGATTAAGCAAACAGATTTAAGCAAAGACTATGTGCTTCTAAGCCCGCAGATAGCAGAATGGTATCCAGGTGAATTATATGAGAGTGAGGATTTTTCTTCTCAATTGCCTATATCTGTAGATCAAGATGCAAACTATGGAACATATCACATAGTGCTAGATATACCATCGCATAAAACTTATGGTCTTACAGGTCTTACTGCTGACTATGCTCAAAATATTTATATTAATGGTGAATTAATATCAAAATCAGGACAGGTAAGTGATAATGTGTCTGATTTTACTCCTAAAACTAATTATTTTTCCATATATTTCACTCCAGAAAATGATACAACAGAAATAATCATACAGCTTGCATACCATAATCATAAATATGGATTTCTAAATGAAATATATATAGCAGAACAAGAAGTCATCATAGAAAAAAATAGGGCAGATTTTTTAAGTAATGGGCTTATCTTAGGAATACTGTTGTCTTTTGTAATATTTTTTATTGGAATGTTTTTGAGCAATAATAATAGAATTAGTTTCTTGTGGTTTTCACTCGCTAGTTTTTGCGCGACTCTACGCTTTTCTATATATTTAGGAAAAGATATAATGGTTCTGTTCCCAGATTTATCTTGGTACATTCTGCACAAAGTAGAATATATTTCTCATCTGGGATTTTATTTCTTTTTAATTCTACATGTAATATCTGTTTTAAAATTGGATGTGAAAAGATGGGCAAAATGGGGCTTTTTTGGAAGTTTCAGTGTTATTTGTATCTATTACATTATTACTCCTTCTATTATATACACTCAAAATGTTTTTATTATTGGAACAGTGATTACTACTGTTTTACTTGCAAGCATAGTCTATGTTTTATGGCAAGGACAATGCGATAAAAAATTTGTATATAGAGAAAATTTGATTGTTGGATTAACTACTATTCTTATTGCACTGTCATGGTTAACTGAGGCCTTTACTTACCATAGTTTTAGTATATATATTCAACCTTACATCACAATGATAATTGTGTTTTTTAATGCTATAGCACTTACAATACAGTTTTCACGTAGCGAGCGTGAACTTATTTTATTACAAATAAAAGAACGAGAAATTGCAAAAAACGCAGTAATGCTTGAACAAATTAATAATATGAAAACTGATTTTTTTCATAAAATGGCACATGAAATTAAAACCCCTTTAGCTATAATGAGTGGATATGCACAACTTACGGATAATCAAATTGCGAATGATGAAGTAACAGCTGAAACATCAGTAAACTTGAAGGTTATTTCTGCCGAAGCAAAAAGACTATCAGAACTGGTGTCTAAGTTGATTGAAATGCCGCAGTTACCAATTTCTGATGCAGTTTTAATTGAACTTTCAGTAGATGAATATCTACACTATACATCAGTTGTTTGTAGAAGAATTTTAGAAAAGAAGGGGAATATTATAGTAATTAAAGGTAAGACTAATAAATATATTCTAGGCAACTTGGAAATGCTTGTTCAAATGATGATTAATCTAAGTGTAAATAGCAATAGACATATGCAGAATGGCCAGTTTACTATTGAAGTTATTGAAGAAAAAGATGGAAATAATATTTCATTTCTTGTTGCTGACACAGGTAGTGGTATTCCAGGAGAAAATGCAGAAAAAATATTTGAAAAAGGGTATTCCACAAATGGTACAAAGGGTTTGGGACTTTCTATTTGTAAAGAAATAGCCCACCTTCACAATGGGGATATCATATTTTTACCAGACAACAAAGAAAAAACAGTATTTAAAATTACAATACCAATATATAAAGAGGAAGAAAAATGAAAAAAAATCTAATTATTACATGTATGTTGCTTTGTTGTATGAATATATTATCCGGATGTTATGGTCTTTGGAATGATTCTGATAACAAAAACACAAATGATACTATTTTTATGAATACTATATATAAAGATTTTGGAAGTTATGAAATTCCAAATAATTGGTATGAGGATATAACCTTTGTTACAGGAGCATTTAGTTATATTAAGGAAGGAACTATTATTAGCGAGCCATTTAATAGTGTAACTGTATTATATGGTAGTAATCAATATTCTATAGATGAGCATGAGTTGTTTCGTGAGGCAATCTTAAATCAATTAGTTGGGCAAGTAGCAGATGTAGAAGACGTGGAAATTTTAGGGGAAGGTATAGTAACTTCTCAAGGATATTATTGTTATATATTTGAATTAAGATATAATTCAGGAGAGTTTCAAAAGTTTGCATATATTGTAGGCGAAAAAAAATATTGTCAAGTTGATGAAATGAATCAAGGAACAGGTGAAGAAAGTGGTGATGTGTTTCAAAGTGTTGTAGATTCATTCATATGGAATGAATAGAAAATAAATTCATACTAATTCTTTCAGATACCAATTTATAATTATTGAACACTTAAACTAGATTTTTTTTAGTTATATAGTTCCATAATAAATATAAGAGTATAATTTATAATAAATGTATTTACATATACTGAACTAAAATGATATAATTGCTGGAATAGGAGATTGTATAAGATGAAAAAAATGAAACAGAAAAAAGGATTTACATTAATCGAAGTAATTGTTGTTATTGCAATTCTAGCTATTTTAGCTGCGATTGCTATTCCATCAATTACAGGATATGTTGAAAAAGCAAAAGAAACTCACGATTTGAATGTTGCCTCACAATATATGAGAGCTGCAGCAATTGTAATGACAGATCCATCAAAAGGATTTTATAAATACTCATATGAATGGTATGCATTTAAATGGGGATATACTACAGATGGAAAAGGGAATATGAACGCACATATGGGTTATGCAGTTGTTGAGAATGGATTACCTGTAGAAATTCATGATCATGGTCGCGATAGTTTTATTCAGAATGAAGTAGCAGTTTTAATGGGGTGGGCTGATAAGAACGGAAAGTTAGCATTCGTACCAAGACCTCAGTCAAAGGTAGTTGAAAGAACTGGAATTGCAGGAAATTCATTTATATTTTATTTTAATATAGAAACAGGTGAAATTCTTGTTGATAAAGGATCTGAAAAATGGATTACAGAATTAGGTGTAGATGCAGAGCTTGTACCATAAAACATTAAAAAAGTGTAAGAATGTACTTACACTTTTTTTTATGATTAGTTTTGTAGTGATTAATATTTTATTTGAATAAAAAGCAATTAATCTAAAATATGGCTTCTTGGTCTAGCTTTTGGTTTTCGTTTTTCATTTTTCGATTCATAATATTTTAGTTTGTTTGAGTACATTTCTTCATCTGCTTTCTCAATACTTTTTATTAATTTCTTCGTAGTTGAATTCCAATGTGCCCCAATAGAAACTTTGACATTATCATTTTTATCAAATAAATTTTTCAAATCGATTTTTTCTTTGGCAAATTCTTTTTCCGAAATATTTGGAAGTAGTATTATAAATTCATCTCCACCAATTCTATAAGCGTTTTCAGGGAACATAGATTTAATAATATTGGCACATGTAATAATTAATTTATCACCTTCTTTGTGTCCATATTTATCATTTGTACTTTTCAAATGATTAATATCAATAAAAATTATGCCTATTGTTGAAGATATCTGTTTTTCTATTTTCTTTACATCAATTGTAAAAGCGTAACGATTCTTCAAATCAGTAAGCTCGTCTTTAGAACTTATTGAAATGAACTTGTTTAAAATATACTGTCTGCAATTATTAATATGATTTTCACCTTTTGCAATAGCATTAGCCAAGTCATAACAGCTTCCATATCCACATGAAAAACAATTTATATTTTTATCATCTTCAGTTATTTTCCCAAGAGAATCAAAAGCTTTTTCAATATCAATATTCTTATCTTCACTATAAAAGTCACTTTTATCAGTATATTTTCTTGCGAAATCGTTAATGTCAAATCTCTCATCAAATTCTTCGATTAGTTTTTTTGCATTATCAAATGAAACCGAAGACTTAATATTATTGGTAAGATAATCAATATTGTTAAATGTTACTTTTTTATTCGTTCCAGTACCTAAATTACAACCATGTTGGCAATTTAGTGCATCTATTATTTGAGGAACAGGATTTCCACTAGCTATATCTTTTTCATATTGAGTTAAATATTCTATTACATTTCTAATGCCTTCTACTTGTTTTACCCACATACTGTCACCAACATAGGCTTTAATATTTTCAGAAAGTCCTCCTGGTCTTGAAAATAGAGAACCCCAAGCTCCAGAGAGAACATTATAATTTGATGGCGTATATTCATTAAGATTGATATTATTTTTTTCTATATATTTAAGTAAATTTGAAAATGTTACATTGTAGTCTATAAACCCTGTCGTATTTTCATCAATGGATTCTCTTTTCTTTCCTATACATGGCGAAAGAAAAGCTACTTTATCTGTCATATTTTCATATTTCTTCAAGTAGATCGATGTACATATTACAGGACTATGAATTGGCATAAGATTATTGATTAAATTAGGATGGAATTTTTCAATATAACTTACAATTACAGGACATGGTTGTGCGATAGCAGTAGTAATTTTTTTATCATGTATTGTCTTTAGATATGCCCATATACATATGTCTGCACCATAAGAAACATCAAAAATGTTTTTAACATTTCTTTCTTTAAAAAATCCAAACAAATTATGTAATTGAGAAAAATTACTTTTTGCAGCAGGGGCAACGATAAGCGTTATTGGATTTCCATTAAATAAGTCATCAAAAAATTGTTCTGTATCATCATCATAATCTCTTGCATCATGATCACAAATTGATATACATTCGCTGCAAGATATACAGAATCCATCTTTAATTAATACTTTATTTTCTTCATTTTTCCATAGAGCTTTATTTGCATTTGTAGGGCACATAAAAATACACTTATTGCATCCTAAACAATGGTCTTCTTCTGTATATATGAAATTCTTGTTATGAACCATAATATCCTCCAAAATAAACATATATATATATTAATATACATTTTTATTTTATCATAATATTATGATTAAAACAAATACAAGTTTTATTTATGCTTCTGTTGATGTTGATGTATTATTTTTTACAATAAAAGAGAAGTATATTATATGAAAGAACCATATAAATCCTAAGATAATCTGTCCTATAGGAACGTTTTTCATCATAAAGAATCCTATACTCGTTATTAATGTGACTGTAATCATAATTTTTATTTTTGTTTTTTTTGTCATTCCATTTCCTTTAACATAGGACTCCAAATTATTTTTATATAACTTTGTGTTTTTGAACCAAACATCTAATTTTTGGCTACTTTTTCCAAAACTTATTGCAGCAACGAGTAAAAAAGGAAATGCTGGTAAAAGTGGAACGACAGCACCCACTGCACCTAATCCTAATCCTATAAATCCTAATATTAAATATACAATTTTTTTAATCTTCATATTGTTATATCTTCTTTCTATGTATATCATTTGTTTTTTTGTTTTCGAGTAATTATAATGTGGCTTAGAGCTAAAATAGGGTGATATAATATCATTCTAGGCCCTGAAAATCTCATTTGCTTGCATATTTAGAAATATTTGCCCTTTCAAGATAGTTTGAATCTAGTAAAGTTAGAGTAGACTAACATCATTGATAGATTAACATATTGTAGTTTTTAAGTCAAATAATATTTAATATATATTCATATATGTACGTAGATATAGTGGGTTATATTTATTGGCAATTACGTAATTTACATATATAACTTATATTGAATCTCTAAATATTGACTTGATTAGAATATACAAAAACATTATACTAAACAAGGTGAAATATAAACAAAAAATTAAGTTAGGGGTTTTATATATGAGTTTTTTAAGTGAATATGGAGTTAAAGATAGATTTATTAACGAAGCAACATTATATTCAGATTTTATTTTAGCACGAGTTATAACACAATATCGAGATATTTATAAAATAATAACTGAAAAAGGAGAGTACAATGCTAAAGTATCTGGAAAGTTCAGATATGAAACTACAGAACTGGCTAAATTTCCAACTGTAGGTGATTTTGTTATGGTTGCAACAGATTTTACAGATAATGAAGCAGTTATACATCATGTTTTGACGCGAAAAAGTGTATTTTTAAGATCAGCTGTAGGAACAACAGGACAGGCACAAAGCGTTGCATCTAATATAGATTATATATTTATTTGTATGTCACTTAATCATAACTATAATTTAAATCGCTTAGAAAGATATCTAAGCGTAGCGTGGGATAGTGGTGCGACGCCAGTTGTTTTACTTACTAAATCAGATTTATGTGAAAATCTAACAAATAAAATTATTGAAGTTGAAAAGATTTCATCTTTTGCAGATGTAATACCAATTTCAAAAGACGATATTGATATTGAAATAAAATTGTCAAAATATCTCAAAGCAGAAAACACAATAGCATTTATAGGTTCTTCTGGTGTAGGGAAATCCACTTTAATCAACAGGTTGCTAGGAGATGAAATAATTTTAACATCAAATGTTGGAAAAGATGATAAAGGAAAGCATACTACAACTGGAAAAGAAATGCATCTGTCAAAATTCGGTTCTGTATTAATCGATACACCTGGCATGAGAGAACTTGGAATGGAAAGTGCTGACTTTAGTAAATCTTTTGATGATATTGAGGAAATAATCACGCAATGTAATTTTAATAACTGTACTCATACAAACGAGCCAGGTTGTGCAATAATTGAAGCATTAGAAAATAACACATTAGACAAAAGACGGTTTGAGAACTATATTAAGCTTAAAAACGAAATAGAATATGATGGATTATCATTTAAAGAAATCGAAAACAAAAAATTAGATCGAATGTTTAAAGAAGTTGGCGGTATGAAAAATATGCGTAAATTTGCAAAAGAGAAACGCAACAATAAATAACGAGATAGAAAAGAGTATATAGACAATGAATTTAGTAACAGATAATATTAAAACCTTGTATTTTAAATATTTAGCATTGGCATTTTGGGTAGCAATATTACCATCAATATATGGAGTTGTAGATATGATTGTAGTAGGGCAATACTATGGGCCTATAGGTTCAGCTGCAATGACAATTATCGCTCCTATATGGAATGTCGTATATAGTTTTGGCCTGCTAACAGGAATTGGATCATCCATATTATTTAATATAACGAAAAATGCAAAAGAAAAGGATATTAATAAAGCTAATGGGTTTTTCTCTGTTGGCTTAATATTCACAGCAATTATTGCAATCATATTATGTTTGATACTGATTTTTTTTGATGACAAAATACTTATGATATTTGGTGCAGATAATGAACTATTGCCACTTGCAAAGTCATACTTAATCCCTGTCAAAATTGCCCTTCCTGTATTTCTATTTATGCAGTTTTTTGCTGCATTTTTAAGAAATGATGGTAATCCAAAACTAGCTACAAAAGCAGTTGTTGTTGGTGGAGTTTTCAATATTTTTGCAGATATATTCTTAGTGTTTACTCTTGATATGGGCATACTAGGAGCTGGACTTGCAACATGTATAGGTGCCGCAATTTCCTTATCAGTAATGATGTTACATTTTAAGAAAAAAGAAAATTCTTTAAAATTAGTACCTCCTACAAACATAATAAAAAAATCAAAACAAATTACTACAGTAGGTTTTTCTACTTTCTTTGTTGATATAGCAATGGGAATTCTAACAATGTTATTCAATATTCAAATTATGAAATACTTAGGCAGTGATGCACTAGCAATATATGGAATAATTGTAAATATTTCAACATTTGCACAATGTTGTGCATACGGGGTAGGCCAAGCCTCTCAGCCGATTTTATCAGCTAACTATAGTTCAAATAACTTCGACCGTATCAAAACTCTATTTAAATATAATATAATTACAATAATAATAATTTCATTTCTCTGGATTGTTGCAACAATGACATTTCCTACGGCCTTTGTATATGCGTTTATGTCTCCAACCGCCAGCGTGTTAGAAATTGCTCCGTCAATTATTAGAATATATTGTGTTTCATTTATTTTATTACCATTTAATATTTTTATTACATATTATTTCCAATCCATAATGAAACCTAGAATAGCATTTATTATTTCAATTGCTAGAGGCCTATTAATTAGCGGAACTTTAATTATTATATTGCCTTTGATTTTCACAAAAGATAGTTTATGGCTTGCAATGGTAATTACAGAAATAATTACATTATTTATAGTAATTGTTTTTCTAAAAAATAATAAACTGAACTAGTAAAGGATATTACATGAATATATTAAAAGAAATAGAGAATGAGAAAATTATAAAAATAATTCTTAACGAGAAAAAGAAAGAATCAGATAGTGAACATAAAAAAATAATTGTACTCCCATTTGAAAAGAAAGGGGAATTATTTTACCAATTTGAAATCTATTTTGAAAACAAAGTCACACATTTAAACATAAGTACAGGTGACTTTATTGACAAATTAACTGATTACATTCTCAACACATTTAATCAAGCAATGGTTTATACAGAAAAATACGATTGCCATATTACTTCATATAATAAAAAAATCAAGCATAAAATTTCAAATCCATCAGGAAAATCCAAAACATTATCTCATAACAATATAAAAAACTATATATTAAATGAAAATGAAAACATAGATTTCCTTGTATATTTAGGGATTATGAACAAGAATTTCAAAGTAAACAAAAGTATGTATAATAAATTCAAACAAATTAACAAATATTTAGAATTGTTAACACCAGTTATTAAAGGAATTCAACATAAAGAAGAATTAAAAATTGTAGACTTTGGATGCGGAAAATCATATTTAACATTTGCACTATACTATTATTTAGTAAATATAATGAAATTGAATGTTACAATTACTGGATTGGATCTAAAAGACGATGTAATTGAATTCTGTCAGAATACCGCTAATGTATTGAAGTACGATAAACTATTTTTTAAAAAAGGGGATATCGCAGATTATGATGGAACATCAAATGTTGATTTAGTTATAATGCTTCATGCATGTGATATCGCAACCGATGAAGGAATTGTTCAAAGCCTTAAATTTAATGCAAAAGCAATAGTGGCGGTGCCTTGTTGCCAACATGAACTTTTTAGCCAAATTAAGAATAATACATTATCGCCGATTTTAGAATATGGTATATTAAAAGAAAAAATTTCATCCATAATAACAGATACAGTTAGAAGCCAACTATTAAAAAGCTTGGGTTTCAATGTCAATGTAATTGAGTTCATTGAAACAGAGCATACACCGAAGAATATTGCAATAAAAGCAATCAAGAAATCTGGTTTTGATGAAAAAGAATTTCTCAAATATTTGAAAATGAAAACTGATTTCAATATTGATCCATATATTGAAAAAAGATTGATTTGCGAAGGCTTAATCCCCAATCCAAAAAAAAACTCGAAGTAGTCATATTTTAGATATTATTATTTGAAAAAATATGGTATATTCTATTTAGCGAGTATTGAAATATTTATAAGATTTTAATAGAATGCATTTATTGTTATAATATAATTTTGGTAATAATTTAATAAATTTTAAAATATATAATTTAGAACGGAGAAGTACTATGACATTTAACCCAAATAGTTCCTTTATGTATATGCTTGCAATAATTATTGTAGTATTTGTATTAGCTCAATCTTTCTTTTTCATGATAAGAGCATACAAAAGAGGTGTTGCGATTGGAATGGATAAAAAAAAGCTAAACAAAACTATAGTTTCAACATCTGTATTTACTATTATGCCTGCATTTTCAATATTGTTAGGAGTAATTACATTAGCTAAGTTTCTAGGAATACCTCTTCCTTGGATCAGACTCAGTGTAATTGGAGCAATTACTTATGAACTTCCTGCAGCAACCGCAACTGCAACTGCTCTTGATGTTTCTCTTTCGGAAACAGTTATGGATCCCTCTGTATTTACAGCAATTGCATGGGTAATGACGCTAGGAATTATCCCTGGAATTATCCTTGTTCCATTATTCCTCAAAAAAATCCAAGGTGGCGTTATTAAAATAAAGAATAAAGATGAAAAATGGGGAAACATATTTATGGCTTCACTCTTTTTAGGAATGATTTCAGCATTTTTAGGAATGGTATTTTCAGATATAAGAACGGGTTTACCAGGCTTTATTCCAATATTTGTGTTGATTTTCTCGGCTTTGCTTATGAGCATTTGTGGATTATTAATAAAAAAAGGTGGATTAAAATGGTTAGAAACATACGCACTTGCAATTAGTTTATTAGGTGGAATGATATTTGCAGTATTTATCACTCCGATAATTATGTAGGAGGTTATTATAATGAGTAAAACGAAAATGACATACAATGACAAAACTCACTTTTATGGAAGAATTTGGATGATATTTGCACTTGCACTTATTTTAACTGTGCCTACATCTATCTGCATCTATTTTGATGCATGGCCAGAGGCAACAGCAGTTCTTAAAGGATTGCTTGGTGTTGCCCCAATTTTCTGGACAGTAGGAGTAATAGAAGTATTTACATATGGACCAATGTTGGGAGTAGGTGGTTCATATCTATCTTTTGTGACAGGAAATATAACAAACATTAAAGCTCCTAGTGCATTAAGCGCAATGGATAATGCAAATGTTTCTCCTAATACAGAAGAAGGTGAAGTTGTTTCAACTTTAGCAATTGCAACAAGTTCAATAATTACAACTTTAGTAATTGCTATTGGCGTATTAGGGCTATCTGCAATCGCACCAGTTTTAAATGCACCTGAATTGAAGCCTGCATTTGATAATATTTTACCTGCTTTATTTGGTGGCTTAGCTGTTGTATATATAAGCAAAAATTGGAAAATTGCAATTACACCTCTTGTATTTATGATTGTATTATTCTTATTAGTTCCAAGTTTATCAACTGCTGTTGGAGTTTTAGTTCCTGTAGGTGCTGGAATTTCTTTGCTAGCTGCAAGAATAATGTATAAAAAAAATATAATTTAAAGATTGAATATTACTATATTATTCAATCTTTAAAACATTATAATAGTATCGACTTAATGCGATAAAATCATTAAGAGAAAGAAATAGAACTATGCTTTACTTTTTATTAGGAATACTAGTCATATTTTTGGCTGTTATATTAATCAGAGCAGCTACATTTAAACCTTATCCTCATCCTGAACTAACTAATGAAGATATCAATATTAATAGAGAACGAGCGATACAAAATATGGTAGATATGATTAAATGCAAAACTGTATCATATAAAGATACCTCATTGGTTGATTTTAAAGAATTTGAAAAATTCCAATACTTACTAAAGGAAAGATATCCTTTGATACATAAAATTGCATCACTAACTAAAATTAGTGATACAGGACTTTTATATTATATTAAAGGGAAATCATCAGATAGCCCTTCAGTTTGCATGTCTCATTATGATGTAGTGCCTGTCAATGAAGAAGGATGGGATAAACCTGCATTTGAAGGAATTATTGAAAATAATACAATATGGGGTAGGGGGACATTAGACACAAAAGGGACTCTATGTGGAATAATGGAAGCGACAGAACAATTGTTATCAAATGGTTTCATGCCTGAAAACGATTTATATCTTTCTTTTGCAGGCGATGAAGAAACAACAGGGAAAAGCTGTTTGGAAATTGTCAAATATCTAAAAGAAAAAAACATAAAACCCGAATTTGTTATTGATGAAGGAGGCGCTGTTGTCGACAATGTTTTCCCTGGTGTTACAAGTTCATGTGCATTAATAGGAATAGCAGAAAAGGGTTTATGTGATATTAGGCTAACACTAAAAAGTCAAGGAGGTCATGCATCAACACCTCCTAAGAATACAATACTGGGCGAATTGTCAAAAGCCGTAGTAGCAGTTGAAAAAAAACCATTTAAATCACAATTTACTAAACCAGTAAAAGAGATGTTTGATACTTTAGGAAGACACTCCTCATTTGCATTTAAAATTCTTTTTGCAAATTTATGGTGTTTTTTACCAATTTTAAAAATAGTATGTAAAGCATCCGGTGGCGAATTAAATGCTATGATGAGAACAACATGTGCAATTACAATGATGGAAGGAAGCAAAGCATATAATGTTCTCCCTCCTTCAGCATCAATTGGAATGAATTTAAGACTAATGGGAAGTGATACTCCTAAGTCTGCAAAATCATATTTGAAAAAAATTATTAATAACAGCAAAATTGATATTGAAATTGTAAATGGTGATAACCCATCAATTTCTTCTAATACAAATTGCGAGCAATGGGATACTCTTAAAGGTGTAATACATAATGTTTGGCCAAATGCAATTGTATCTCCATATCTTATGATGGCATGTAGTGATTCTAGAAGCTATTGTAAAATAAGTGATAAAGTATATAGGTTTTCAGCTATGGCTTTAACTAAAGAGGAACGCGGAATGATACACGCTCATAACGAAAGAATTCCAATAGATTCTCTTATAAAAACAGTTGAATTCTACTACAGACTCATTAAAAAGTTATAAATGGTTCTATTTGTTAGAGCACTATTATTAAAGGGAAAAAAATGAATAAAACAAAACTAAGAATAAGCAGTGGAGAATTTTGCTTTTCAGCTGTACTTGAGGAAGAGTTGGCTCCTAATACTTGTGCAATTTTCAAGAAAATGTTACCATTCAAAAATGAAGTTATTCACGTTAGATGGAGTGGAGAAGGATTTTGGGTTCCTATGGGAGAAACAAGATTTGATGGATTAGAGTATGAAAATCATACAAGCCATCCTAGCAAAGGCGAAGTACTTCTTTATCCAGGAGGAATCAGTGAAATGGAGTTTATCATTGCTTATGGAAGTTGTTCTTTTTCTAGTAAAATGGGGCAACTTGCAGGTAATCATTTTATAACAATTACGGACAATTTAGATAAACTTTACGAACTAGGGCGCAAGGTTTTGTATGAGGGTGCACAAGAAATTTCTTTTGAACTATATTAGATCGTTATTACATGAATTTTACTGTATAGGAGAGCATATGAAAAAAATCACATATAAAGAAAAACTGCAATATAGATTTGATAATTTAATGTCGAAAGGAAGTATTGCATTAATAGGAGTATTATTTCTAGCTACTGCAATTGTTGCAATATTCGTAGCAATATTTTTACTTATATTTAACAACGATGAAGATGGTACATTTTCAGGAAATGTATGGATAAGCATTATGCATATTATTGATGCTGGAACTATTACAGGTGCAAGTACAAATAAACTTGATTTTTTAGTCTTAATGTCAATAGCAACAATTTGTGGATTGTTTGTTACCAGTATCTTGATTGGACTAATTACAACTGGATTTGAGAGTAAACTTCAAACATTAAAAAAAGGAAACTCCCGTGTTATCGAAAAAGATCATACGATTATTTTAGGCTTTAACAATAGTATTTATACGCTCATTTCGGAGTTAATTACAGCTAATGAAAACGAAAAAAAACGTACTATTGTTATTCTTGCTGAAGAAGATAAAGAAACTATTGAAACACTTATTTCAGATCACATTGAAGATTTTAAAACAACAAAAATTGTATGCAGGACAGGAAATATTTCAGATATAAATATGTTAAAAAGATGTTCAATAGAAACATCGCGTTCAATAATCATAAACGAAACAGATGATTTCAAAGTAATCAAGTCTATTCTAGCAATAAATAATCACTTGAATACTACATGTGAGAATAATTCCTTCCCACATATCGTATGTACTGTTAGAGATTATGAAAACTATGATGCAATCCAACTCATTTCAAACAATAATGTTGAAGCGATTTTAGTTGATGATTCGATTTCAAGAATTATAGCGCAAACTTGTCGACAACCAGGATTGACAAATGTTCTTTTTGAACTGTTCGACTTTGATGGAGATGATCTATATTTTGAAAATTTCAAAGAACTTAATGGCAAAAAATTTGGTGATGTCTTAAATTCGTTTAACAAAGCAGTTGTTATGGGATACAAAAGAGGGGAAAATTTATTTGTTAAACCAGATATGGATTCTATTTTAAATGAACAAGATGAACTATTATTACTTATGAGTGATAATGGAGCTGAAAAAGTTCAAAAATACAATCCAACAGATGTGAGTAGTTTAGTTTCTAATATGCAATTACCTTCTAAAAAAGAATCCGTATTAATAATAGGTGCGAATAGACTTACTAGCAATATTTTATGCGAATTAGACGACTTTTTTGTAAAAGGTTCTAAAGTTATATTAGCAAACAGTACTATTGATAAACAATACAAGAATTTATCAAAAAGTCTTAACAATATAAAACTAGAATTTTGTGAACTAGATATAGACGATAGTGCTACATTAACTTCTTTATTAGAAAACAGTTTTGATTATCTATTGATTTTAAGTGATGACTTATGTGATGAAGAAACATCAGACGCTAAAACTCTTGTAAAGCTTGTGAATATTCGTCATTTTGCACAAAGCAACAACAAAAGTTTTTCTGTCACAAGTGAGTTGAAAATTGTTCAAAACCAAAAACTAGCTCGAATTGCACAAGTCAATGATTTAGTAATTGGGTCAGATGTTATCAACTTGCTCTTGACTCAAATATCAGAAAACAGATTTTTATCTAAGGTTTTCAAAGAATTATTGACAGCTGAAGGATCTGAGATATATATAAAGCCAGCTGAAAATTATGTAATATTAAATAAAGAAATGACTTTCTATGAACTTACAGAAATACTTAAAAAAGAAAATGAAATTGCAATAGGTTATAAAAAGAAAACAAATAATGATTTTGAAGTAATTACAAACCCAAGAAAATCAGATAAAATAATATTTAAAGAAGGGGATTCAATCATTACACTATCTGAAGACTAACAAAAATAACTTTTATTGATATTTTTATTGCTATAATCACAAAAGAGATTATAATATATATAAAGATTAATTATATTTTTATGACATATTAAGGAGGGTATTATATGGGATTTATTAAGGCTTTTGCTGGAGCAATTGGCGGAACATTTGCAGATCAATGGAAAGACTTTTATCAACCAATGACTGGAATAACTGCTACAACAGCTCTTTATCCTGCTATTAACTCAGAGACAAATGCAGGACGTGGAGAAAATACAGAAAACTCCAACAATATAATTACAAATGGATCTAAAATATTAGTTCCAGAAGGCACAGGGCTAATCACAATGCAAGATGGTGCTGTTACAGGGCTTATTACAGAACCAGGTGGCTTTATAGTTGAAAATGAAGATCCAAATGCACAATCTATTTTTTCTGGCGACGGTATAGGAGCTTCTATATTCAAACAAACTTGGGAGAGATTTAAATTTGGTGGACAACCAGGAGCAAATCAAATCGCATTTTATGTAAATTTAAAAGAAATTCCTGGAAATAGATTTGGAACTCAAGCTGAAATATATTGGGATGATGCTTACCTTGGAGCACAAGTTGGTGCTGTTACAAGAGGAACATATTCCTTAAAGATTACCGATCCAATTTTATTCATTAAACAATTTGTTCCTGCTGATGTATTATCATCAAATGGAGTATTTGATTTTGACGATATGGATAATAAAGCATGCGAACAACTATTTACAGAAGTTGTTGCTTCGTTGTCAGCAGCTTTTTCTGCATACACAAACGATCCAAGCAAAGGTAATAGAATCACAAAGATACAAGGCGATCAAATTGGTTTTGCTCAAAGTTTATCGGGAGCTGTAGAAGAAGGATATAGATGGAAGTCTGACAGAGGATTAGAAATCGTTAAAGTTGCACTTGCTGCAATAGAATACGACGAAGATACTAAAGCACTTCTTAGTGATGTTAAAAAAGCAGATGCATTATCTGGCGCTAGAGGAAATTCATTTATGCAACAGTCAGTTGCTCGTGGTTTCCAAGCAGCTGGAGAAAATCCAGAAGGTGGCGGTGCAATGGGCATGGGCTTTATGGGAATGGGCATGAATGCAGTTGGAGGTGCTATGGCAGGTATGCAACAACCTGTACAGCAACAGCCTGTTCAACAACAAGCACAAGCTCCTGCAGAAGACCCATATGCAAAACTAGCATCATTAAAACAACTTCTTGATCAAGGTGTAATTACACAAGAAGAATTTGATGCACAGAAGAAAAAAGTACTAGGATAATTATTTGAATATCGACAGGAGAGGAATTATTTTTATAGTTCCTCTTCTAATTTTATCATTAAAATATATACGCTATAATAGGAGATGAATATGGAAGAAAAAAAAATAAATGATAATATAGAAAATATTGAAAGTAAAACTGCTGAAAAAGAATCTAATGGTCCTAAAATAGTTGAAACAAGTTCTGAAAAAAAAGATGGGCAAAACAAATGCCCAAAATGTGGTTCTACAGATATTTCTATGAATAAAAAGACAGGAAAATTAAGATGTAATTATTGCCGTCATGAATTTGATCCTGTAAAAGCATTTGCTAATGAAAATCTTGAAAATCTTACTGGATTTAATATTGGTTCTGGCGCACAAGCTATACAAGAGGGTTCCGAAGATATCGTAACACTTAAATGTCAAAGTTGCGCTGCTGAAGTTATTATTAATACAGCAGAATCTACCCAATCAAGATGCCATTGGTGTAGAAACACACTATCAATTAATCAGACAGTTCCAAATGGAGCAGTTCCAGATGCAGTGTTACCTTTTTCTGTTACTAAAGAAGATGCACAAGTTGAAATTCAAAAATTCGTGAAAAAACGTAGTTTTTTTGGCCATCCAAAATTCAAAAAAGAATTTACAACAGATAATATACTAGGTGTATATTTACCATATATGATTGTTGATATAAATGCACATGCTACATTAAAAGGAGAAGGGGAGCATTTAGTTAGAGAATATACTGTTGGTAGTGGAGATGATGAAGATACTTATTATGATGCAGATTTATATTATATTGAACGTGAATTTGATATCACTATTGATGATCTAACTATAGAATCCAGTAGCGACAAGCTAGATCGTTCAAAAAAAGATGTTACAAACAATATTATCAACTCTGTTATGCCATTTGATACTGAGAATGCTGTTCATTGGGATGCAAATTATTTAAAAGGGTTTAGTTCAGAAAAAAGATCTGTAAATGTAGTGAATTTACAACCATTAATTGAAAAACAAGCAAAAGATGTTGCAAAATTCAAAGCCAATGAAACATTGAAATTTTACGATAGAGGTGTACGTTGGGATACTCAAGAATTAGATACTAAAGGACAACAGTGGATGGCAGCATATTTACCAGTTTGGATTTATAGTTATTATCAGAAAAAAGGTGATAAAGGATTACTTCATTACACAGCAGTAAATGCTAGAACAAAAGAAACAATGGGTAGTGTTCCAATTAATAAATTAAAACTATTTTTTGTTTCTTTATTTGTGGAAGTTATTGCGTTAATTTCAACAATGTTTGTTGACTTTGACGGAGGCGAATTTGCACTATTATTAGGAGGTCCAGGATTTTTTGCTATTATGTATGCAAGATATCGTAACAGTAGTGCTAGGCATGCACATGAAACCGAAACAAAATCATATTCAAAAAATATGCGGACAGTGGATGATTTTGTAAAACATAGAAAAAAATTATCAAATGCAAAAATGACTGGAGCAAACAACGAAAAAGTGTAATATAGAACATTTACATAAAAAATAGCATAGTATAACTATGCTATTTTTTTTTATTTGCATTTAAAATCAAGTTAATTTTTTGGTGAATTTTCGCTTAAAATATTAATAGAAATTATGGAATATACTTGTATAATTTGATATACTATAATGTAAGATAAAAATGAAAAGGTGAAGTTTATGAAGAAGAAAAAGAAAACAGAACAAACTGAAGATAATTTGAAAATCAGCAACTCCGATTTTCCAGGAGATAATTTGACTGAGATGCAAGAACACGATGAAGAAGATTTATCCCATATGACTAAGTGCGAATTAGATAAAATAGAATTAATGAAAAACAGCACAAATTTGGATACTGAAGATGAGAAAGATTCTACAAAAAAAGAAAAAAGTAAGAAATCTAAAATTTTTGGAATTGTGATTTCAATATTTCATCTAATATCAATTGCTATATTTTCGTTAGTATTATTTGATTTATCACTTCTTCCACTTCTATATTTATCTATTATTATAGCGTTAAATATTTTAATATGGATAATTATTTTTATTATTCAAATTAAATCAAAGAAAAAAGCTCTTATTAGCAAGATAATTGCCATAATACTTATATTTTCATTGTCAATAGGTGCATATCTTCTTTTTATTGCAGGAAGCGCACTTACTTCAATCTCAGGTAGCGATGAAAAAATAGATATAATTAAAGTTTATGTGTTATCTAGTGACAGTAGCACAGATATAGAAGATGTATCTGACTATACGTTTGGAGTGTTTTCTGCTCCAGGAGATACGACTACAGCTACAACTATATCTCAAATTGAAAGCGAGCTTGGAAACACAATAAATATATCAGAATATAATAGTTTTCTAGAACAAGCAACTGCACTGAATAATGGAGAAGTAAATGCAATTATAATTAATAGCTCTTATATTGACGTTATTAATGACTCATTAGAGAATTTTGAATCTAACATTAAAGAAGTATATTCTTATGAAATAGTCACACAGCTAGATACAAATTCAGCAAGTTCAAACATTACAGAGGATCCATTTACAGTTTTGATTAGTGGAATTGATCAATATGGAACTATTGACTATACCGGAAGAAGTGATGTAAATATTCTAGCTATAATAAATCCAGTCACAAGGGACATATTACTCGTTACTACACCACGTGATACGTTTCTTGAGTTTCCGGATTTTTCATATGGGCAAAAAGACAAACTAACGCATTCTGGAATATATGGAGTAGATGTTACAATGAATGCTTTAGCTAATTTATATCAAACAGATGTAGATTACTTTGTAAGGCTCAATTTCACCTCTCTAATCAATTTAGTAGATGCTTTAGGGGGAATAGAAGTTGAATCAGATCAAGCCTTCACAACCTCTCAGAATAGCGGTAAAGTCTTTGATGTTGAAATAGGGACAAATACACTTGATGGTGAAGAAGCACTAGCATTTTCAAGAGAAAGGAAAAATGTTTCTGGAGGAGATTATACGCGTGGAAAACATCAACAAGCTGTAATTACAGCAATGATTGATAAAGCAATTTCTCCTTCAATTATTGTCAATGCAAATAGTATATTAGATGAAATTTCTGGTAATATGGAAACAAACATGTCTGAAGAAGAAATACAAAGTTTAATACAAGACCAGTTGACAAAAGGAACAAGCTTTAATGTTACATCAGTTGATTTAACTGGAACTGGTGGTGCAGATTATACCTTCTCAATTCCTTCTACACAACTCTCCGTTATGTACCCTGACGAAAGAAGTTTAGAAGAAATTTCAATGAAAATTAAAGCTGTCAAAGGAGAAGATTTTTCTATATTTGAAGCAGTAGACATTACTATCTCTAATAGATTAATAGAAATTGAAGAAGAGGAAGAAGAGAATTATTATTAAATAATAAGACAAATGAAAGGTAATAAAATGGAAAAAATCGGATTGAACAAATTAAGGGATATGTTTTATGAATTTTATGAAAACAAGGGGCATCTAAAGCACCCTAGTTTTTCTCTTATTCCCGAAGAAGATAAAAGCTTATTAATTATTAATTCAGGCATGGCACCACTAAAACCTTTCTTTGCTGGACAGAAGACTCCACCATCTCCAAGAATGGTAACATGCCAAAAATGCATACGAACCGCAGACATAGATAATGTAGGCTACACTTCAAGACATGGTACATTTTTTGAAATGCTAGGTAGTTTCTCTTTTGGAGATTATTTTAAAAGTGAGTCATTACAATGGGGTTGGGAATTTATAACTGAAGTACTAGAACTTCCTATAGACAAATTATGGGCATCTGTTTACGAAGAAGATGATGAAGCTTATAGTATATGGAAAAATGTAATTAAAATTCCTGAAGATAGAATTGTAAAATTAGGTAAAGATGATAATTTTTGGGAAATAGGTGTTGGCCCATGTGGACCTTGTTCTGAAATATATTATGATCGTGGCGAAAAATATGCTTGTAATAATCCTGATTGTAAACCAGGATGTGACTGCGATAGATATATTGAATTTTGGAATCATGTATTTACACAGTATCATAAAGACTCTGAAGGCAATTATACAGACCTTATGCATAAAAATATTGATACAGGAATGGGATTAGAAAGAATTGCTTGTATAATGCAAGATGTTGATTCTATTTTTGCTGTAGATACTATTTCAACAATAATCGAAAATGTTGAAAATATATCTGGAATCAAGTATCAAAATGGAGAACTTATCGAACAAGAAAATGGTACGATGTCCCCATCTAATACGGATGTTTCCATTCGAATTATTACCGATCATATTAGATCTGCAACATTTATGATAGGCGATAAAATTATGCCTAGTAATGAAGGAAGAGGATATGTTTTAAGGAGATTAATTAGACGTGCAGTTAGACATGGATATAAACTAGGAATAAAAGAACCTTTTATGGCTGATCTTTCTAGTAAAGTAATTAGTACATGTTTGAGTGCATATCCTGAATTAGAAGCAAACAAAGATTTCATAAATAAGATCATCGATATTGAAGAAAACAAATTTAATGAAACACTTAAGCAAGGATTACATATTATAGAGAAAAACATAAAATCATTAAACAAAAATAATACACATTGTTTAGATGGCAAGCAAGCGTTTAAGTTACATGATACATACGGGTTTCCGATTGATTTAACAGAAGAAATACTAATTGAAGCAGGTCTTTCTGTTGATAAAGATGAATTCAACAGATACATGTTAATCCAGAAAGAGGCAGGGAAAAAAGATGCTGCCGAAACTGATGAGGCGTGGGAAGAGAACTCCTTAGACTTTATTGTGGAAGGCAAAACAGATTTTATAGGATACGATAATACTATCTCTCTTTCTAATGTTAAGGCTATTTTCAAAGATAAAAAGAATGCAAACATTATTGAAGAAGGAGAAATTGGAAAAGTAATATTTGATATAACACCTTTTTATCCTGAAGGTGGGGGACAAATTAGCGATATAGGAATAATGTATAGTGACGATACTGAAGCCGAAATATTAGAAGTAGTAAAATACCAGAATGTTATTGCACATAAAGTCAAAGTAATAAAAGGAGAAGTAAATCCAAATGAAGAATTTAATTTACTTGTTGACATAAAACATAGAAATTTTTCTTCTCGAAATCATACTGCAACACATTTGCTACACCAAGCACTCCAAGATGTTTTAGGCGAACATATTCAACAAGCTGGCTCAAAAGTAACAAATGAAGACTTGAGATTTGATTTTACCCATTACGAAGCTATTTCTTCCGAAGATGTTTTCAAAATTGAAAAACTAGTTAATGACAAAATCGATGAATTTTTACCTGTGACATGGGAAGAAATGAATACAAAGGACGCATTAAAACAGGGTATTACTGGTTTATTTAAAGAAAAGTATGGTGATGTTGTACGAGTTTTAACTGTTGGAGATTATAGCCAAGAATTATGTGGTGGAATACATGTTAACAATACTGGTCAGATAGGAAGTTTTAAGATAATTAGTGAATCTGGAATAGCCTCTGGTGTGAGAAGAATTGAAGCTATCACTGGCAGAGCCGTACTAGATCTATTATCAGAAAAGGAAAATATTATTTCAACATCTGCATCTATGCTCAAAACAAATCCTTTGCAAATTGTTGAAAAACTTGAAAACCAAATTGAAATATTTAAAGAAACAAAAAAAGAACTTGATGAAATTAAATCCCTTAATCTATCATCATCATCAAGCGATATAATTAACGAAGCAATAGATATCAATGGAATCAAATTTATTAGCAAAAAATTTGATGGGTATCAAATAGATGATTTAAGATCGATTTCTGACTCCTTAAAAAAGAACAATAATAATCTAATTATGGTTTTTGCATCAATAATTGAAAATAAAGTCACTTTCTTAGTTTCAATTACAGATGACTTAGTTTCAAAAGGTTATCATGCGGGTAAAATAATAAAAGAAGTTTCAGCTATCTGTGGCGGTGGCGGTGGTGGAAAAGCCGACATGGCTCAGGCTGGTGCAAAAGATACAACTAAGGTTGAAGAAGCGCTTAAATTTGCTGAATCATTTTGTTAAATATATTAAAAGTGTGTTGAAAAACTGATATTGTATAATCTATACAAATAAGATATACTATATATAGGGAGGTGAACTATGGAACAACGCAAAACTATGAATACGATCATGATGAGCCCTGAGGCATTGAAGGATAAAGTTACAATTGATGAAATACTTAAATTAGTATTTAACGCATTAGAAGATAGGGGATACAATCCAATTGATCAAATATCAGGTTATTTATTGTCCGGCGATCCAACATATATCACAAGTCATAACAATGCAAGAGGATTTATCAAACAAATTGATAGAGAAGATATAATGGAAGAACTTGTTACTTTTTATCTTTCGAAAAAATAGTGTTTAATACCTAAATATCAAATTATATTTATGCGGGATTTATCCCGCTTTTATATTATTCGTAATATAGTTATCGATAATATATTATTGTAAACTAAAAATGAAGGGAATAGAGAAGTATATGAAAATCATAGGATTAGATGTAGGAGATAAAACAATTGGAGTTGCGCTAAGTGATGAACTTAAGATGATTGCTCATGGTCTATGTACAATTGAAAGAGTAGGCATTCGAAAAGATGCTGGAAAAATAATAGATATAATCAAAGAGCATAATTGTGAAACAGTTGTTATTGGACTCCCATTAATGCTAAATGGAAGTAATAGTATTCAAACAGATAAAGTAATTGAATTCAAAGTAATGCTTGAAAATAAAATGAAAAGTGTTGCAATGGGAAATATCAAAATTGTTTTTGAAGATGAACGATTCACAACATCTATAGCCGAAAAAGTTTTAATCGAAGGAAATGTAAGAAGGGAAAACAGAAAAAAATATATAGACAAGCAAGCTGCTATAATAATATTACAAAGTTATTTAGACAAATAGTATTGCAGTATGTTAGGTATATGATTTCCTAAATCATTGGAAAGATTCAAGAGGGTATATATATAATCATAATTTACTCAAATTGTTTTGTAGTTAACTATTCCTAAAATCACAATTTTGGGAATAGTTAAGGCTATTAAATTTATAGATGATCTAATCAAACATTTCAAGTTATAATTCAAACTATAATCATATAATCTTGCGTATAGAAACATTTGCTTACAGTAAAATATTATTGTATGTGCGCTAGAGACTTATCAATAGCACATGTTGTAGTTTCAACGTTTATCTTAACCTCTATTTTCCCTTCTAGTCGATTTTTTTTATCTTATGGACGTATTATACCTTTTATGCACACAAGTTATTCTAATATATAAACTATGTCATTTAAATCAGTCAATTGTTGGTATTTGAATTACCATCCCAGGATAAATTTCATCTGCAGATATTTGATTTATTTCTTCAATTGTATATATAAACTTTCTTATATCTAGATCCCCATCAGACAGTCTATCAGCAACATTCCATAAAGTATCTCCATCCATAATGGTATATTCAATGTATTCGTCACCAGCAATAGCCACAACATTGTTCTTAGGAAATGCAAAGTAAATAAGTGTAATAACAATGCTAAGTATCAATAGTGTCGCAAATATATATTTGACAATAGTATTTGTTATGCTTCTTCTTTTTTTTCTATTACATTTTTGATAAGTATTTCTTTTACTAACTCTATCATAATATTCAAATGAAAATTCTCTTTCTAAATTATTCATAATACCCTCCTCGAACATTTGTTCTGTTAGGTATATATTACAACGCGAACAAATGTTTGTCAATACATTTTTGAACATTTGTTCTTTTTTATATAAAAAAATACATATCCTTAAATATGCACTTTTTTATATTATTATCTACCGAAACCACAATTTGGATAAATACATGTCTCACAATCAAGGCACAATCCACCTACACCTAAACTTGCTAAATAATCTGGTGTTATTATTTTATTTGCCATAACTTTTGGTAATACTAGGTCAAATATTGTCCTTCTTGAATACATCACACATCCTGGCAAGCCCATAATTGGTATTCCCTCTTCTGTATATGCAATCATAAACATTGAACCAGGTAAAACTGGTGCACCATATGATATCACACTTGCTCCTGTTGCTTTTATTGCTGAAGGTGTAGTATCATCCGGATCAACACTCATGCCTCCCGTACAAAGAATAACTTCTGCACCTTCTTTTATTTTATTATTTATCTCATTTGTAATATCATTTGGATTATCACTTAAAATTGTTATTGAGATAATATCTGTATCATATTCTTTTAATTTACTAGCTAAAGCAGGTCCAAATTTATCTTCAATTCTACCATGATAAACTTCATTTCCAGTAACTATTATTGCAACTTTCTTATGTTTAAATGGTGATATTTTCATTAATGGAGTGTTACCTCCTATTATTTTGGCAATTCCCATTTTCCCTTTATCAATTAAAAGGGGAACAACTCTTGTTCCTGCAAGTTTTTCTCCTTTTTTAACAGGAAAATTGTTTCCACGTGCAGCGATGACTATTTCTCCAATTGCATTAACATTTTTTGTTTTTTCTTCATCAATTTCAAAGATTCCATCTACTTTGGCATATAAATCAATTTTTCCTTCTTTAACATCTCCACGTTCTATATTTTCACCTCTACATAATGCCACAATTATTTCAGCAGCTTCATTTTCGTGGTACTTCGTATCATCATTTTCCCAAACATATAGATGTTCTTTGCCCATAGATAAAAGTTCTTTAATATCCTCTTCTTTAACTACATGTCCTCTTCTAAATACTGCATCTTTTATTTCACCTGGCACAATTTTTGTCATATCATGACAAAGTACATGTCCTATTGCATCTTCTGTTTTAATTATTTTCATCGCTTCTCCTTTTTGATTAGTCTAAATATAATTCTTTTAATAATTTGATTTCATCTGCGTATCCTTGTATATCATTTGGTGTTTCTAATAAAAACGGTATATTCTTTAATTTAGGATGATTTATGATATTTTTTATAGCATCTATTCCAATTTCTCCCTTTCCAATACACGCATGCCTATCTTTGTGCGCTCCTATTGGATTAAGGCTATCGTTTAAATGAATTGCTTTTAATCTTTCTAATCCAATTATATTATCAAATTCCTCAATTACATCATCAAGGTTATTTATAATATCGTATCCTGCATCACTAATATGGCATGTATCTAAGCATACTCCCATTTTATCTTTAAGCTTAACTCCATCAATTATTTTCTTTAGTTCCTCAAATTTGCTCCCTACTTCTGTTCCTTTACCTGACATTGTTTCTAAAAGTATTGTTGATGTATGTTCTTCTTTAATTACTGCATTTAATAAAGTAATAATCTGGTCTATTCCAGTTTCTATTCCTTGTCCTGTATGGCTCCCCGGATGAAAATTATATAGTTGATGTGGGGTGAATTCCATTCTCTCTAAATCGTCCTTCATTGTTAAGTATGCAAACTCACGCGTTGCTTTTGTAGCTGAACAAGGATTTAGTGTGTATGGCGCATGTGCTAAGATTTTTGCAAATTTATGTTTGTTCATAAGTTCTAATAGTTTATCCACATCAGATTTGTCAATATTTTTCGCTTTGCTTCCTCTTGGGTTCCTCGTAAAAAACTGAAAAGTATTTGCACCTATCTCTAATGCTTCTTTTCCCATATTTGCAAAACCACTTGATGATGATAAATGACATCCTATATTTAACATTTGATCGTCCTTTCTTAAGTTGTAATAATTTATCCTTTAACACACTCTTATATTTTACCTTAAATATATAATTCTTTAAATGATTTTATTGAAAATTTAGAACAATTTAAAAGAAAATCTTTAGTTATAAAGATTTTCTTTTAATTAAATGAATTATATTTTTTCAAAAATGTTTTATGATTTTACTTTGTTGACTCTTCTAACAAAGTTTCTGCATTATCCCATTCTGAAATTATTTCTGGTATAACTTTATAAAGATCTCCAACAATACCATAATCTGCAACTTCAAATATTGGTGCATCTGGGTCCTTATTTATTGCAACAATAATATCTGAAGTTTGCATTCCAGCCAAATGTTGAATTGCTCCAGAAATTCCACATGCAAAATATATTCTAGGCTTAACTGTTGTGCCTGTTTGACCCACTTGGTGCGAATGATCTATCCATCCAGAATCAACTGCTGCTCTTGAAGAGCCTACTACTCCTCCGACTTTATCTGCAAATTTCTTTATTAAATCAAATCCTGAAGAATCACCTAGCCCACGTCCACCAGAGCAAATTATTTCCGCGTCAGTTAATGAAACTAATTCTTTAGCCGATTTAACAATTTCAACAACTTTAGTTCTAATATCAGATTCACTGATTTTAACATCAACTTTAATTAAGTCTCCTGTCGCTCCTTTTTGTAGCTCTCTTTTTTTCATTACGCCAGGTCTAACTGTAGACATTTGAGGCCTTGTATTAGGGCAAATAATTGTTGCCATCAAGTTTCCTCCAAAAGCAGGTCTAGTTTGTTTTAATCCTTTATCATCACTATTTCTATCTAGCTTAGATGTGTTACAAGTTGTATATTTCTCCAAATAATCAATATAATTATTCATACTAATATCAAGCTTTGTACAGTCTGCTGTAAGCCCTGTATTAAGCCTTGCAGCTACTCTAGGTGCTAAATCTCTACCTATGTGTGTTGCTCCATATATAACAATTTCAGGTTTATGTATCTCTAGTGCTTGCTCTATTACATGAGTATATGCATCAGTTGTAAAATTTTCTAAAAGTGGATCTTCAATCAAATATACTGAATCTGCTCCAGCTTCAAATAAATTTGGAACAAGTTTTTCTACGTTGTTACCTACTAGAAGTGCGCATACTTTTGAATCACCTATTTCTCTTGAAAGTCTATATCCTTCACCTATTAGTTCAAGGGAAACATCCATGATTTTTCCAGCTCTTTGTTCAGCATAAACCCAAATGTTTTTATATTCATTAAAATTTGTCATTACTTTCCCTCCCACTATATTATTTTCTTGTCTTTTAGACTAACAAGTAGATTAACTGCTTGCTCTTTTGGAATATCTCCTTCAACCATCATCCCTTGTCCTTTTGGTTTTGGTGTAAATGATCTAAATACGTTTGTTGGAGAAGCTTTTAAGCCTACAATTGTTCTATCAACATTAATATCATCTGCATTCCAAGTGATAATTTCTGTTTTAGTTGCCTTCATTATCCCAGGGATACTCATATATCTTGGTGTATTCAACTCTTTAATTGCTGTAAGCAAGCACGGTGTCTTAATTTCAATAACTTCATAACCATCTTCTAACGCTCTATGCACAGTGATATTTTTCATATCATCAGAGATTTTAAAATCTTTAACATAAGTAACTTGTGGAAGATCTAATTTTTCTGCTAATTGTGGCCCAACTTGAGCAGTATCTCCATCGATTGCTTGACGTCCTGCAAAGATCAGATCAAAGTCGCCAATTTTCTTTACTGCTGCAGCGATAGCATTTGATGTTGCCCATGTATCTGATCCGCCAACAGCTTTATCGCTAATTAATACAGCTTCGTCTGCCCCCATAGCTATGCACTCAACAAGCATTTCTTTTGCTTGAGGAGGCCCCATTGAAACAACAGTAACCGTTACATCATCATACATATCTTTAACTCTTAATGCTTCCTCTAGTGCGTTTGCATCGTCATGATTTAATATACTTGGAACGCCATCTCTAATCAATGTGCCTGTTTCAGGATTGATTTTTATTTCATTTGTATCAGGAACCTGTTTTGCACATACTAAAATTTTAAAAGACATTTCTTCCTCCTTCTTATTTACCTATAACAGCTGCTGCGATTACAATTTTTTGAACTTCTGAAGTACCTTCATATATTTCAGTAATTTTTGCATCTCTCATCATTCTTTCAACTGGATAATCCTTTGTATACCCATATCCACCATGAAGTTGAACAGCTTTTGTAGTAACATACATAGCAGTCTCAGCTGCAAAAAGTTTCGCCATTGCAGATTGTGTGCCATAAGGTAGTTTTTTATCTTTTAAATCTGCTGCTTGATAAATCAACAATCTTGAAGCTTCGATTCTAGTCGCCATATCTGCCATTTCAAACTGTAATGCTTGCATTTGAGATAATTTTTTTCCAAATTGTTTTCTTGATTTTATATATTCTTTTGTAACATCAAATGCTCCTTGAGCGATTCCAAGTGCTTGAGACGCTATTCCAATTCTACCACCATCCAGTGTTGACATAGCTACTTTAAATCCATCTCCAATATTCCCTAATAATCTATCTTTTGGAATTTTACAATTTTGGAAAACAAGTTCTGTAGTTGAAGAAGCACATATACCCATTTTATCTTCAGTTTTTCCAATTGAAAATCCTTCATCATCTTTTTCTATTATAAAAGCACTTATTCCACGTGTTCCTTTACTTTTATCTGTCATTGCCATAACAACAAAAATATCTGCATATCCTCCATTTGTAATAAATACTTTTGCACCATTAATTAACCAATGATCCCCTTTATCTTCAGCTCTAGTTTGCTGTCCACTCGCATCAGTTCCTGCATTAGGTTCTGTTAAACCAAAAGCACCTAAATGTTCACCTTTTAGTAGTTTAGGTAAGTATTTCTGCTTTTGCTCTTCATTTCCCCATCCATAAATTGGCCATGCACATAAAGAAGTATGTGCAGAACATATAACCCCTGTAGATGCACAAACTCTAGAAAGCTCTTCAACAGTTATTGCATAGCAAAGGCTATCCGCACCTGAACCACCATATTCTTTTGGAAAAGGTACTCCTAGCATCCCTAATTTACCCATTTTTTCGACATTCTCAACTGGAAATCTATGTTCTTGATCTATTTCTGCCGCAATTGGTTCTACTTCTGCTTCTGCAAAAGCTCTAACCGTTTTACGAACTAGTTCCTGCTCCTTTGTGAGTTGAAAATTCATAAATATACCTCCTTAATAATATAAATATTAAAATATTTTCAGTAGAAATTGTTATATTTGTAACAATGTAATTATTGTAGCATTTTTGTAAACAAATTGCAATATTTATTGTTAAAATATTATTATATAACAATATCGCAATATATTTTAAATGCAAACTAGGTTTTTGGCTTAATATCAACAATTTCAGCTTTTTCAATTGCTTCATTTATTAGTTTTTCTGCATTTATTTTAGATTCACTTTCTAATAATCTTTCAATTTTAGGTTTTGTTGTTGGATGTTTTGGCAAAAAAATCGTACAGCAATCATCATTAGGCTGAATTGAAACTTCAAATGTTCCGATTTTTTTTGCTTTTTCCATTATTTCGACTTTATCTAAAGCAATTAATGGCCTCATTACAGGCATAGATACAGCATGGTTCGTTGCAATTAAAGATTCTGTAGTTTGACTTGCAACTTGTCCCAAGCTTTCCCCTGTAATCAATACAGAAGCCTCTCTATCTACTGCAATTCTTTCAGCAATCATCATCATATATCTTCTTATATGAATTGTTGTATCATCGTCTATACAATTTTCTACTATTGCCTCTTGTATTGGAAGAAGATTTACCATATGAACTTTAAATCCTCCCATGTATATTGCAATAATTGATGCAAGCTCTTCAACTTGTTCTTTAGCTTTTTGATTTGTATAAGGATAGGAATGGAAATGCACAGCTTCAATCTTCATTCCTCTCTTCCCCATCATAAATCCTGCAACTGGGCTATCAATTCCGCCACTTAGTAATAACATCCCTTTCCCTGTAGTTCCTAATGGCAACCCACCTTGCCCTTCTATTTTTTGTTGATATATATAAGTAATCTTTTCTCTTAAATTTACAAATAAATGAATATCTGGATTATGTACATCTACTTTTATTTTTTTTTCTTTATTTATATCGTTACATCCTTTTAATATTGCAGCACCTACTTCTCTTGCAATTTCAGGAGATTTTACTGGAAAATTTTTATCTGCACGACGCGCTTCTACTTTAAATGTAATATCATTTTTTACATTATCACTCATATATTTATTGATATATTCAATAGAACTATTTTTTATATCGTCCATTGTCGAGTTACATTCAACTGCCATGCTTATCGATGCAATACCAAATACTTTCAGTATTTCTCCCATTATTTCATCAACATCAATACTCTTATCAGCCTTCACAAAAATTAATCCGCTATTACGTTCTACTATTACCTTACTTCCATCTTTACGACGTTCTTCCGCAGTACCTGTAAATTTACGTAAAAGCTTACGTAGTCTTTCTGCAAGCATTCTCTCAAAAAATGGTTTGTTTTCACCTTTAAGCGCTGTTTCTCCATATCTAACAATAAATGTATTTTTTTCGTTCATAATTTCCCTTTCAAATTTATTTATCATATAAATGCAGATTATCTCATTTTTATTTTTCTTATTCTGTTTACATGTTTTTTTAGTTTATCGACAACGTATTCAACTTCATTTATTTCATTGAAAGCCCCAAAACTAAATCTAATTGCTCCTTCAATTTCATTATTATTCAACTTCATAGATTTTAGAACATGTGATATATTTTTTTTGTTAGATGAACATGCCGATCCTGTTGAAACATATATTCCGTCTTCCTCGAGCATATGTAATAGTACCTCTGCTCTTGTTCCTAAAAACGAAACATTTAAAATATGAGGAGCACACATCCCTTTATTACTCTTTGTTGTAGAATGTTTAGGGCTATTTACTTTAATATCTAATATTTCATCTTCTATATTTTTTAACAAACAGTCTCTAATTGCTTTTATTTTGTTTGTGTCAATTTTTGTTCTTATAGCTTCTGCAAAGCCAACTATTCCTGCTATATTTTCTGTGCCAGATCTAAGACCTGCTTCTTGGCCTCCTCCAGTAATTTCTGGTATTAATCTTAAATTTTCTTTCAAAAATAACGCCCCAATTCCTTTTGGCCCATGTATTTTATGTGCACTAGTAGATAAATAATCAATATTATTATATTCAAAATCTATCTTGTTATATGATTGGATTGCATCAACATGAAAATATATTTTGTTTTCTTTGTTTCTTTCTATATTTTTCATTTTAATATATTCCGCTATTTCATCAATTGGTTGAATCGTTCCAACCTCATTATTTACATGCATTATTGAAATAATATACGATTTATCTTCAGATATAAACGTATCTAACATTTCAGTATCTATTAAAGCTTCGGAGTTAACATTAAGTAATTTATTCTCCCAACCTTCTTTAGATAAATCGTTAATAGTATTAAGAATAGAAAGATGTTCTATAGAGGAAGAAATGATTATTGGTTTACTTCTTCTATTCAAATTACATGTTCCACGAATTGCTAAATTATTCGCTTCTGTACCTGAGCTTGTAAATATCATATTCGAAAACTTGTTTCGAAAAGAGTTAAGAATACTTTCTCTGTCATTTTTTATTTTCACTGAGCACTCATAGCCTAGTTGATGAAGAGAGCTAGGATTTGCAAAATATTTATAGAATGATTCATTTATTACATTTGTTACATTTTCGTATTGTCGTGTTGTTGCACTATTATCTAAATAACTTTTTATTTTCATAATTATATTTATATTTCTCCTTAGATTAAAAGGGAGCAATTTGCCCCCTTTTCTTTTGTTTTAATAGGATTATTTTGCGTAATCTATAGCTCTTGTTTCTCTTACTATATTTACTTTAATTTGTCCTGGATAATCCATATCATCTTCAATCTTCTTGGATATTTCTCTTGCTAATGCTGGTAATTCATTGTCATTTATTTCTTCTGGTTTAGCAATTATCCTGATTTCTCTACCTGCTTGAATCGCGAAAGATTTTTCTACGCCTTTTGTAGTATTTGCAATATCTTCAAGCTTTTGTAATCTTTTAATATATGTCTCTAACGTTTCTCTTCGTGCTCCAGGTCTTGCTGCCGACAACGCATCAGCTGCAGTAACTAAAACAGCTTCTAATGACTTATGCTCATAATCTCCATGATGGGATGCCATACCATCTATAACAGTTTGCGACTCTTTATATTTTTTAAGAATTTCTATTCCAAGTTCAACGTGGCTTCCTTCTTTTTCATGATCTACAGCTTTCCCTATATCATGTAATAGTCCAGCTCTTTTTGCAATTTTAGTATCTAAGCCTAATTCTCCAGCCATTAATCCTGCTAAGTTTGCAACTTCTACCGAATGTAGAAGAACATTCTGTCCATACGATGTTCTATACTTTAATCTTCCTAATAATTTAACAATTTCTGGATGTAAATTATGTATTCCAATATCAAATGTTGCTTGTTCTCCAGCTTCCTTAATTGTAGCCTCTACTTTTTTTTCTGATTTTTCAACAGTTTCTTCTATCCTTGCAGGGTGTATTCTGCCATCTACAATAAGTTTTTCAAGCGAAAGTCTTGCAACTTCTCTCCTTACTGGATCAAATCCTGATAATATAACAGCTTCTGGTGTATCATCGATTATTAGTTCTATTCCCGTTGCTGTTTCTAAAGCTCTTATATTTCTTCCTTCTCTTCCTATTATTCTTCCCTTCATCTCATCATTAGGTAAAGGTACAACAGAAACAGTTGATTCTGCAACATGATCTGCAGCATATCTTTGAATTGCGTTTGTTAAAATATTTTTTGCTCTTTTTTCACCTTCATCTTTTGCTTTTTCTTCTATTTCTTTAATCAATGATGATGCTTCTGCTCTTAAATCACTTTCTAAACTTTGTAGTAATATTTTCTTTGCTTCTTCAGCAGTATAACCGGATATTTTTTGCAATTCTTCTAGTTGAACTTTATATATTTTTTCCAGGTCATTTTGTTTTGTTAATATATTCTGTTCTCTACTTGCAATACTTTGTTCTTTACGATCAATAGTATCTAATCTTTTATCAATAGATTCTTCTTTTTGAATAAGTCTATTTTCCGCCTTTGATATTTCGTTTCTTCTTTCTTTTATCTCTTTTTCTGCCTCTACTTTAATCTTGTGTGCATCTTCTTTGGCTTCTAATGCTATTTCTTTTTTTATTGAAATTACTTGGTTTTCTGCATCTAAAATAATATTTTTTGCAGTTAATTCGGCACTTCCAACAGTTTTGTCTGCCATCACTTTTCTAAAAATGTATCCAATTAAAACACCTAATATAAGTGTGATTACTATAGAGGCGACAAGTACAATTGGGTGCATACTTTCGCTCCTTTCAATATAAAACAATTATTGTAAAATACATATCTACAATAAAAAAACATTCCACATAGATTATATGCAAAATGTCTTAAAATGTCAAGATTTGATTTATTACCGTGTTAATATTTTGTAGTATTGTATATCTATTAAATAAATAATTTTCATACTACGTATTCTTTTATTTTTCCTTCATAGACTATTTCATTTTTAAAGTAATCATAAATATCAAACGGTCTCATATTATGGCTTTTTCTAAATTCTGGATGTATTAAGTCAGCTTTAATCAAGACATGTGACACATACTCTGAGCAAAAATATTTGTTTTTTCTCTTTAATCCAATTCCAAAAACAAGCATCCTGATCATTCCAAGGTAATTATAGTTAAATTTCTTCTTATTATCCCAATCATCTTCTATGATTTCTTTTATTATATTATAGTTTCTTTCGCTTATTTTAAGTTTTAAAACAGCAATCTGTCCTTCTTCTTTATTTCGATCGTAATGACCCTCTTTAATACTTTCTTTTACCAAACCAGCATTAAAAGGATTATGCATTTTTTTTCGAGAAAATGACTGCATTTTTTCAAAAGAATTATCTAAAGAAATGGAAACGTGTGAATATTTAACACCTTCATATCTATCTCCAAATTTCATTTTTCCTCTCATTACTATAAGTCTTCCCACGTTTGTTTTAACATTACTAAGAAGAAGATACACTTCTTTATTTTTCATCCTATCCTAAAATCCTCCAAACTTTTCAAGTAATATTTTATCGCACATCTTTAATTATAACATACAAAATCTATCTTATGCAAATTTTATCACGAAATCATTTATTATTTTGCAAGAGATTCAATAGAACCCGAATAATTTCCCCGCAATTTTATTCATTTAATTCATCTATTATTTTTTTTGCCATGTTATCTATGTTTGTTGAAATATAAGATTCTTTTTCCAAATATATTGGCTGACCATAATTTGTGGAAATCAAAATATTTTCATCATATTGAATTATGCCTAAAGAATCAAGTCCTAACGAATTTGAAATTTCTAATACAGATGGAGTTAACTTTCTTTCAATTAATTCAAAATTTGCTTTGTTCAATACATATTTAAGATTTTTCACTCCGACATCTTTTAAATATGTTGCAAGTATTTCGCCATCTCTTATTGAAGGTATATTTGCTTCAATAGTAAGTATACACATATCTACATTTGTAGTAGCTAATTTAATATATGAACTGTCTCCTGAAAAAGAATCGATAATAATATAATCAAACTGTGAATCCAAAATATTATATAATTTTATCAAATCTTTTTCATCTATGTTCTTTTCATCACGAAAATATGCTCCAGCCAAAATATATAAATGATCAAATCTTTTATCTCGAACAAGACCTTGCCTAACTCGGCACAATCCATTCAATACATCTAGGATATTAAAAACCACTTTACTTTCTAAGCCTAAATATATATCTAAATTTTTTAGGCTCAAGTCTAAGTCAACTAAAGCCACTTTGTATCCTTTATCAGCTAAAGCTACTCCAATATTTGATGTGAAAAACGTTCTTCCTGTGCCACCTTTACCTGAAGCGATAAGTATTTTTTTTGCCATATTATTATTTCTTTCTTAAATTAAAATTAGAATATTTATTGTATTTGAGAATATAGTTCGAAAAAATTATATTAAATTCAAATTTTTCATGCTAGTAAATTTTCCGTCTCCAATGATAATATGATCTAATACTTTTATGCCCATAATTTCTCCTACCTGTATCAACCTCTTTGTTACATTGATATCTTCATTGCTAGGTTCAGGATTTCCACTCGGGTGATTATGAACCAATATTATTGCTGCTGCATTAGATCTTATTGCCCAAAAGAATGTTTCTCTTGGATTAACAATACTAGATGAAATATCGCCTATGGAAATGTTTTTTTCTTCAATTATTTCCCCTTTTGTGTTTAACATCAGAATATTAAAATGTTCCTTTTGATAATATCTCATTCTTTCCATGAACAAATTAGATACATCCTCAGCTGATAAGATGTGGTCTTTTCTTTCCTTAGGAAATGTTGCAATTCGTTTTCCTAATTCTATTGCAGCTTTTATTTCGCATGATTTTGCAGGTCCAATTCCTTTAACATTGGAAATTTCTTCAATTGAACATCGTTCTAAGTATGCAATTCCTTCTTTATTTAATGATACAACTTCTTCTGCAATATTTGTTGCTGATTTGTCCTTGAATCCTGTTCTAATAAAAAGCGAAATCAACTCTATATTCGATAATGATTCTGCGCCATATTTCAATAATTTTTCTCTAGGTCTTTCGTATATTGGTAATTCTTTTAATTTCATTTTATCCTCCCTACAATAATAATATATAGGGGGCATTTTTATTTACATTATCTCTAACTCAACTTATGTATGAATAATCCACTGCCCATTTTAGGCTCGAACCATGTTGATTTTGGTGGCATTATCATACCACTGTCTGCCACATTAATTAAATCTTCTATATTAACTGGGAATGTGGAAAATGCAATTTTCATATCACTGTCTATTCTTTCTTCTAATCCCTGTAGACCTCTTATTCCACCGACAAAATCTATTCTATCATCTGTTCTTGGATCATTTATCCCCAAAATCGGTGAAAGTATATTATTTTGCAAAATAGAAACATCTAACGAATCCACAGGATTTTCTGGTATTATCGACTTTTTCGCATTCAACTTGTACCATTTCTTTTCCACATACATACCAAATTCTCCTTTTTCTGATGGTTTATGAGGATTTTTAACTTCAATAATATCAAAATTAGCTTTTTCAATTTTTTTCAAGAGTTGATCAACAGACAAGCCATTCAAGTCTTTTATGACTCTATTATAATCATAGATTTTCAAATCACTATCAGGGAAAATCGCACCCATAAAATAATTGTAATTCTCGTCACCAGACGTGTTATTCTCTTTTCTTCTTTTCATACAAACATTATAAGCAGATGCCGTTCTATGATGCCCGTCAGCAATATATAGATCCTCGTCTTTAAACAAATGTACTATTTCAGAGATAATATCTTTATCTATAATTTTCCATAAAGTATGAACTATGCCATCTTTCAGATTTATATTATATAATGGTTCGTTACAATCTGCATAGTAATTTATTATATTTTTAATTTTTATTTTATTTTTATCTTTGTATGTCAAAAAAATAGGCTCTGTCTGCGCATCTACAGTATCAAAATGATTAGTTCTATCTTCTTCTTTTTCTATACGTGTTAGTTCATGCTTCTTTACAATATTCTCATTATAGTCGTCTACAGATACTAATCCTACAAGGCCAGTTTGGACATTATCTTTCATAACTTGTCTATACACATATAAAGATTCATCATTATCAACTAACATAAAATTACTGTCAATGAATTTATGTAAATTTTCCTTAGCTTTATTATATACTTCTTGACAATGCTCATCTTTTATATCAGGCAAATCTATTTCAGATCTGGAAATATGTAAAAATGACAGTGGATTATCTTTTGCTATTTTTTTTGCTTCTTCTGTACTCATAACATCATATGGCAAAGATATAATTTGCTTTGCATTTTTTTCATTAGGTCTAACAGCTTTAAAAGCCTTAATTTTGGCCATTTTTAACCTCCTTTTTAATATGTTCAATAACTTCATGTATACTCATATTTGTTGTATCTATAAGTTTTGCATCTTTAGCTTGGCAAAGCGGATTAAGCTTTCTCGTCATATCATTGTTATCTCTTTGCTCGATGTCTTTTTTTACATCTTCAACGGTAATCTTTTCTCCTTTTTCAAGGAGCTCTTTATATCTTCTATTAGCTCTTACATCAACTGAAGCAACCATATAATATTTATATTCTGCATCATTCAATACATTTGTTCCTATATCTCTTCCATCCATAATCACACTTTTTGTTTGTCCAATATGCCTTTGAATAGCAACAAGTTTTGATCTAATTTGTTTTAGAGCTGATGACTTTGACGCCATCATTGATACTTCCGGAGTCCTAATTTTATCATTAACATTCTTGCCATCTAAGATTATATCTCCAGAAAAGAAATCTATGGTTGTATTATCTATAAGATCTTTTAATTTTTTAGAGTCGTTCAAGTCAACATTGTTATTTATTATTTTCAAAGCAATTGCTCTATACATAGCACCCGTATCAATATATTCAATATTTAATTCTTTCGCCAAAGTTTTTGCAATTGTACTTTTTCCTGAGCCTCCTGGACCATCTATAGCAATGCGTATTAGCTTGTCTTTAGTCATATATAGTTCTCCTCAAAAACAACATATATCATGCATGAAATAACATTTATATATGTTAAAGTTTTTATTTTACTTATTTTTGGAAATTAAGCCTTCTATTTCTGCAATAAAAGTATTGATATCTGTAAATTGTCTATAAACCGAAGCAAACCTAACATATGCTACTTGATCCAACTCTTTTAATTCATCCATGATAAATTCGCCAATATAAGTACTACTTATTTCTTTTTCCATAGTATTACTTATACCTTTTTCTAATTTACTTACAATTTTTTCAATTTGTGATACTTTAACAGGTCTTTTTTCACAAGCTTTTATTATACCTTTCGTGATTTTGTCAGAGTCAAATATTTCTCTACTTCCATCTTTTTTCACTACCATAATTATTATTGCTTCAATTTTTTCATACGTAGTAAATCTTTTTTGACATTTCTCACATTCTCGTCTTCTTCTTATGCTATATCCATCCTCTGTAGACCTAGAATCCAAAACTCTGCTTCCTGGATTTTCACAATATGGGCATCTCATATATTGCCTCCCGTATAATACATTTAATAACTTAAATATATTATAATTCTTTTTTATGAAATCGTATATATGTTTATTAAAAAAACTAAGTATTTTACAGAAAGAGTTTGGGAAATAATTTTTCTGCATTTATTTTAATTTTTTAGTTTATTATAATATAATTTAATTATCTATTTATTTTTCAATATAAATAAATGGTCCCCGAAAGAAGCCATTTACTTATAAATCTTTTTTTCATTATTATTCAACTGTCTATAACTTTTCTATATATTTTTTTGTGAATTCATCTATTGGCATTGGTTTATCAAATAAATACCCTTGTCCTACTCTACAATTCATTTCTTTAAGCACTTCATATTGCTCTTCATTTTCAATTCCTTCAGCTACTGAAGTAAGGTTCTCCATTTCAGAACATAAGTTCAATACCATTTTTGTAAGAATTTTTGATTTAATATTTTCATTTATATCTTTAGTCAAGCTCATATCTATTTTGATTTCATCATAATCAGACAATTTTAGCGCCGCTAAGTTTGAATATCCACTTCCAAAGTCGTCTAAGGATATCGTAAATCCAGCTTTCGAAAGATTAGAAATAGTTTTTGAGAGAACTACATCACATGAAGCACTAATTGTCTCTGTAATCTCTATAATAATAGAAGATTTTTTTATGGAATATTTTTCACATAAATCGGTAAAAACATCAACTATACCTTCAACATTTATAGTCATTCTCGAACAATTTACTGAAATTGGTATTTCTTCTTTTAATCCCTTTTCTTCCCATTTTTTTAATGTTTTACAAACAGTTTCAAATACAAAAATGTCAATTTTTGAGATAATTCCTGCTTTTTCGTAAAAAGGTATGAATTCTATAGGAGTTTGGATTTCACCATAAGCATTTTTTCTTCTCACTAATGCTTCTGCGCCATTACATTCTCTTTTTTCAATATTCACTTGTGGCTGCAAATATACAACAAACTTTCCGTCCATAATTTCTTTTTCCAAATTTTCCGAAAGTATTTGGTCATAATTTTTAAATTGTGGATTTTCTCCCTCTTTTTGTTCTTCGTGATAATTTTTATTCCAAGTAAATCCTACTGAAGCGTCAAATTCTTCTTCATCTATTTTACTCTTTAATAACTTTATGTTATCTTCAAAATTTTCTTCAGATATGTTCTTTTTAAGAACTACAAATTCGTCCCCAGCGACTCTATAGCAGTCTTCATCAAAAATTTCTTTCAAATGATTAGCTACTATTTTTAGTACTTTATCTCCCTCAGCCATTCCTTTGCTTTCATTTATGGTAGACAAATCAACATCTATATATGAGACTCCTAATGATTCAATGTCTTCATTACTTATCTCATCTAAAGATTTTCTAAAGCTGTTGCGATTCTTAATTTCTGTAAGAGTATCATAATAACTCAAATCACTGAGTTCTTCTAACAATTCAGTTTCATCAAGAAAAGCCCCAATAAATTTTGATATTGATCGCAATAGGTAAATTTTATCGGTATTTATTTTAGGGTTGTCTGTTCCTATAAATCCAAGTGCCTTCCCTTCTCTGTCTCTAAGAGGAGCCGCAATTAAAGAAGTGATTCCTTGTGCTTCTAAAATTTGATACTCTTCTGAGTTTGTATCTACATCCTCATCCAAAGCATTAATATAAAATTCCTCTCCTTCTTCAAATTTCTCAAACCATCGTGCAGCTACTTCAAATGGTACTTTCTGTAAATTATCAATAAAAGGTTCTGCTCCCTCATTACACCATTCATATGTATTGTTAAGATATTGGTTATCTTCAGTAATTTGAAAAATATAGCTCCTTTCTGCCTTATAAAATTTACCAACAATATCTAGAATCTTACCTATTGCTATCTCAGGGCCTTCTCCCGAATGAAGCATATTTATACAAGTGAGAAGAAGTTTTTCTTCTTCAAGTTTCACTTTCATTTCAGATTCCAAAGATGTTAATTTTGTTACATCAGTTGCCATTTCTAGTCTAACAAGTTTTCCTTCCATAGGAATCAACTTGTCTTTTAATAAATATGTCTTTTCAAATATTGGATTATAAAATGTCCACTCATAGAAATCTTTATCCGTTAATATGGCATTAGTACAAAAATCGCAAGGTTCTTTTTTCCCTTGCAAAAGTTCATAACACAGTTTACCCTTCCATTCTTTTTCCTCAGGGTACCCCAAAAGGGCTAAGGCAGCTCTATTCAAATACAAAACTTCATATGTATCTATGTCTGAAATATAAACAACATCATCTGCACTATCTGTTATATAAGCAGATACTTTTCCATACTCAGTAAGCGCTTCCACTGTCCCTTCTAAATGCTCTCTTTGAGTTACTAGAGAAATTATTTTAGCAACATATTGCAAACTATTTATTTCTTTTTCTGTCCAGATCCTAACTTTAGTACAATCATCAAGCCCGATGAAAAATGGAATATAGTCGTCTTTTTTTACTTGTACATGTAAAAATGCTTTTATTTGCTGCTCTTCCATTAATTCATAAGCCGGATCTTGTTTTTTTATAGCTTGTAAGTTATTTGAATAAATAACGCCTCCTTTTGCTGAAATAAATAAATTGTTTAAAATTTCATTTGATACATTCTGCAAGTTTTCTTTTTCTTTACTTATCCCGTCTTTGCACCATTCAAAGGTGTTACTATATGTATTTCCATAATCAAAAGTTTCTAGAATAAAGCATCTATCGGCATTATACTTTTCACATATATACTTTAAAGAAGCATCTATTGCCCTTTCTTCTCCATTATCACTATATATTATCTCAAATATTGAAGAAATTACATCATAGTCAAAATATGCTTCAGCCATTCTTTCGGCACTTTCAACTTTTGTCAAATTCAACATACTGCTATTAACTAAAGATTCATCATAAATTATGTGTATATTTTTTCCTTTATATTTTGCTTGATACAAGGCTTTATCGCTCGCTTTGTATAATTCTTCATATGTTAGTCCTGCCTCTGGATATTTTGCTATACCCATACTCACTGTAATAGAACATTCTCTATATTCTCTATGCGAAGAATATCTTTTATTTATAGTTTTTAAAATTCTTTCTGCTATTTCTTCTATGTCTTCTTTGTTTTTTAAATTTTTAGCAAAAATGACAAATTCATCTCCTCCTAGCCTGCCAAGCACATCATTTTCTGAAAATATTTCTCTTAGAATTTCTCCCATTTCTCTTAAAATCATATCTCCAAAAAAATGTCCTAAGTTGTCATTTATTTTTTTGAAATCATCTATGTCAATGATAAACAATGCAAAAGACTCTTCTTTATTTTTAATTAATGTTTCGTTAATTATATGCTCTGAGTTCACCTTATTATATGTTCCTGTAAGCAAATCAATTCTTGATCGTTCTTCAAACATTTTTTGTTCATGTACATCAAGACCTCTTCCAATCAGGAAAATTGGTTTTCCATTTTCATCATTTAGTGGCTCATATATTGTTCTATAATATCTATAATTTCCATCAACTTGAAGATATCTAATGTCTAATGGCTCATAAATTCCTTCTTTCATGTTTTTTACTAGCTTATAGTATAAATTTAGGTCGTCTTTATAAACAACATCTGCTAATGTATCATTGGTAAACTCTTGGGTTGATCCAGAAATGGCATTTTTTGTGTTAATATTTTTCCCAACAAATTGTACTTTATTTGATCTTAAATCAAAAATCCAAAACCATTCATTAGTTAATTCTTGTATTTTATTAATTAAAGTTTTGTTTGAAATTTTATCCAAAAAATAGTTCCCATACTGGTTTCCTTCTGACGCATCCATAAACTCTATTCTTAAATCTCTAAAAAATACTATAACCACTTTTTTATTAAAAGCTTCTATTTTATTTAAAATGATTTCTACAGGTATTTCTTCACTATTCAAATTATAGCTAAGCCAAGGAAATTTATGAATACCTTTTTCCAACGCAATATTAAAATGTTCTTTTGCTAATTTATTGCTTTTACCTCCATTTGGCTGATGCTCAGGGTAAAGATTATTGAGATTATTTTTGTATTCTTTTTCGGTACTTACGCCAAACAAATTTAGTAGTTGCTTGTTACAGGAAATTATTTCCATTTCCTCACTTATAAGCATCGCGCCCATAGGAAATTTTTCAACCAATTCATTGTAATTTATTGCTATTTCCGATTTTTTTTGTTCATTTGAATTGTATTCCTGTATGTTTTCCATAAGTTTTCTCCTAAAATTTTTTAGCATTATTCAATTGTAATAATTTTAGACTTCTTTTTTTCCTAATTCAATAACTCTATCTATAACTTTTTCAACATATAGTGAAAAGTATATTGAATCTTCTCCATAAAACTCTTCAAAAGATTTTCCGTTTGAAAATTGTTTGAATGATTCATCATCTAATCCTTGCTCTTCAAGTACAGAATCAATATAACTATTGTATTCCTCTTTTGTTACCTCTATTCCTTCTGCTTGAGCTATTCCATATATTATCAATTCATCTCTAACTGCTGTAATTGCATATTCATTTACTAGCTCATCAAATTGTGTCATGTCCATTTGTAATGCGTACGATATATAGTTCTCCAATTCCATATTTTGCATTTCTGCTTCATTTTTTATTTCGTTTACTATTTCATCCTCAATATATTTTACTTGTTCTTCTGGATATTCAATTATCGTTGAGGTTTCCATTATAACACCCATCAAGCGTATTTGTTCATTATATTTTTCTTCTGCAATTTTTTCTTTTTCTAAAGAATCTTTTATACTTGCTCTATATTCTTCTACTGTGTCATACCCCATTTGCTTAGCAAAATCATCATCAAGCAATGGATGTTCATAAGCCGTTATTGAATTAATTACAACTTCAAATTCTACATCTTCTCCTGCAAGCTCCTCCGATTGATACTCATCTGGAAATGTAAGTTCTAGAACTACTCTATCTCCATTTCTATATCCAATTAATCCTTCTTCAAATCCTGGAATAAATTGACCTGAACCAATTATTAGGGTTTGGTTAGATGCAGTTCCACCTTCAAATTGCACTCCATCTTTTGATCCACTATAATCAATATTTACAGTTGAACCGTCCTCTACAACATCTTGTGTAACTTGAATCTGATTTTCATCCAATGCTTTTGCAATTTCAAAATCAACATCTTCATCAGAAATTACAACTTCAACATAGTTAATTTTTAAATTTTTGTATTCACCAAGTTCAATATAATCACTTGTAGAATAATTCACTCGGTTAAGTTCATTGTTAAACATTACGAAATATGTAACTATTCCAATTGCTAAAACTGCAACAACAAGAATAATTAAATCTCTTTTATTTCTTCTTCTTACCTTTTTATCTTTATTATTAGCTTCATCATTTTCTTCTTGTATATTTGATTTTGATTTGTATTCTTTGTTCTTTTTTTTATCATCGCTTGTATTTTTTTCTTCTTTTTCCGTCATTTGCTCTTTTTCCTTCATATTATTACCTTTCATTTACTTCAAATCAGAAAATCAAGTTTTCTTATTTAATATTTTATCATACTGATATTCAAAAATCAAAAATACCTCATTCTATAATTAGAACGAGGTATTAAACACTTTATTTTAATGCCGATTTCGCTGTTTCACATAATTTTGAAAAAGCAGGAGCATCATACACTGCCATTTCAGAAAGCATTTTTCTATTTATTTCTACTCCAGCAGCTTTTAATCCATTCATAAGTCTGCTATATGAAATATCATTCATTCTTGCTGCCGCATTAATTCTAGTAATCCACAGTTTTCTAAAATCTCTTTTTCTATTTTTTCTGCCAATATATGCTGACTTAAGAGATCTCATAACAGCTGGGTTTGCAGCTTTAAATACTTTACTTTTATTTCCGTAGAACCCTTTTGCTAATTTAATAATTTTTTTATGTCTTTTATGTGCATTTAATCCTTTTTTAACTCTTGCCATTTTTCTTACCTCCTAATTTTACTACTTACTTAAAACTGCTTTAATTCTTTTAAGGTCGGCTGAAGATAATGTAATTGATTTTCTAAGACCTCTTTTTCTTTTAGCTGACTTTTTAGTAAGAATATGGCTTTTGTACGCCTTATTTCTCTTTATTTTTCCTGATCCTGTAATTTTAAATCTTTTGCATGCACCTCTGTGTGACTTCATTTTGTTTTTTGCCATTACTTTTCCTCCTATATAAAATTTAGCTAATTGTTTTATTTTTTTGGTGTCAAGAACATGATTAAACTTCGACCTTCCATTTTAGGCGATCTTTCAACATCTGCAATTTCATTCAACTCTTCTGCAAATTTGTTCATAACTTCAATCCCTCTATTTGTACAGTCTCTTTCCCTACCTCTAAATCTTAAAGTAACCTTTACTTTATCTCCATCCTTAAGAAACTTACCCGCAGTGTTTGCCTTTACTTGAATATCATGATCCTCAATGAATGTACTTAATCTAATTTCTTTGACTTGAACCATTTTTTGTTTTTTCTTGGATTCTTTTTCTTTTTTTTGAATTTCATATCTATACTTCCCATAATCCAATATTTTGCATACTGGTGGACTTGCATTTGGTGATATGTTTATTAAATCCAATCCCTTCTCTTCTGCAAGAGCTAAGGCATCTTTTAATGTCATTATTCCAAGCTGTTCTCCATCATCACTTATTACTCTGAGTTCTTCAGATTTGATTTCATCATTAATTATATATTCTTTACTAATTGCTTTTTCCTCCCTGAAACAAAATAAAACAATGGCGAATTTCAAGAAATCCGCCATAAACATAGACTATAAAAGTTCATATTAACCATATTAGCTTAACTTATGGTGAGAAGCGGATATCTTCTACTTTTTTATTACAATATAATATTACCATGATACTATTTGTTTGTCAATTACTTAGTCATTATAAATCTTATAAATATTTTTTCCTGTTCGTTTTGCTAGATACAATGCATTATCAGCCTTATGATTAAGAGTTTGATATGTATCGCCATCCCTAGGGTAAATAGCCACTCCAGCACTTATAGATGTTTCTACAAAATAATCTTCTGATGATTTAATGTTGTTTATGTTTTTTTGTATTCTATCTAATACACTTTTTATATTTTCCATATCATGTACATCATTAAAGAATAGTATAAATTCATCTCCACCTATTCGTCCAATAATATCTCCTGCTCTTAGACAGCTTTTTATAATGCTAACTACTTCTTGTAAATATACATCGCCCGCATTATGTCCATACTTATCATTGACTGCTTTAAAATTATCCACATCTACAATCACTAATGCATGAACTTTATCATTTTGATTTGATGAATTAATTATTTCTGATATCTTTTCTATAGCTGTTACCCGTGTATATGTTCGAGTTAGCGCATCCGTTTCTACTGCAGCTTGCAAACTATTTGTAAGAAAATAGCTCGTTTCTAAAGAATTAATTAATGATTTTTGGTTTTTTCTTAAGGTTTTTACAGATAAAATGAAATATACACTTACAATTATTAACATACTCCCTACAAAAATATACATTATGTTATTTATATCGCTTGCCATCTCAGAAACAATTTCATTTTGTATTATATTTACTATACACCAATTTGTATTTGGGATAGGAGTCATAACAGCAGATCTATCTTCATTATTTATCGTATATTTTAATAAAACTGCTTCTCCCTCTTTCATGTCATTTTTTATTGATTCAATTGTATGCCCATTTGAAATGTCAAGAGAACCTATGAAAACATACATATCATCTCCTTTAAATAAATTATCACCATCTCCACTCACAACAATAGGCGTACCATCTATTTCACATATATGATAAAACGCTTCTCCTCCAAAACTTTTCAAATCTAATACTTTTCTAAATTCTTCCAACAAATAAGCACCATAAACTTCTCCTATCTTTTCACCATCTCTTTCAATAGAAGTTCTAATTAATAAATACTCTTCTTTTGTATCATCATTTATAACTGGAGATAATATATCTATCGTACTTCCCTGTTCACTCGTCGTGCTATGATTGATTGTAACATTTTTAATAGAAATTGGCATAAGATTTCCATTTGTGTCTAGTAATGTCTCTTCATCAAATGAAATGAATATTTCATCAAACGAAGAGTTGTTTTTTAAATAACTAAGATTTTCAATAATGTCATTATTGTTAACTGCACCGTTTGTAGCTGCCACAGATAATGTTGCTATCATATTTTCAGAAGCTTCCATATTTGAAGCTATTTCATTTGCTGTTTCAACTCCTATTTCAATCAAAAAATTGTCTGATAATTCTTCTACTTTAGATTTTGTAAATGTTGTAAATGTAAGAATTACAACTATCATTACTATAGCAACAATAGGAGCCATAATTAATATTCTTTTCATTTGTTTTTTTGCTATTTCATCTTGAACGAAAAGTTTTGTTCCAGCTTCTTCTTCTTTTTCATTTGCTTTTTTTTCTTCATTTTGAAGTGAAACAATTTCTAATTCTTCAAATGGCATAGGGGTAGAAAAGAAATAGCCTTGTGAGTATCTAATCCCCATTGAAAGAATTTGTTTTTGCATACTTGCTGTTTCAACAGACTCTGCAATGAGGTCTACATGCATTTTCTTACCTAAGTATTTTATGCTTTCAAGTATTTTAGAATATCTTGTATCTGTATCTAAAAGCGATGTAATAGAGCCATCAACTTTAATCAAATCCACATCCAAACTTCCAATTTCAACAAAGTTAGAATAACCGGAACCAAAATCATCTATTGCTATTTTTGCCCCATAAGACTTCACCATTTTTATAAAGGATTCAACCTCTTTTTGAAAAGAATACTGTTCTGTTTCTACTATCTCAAATATAAATCTCTCTGGAGATTCAACATTGCTCAGTTTCTCTTTAATCATAGTATTGAATTTTTTAGAATGAATATCAATTGCAGAAACATTCATAGTTATTGATTCTTGCCTATCTTTAAATATGTCTAAAACTAACGAAATCATTTGATAGCTCAACTCAACATATATATTATATTTTTTTGAAATTTCCATAAATTGAGAAGGTATTAGAATCTTGCCATCAGCAGTTTGCAGTCTCATCAATGCCTCGTAGCAAAAAAAGTTTCCTTTTTTATTATCATATATTCCTTGAAAATACGGTATGATCGTATTGCATTTTAAAATCTCATTAAGCTCCGCCACCATTCTAAATTCATTTTGAAGAGTGTCTGTATTTGCTGTGGAGTTATCGGAAATAAGGTATTTACCAGGATTATTTTTGTTTTTATCCGCAATTTCATATAGTTCATGGACTTGCGTTTCAGATATTGTAACAACAAACGTGTTTTTATATTCTTTTTCAGAGTTTTCAATTTTAATATTTCGACATTCTGTAAATAGTTTTTGAGTCAATTCAATGAAATCTGCTTCTTTAATATTCTTATTTGCTGTAAAGAAGAAATTCGTATCATCAAAACTATATAGTTTTATTTTTGAAGATGAATAGTTTTTTTCTAAAAATAATTTCACATTATTTATTGTTTCTTTTGCAGTATCGAAGGCGATAGTATATTTTTCTTCTTCAGAAATGCTATTTTGATATACAAAACATATTTTTTTACATTTTTCAACAGCTTGAGTTTTTAGAAAATCTGTCATATTTTCTATTCCATAAATATTATCCGAAAGCATTTGCTGTTGTGTTTTATATTCTTGTTTTACTAAGTTTTCAAATATTTCACATGATTTTTCATCAGTTATTTCTAATTGGCTTTTAATGAACGAAATATTATTGTTTTGTATCGTTGAAATCGAATCAAAAGCAGCCAGATTCAATTCTAGATAATTTTCTTGTTGTGCAAAGGAAAAAACAGAACATGATCCGTGTAAATAATAATTTTTTCCGCTTCGATTACCTATTTCCCCTAATAAAAATGCTCCTGAAATTCCTGTTTCTTTAAAAGCAGTCATTTCCCATTCAGACAAATTCTCTAAATACATTTTTCTAAAAGCACATGAGTAACATCCTAAATATTCAGCTGATGTTATTTGTAATTCTCCACATATTTCTTGCCATTCCTGAACACTTTTTAAAGGACTTAAATATCCAAGTCTAAATTTTTGCCCTTCTCGAAGAGAAGACATGTATAATTCAAAAGTGTTTTTTTCCTCATTATAACTAATAAATCTGCTTGCTCCATCTCGCCCCTCTAAAATAAAAGGAAATCTTATTAAAATATCATTATTAATTGACTCGGTATTCATCCCTTCGTTTTTCGAAATACTATCTATATTTAATATTTTTTTCATCCATGTAACAGAGTTTTCATTTTCTATTTCTGTAATGAAATTTCCTCCTATTTCATAATCTCCTGCTACCTTAGTTATTTTATAAGGAGGTGTTAGTGGATCATTTCCAATTACCGTATTTGTATATGCCAAAACATATTCGTCCTTTATAATTGTAAGACTTACTCCATTGTCTAATATTTTTTCATCATCAAAAATAAAATCAATTATTTCGCCGGTTTTACTTATATGTCCTACTTTACCACCTACAAAAGATATGCTTACCAGTTGGTCAGACAACTCTTTCATAATTTGGCTTGAATCTGTTTTGAGTCCACCAAAAAAAAGAAATGCAAAGCTCTTATTTTTATCCTTTATTAATTCCATGACCTTATTTGCAACTTCGATATTTTCAAGATCTTCTGTTGAAAAGAAAAAGTTTTCGATAAAGGTATTATCGAATTGTGTTATTGAAATCAAAGTGCCTTCTTCATATATTTCTGCTTCATAAATAAGTCCCGAAACTGGAACTCCAACTATTTTCGAGAAGGGTAAAATTCCTTTTATTTCCTTAGCAATTCTAAAAGCTTCTTCCTTATCCGTTCCTGAATAGTGAATTCTAACTAAAGAACCTTCACCTTTTCCAAATCCAATCTTCTCAATTTGTTGCCTAGTTTCTTCAGTAGAATTAAAAAGAATATTTGTGAATTTCATTTTCAGACACACCTTTCTATAACTAAACAGAAAACAATTTTTCTATTTAGTATTTTAACATTTTTCCCTTCATTTAACAAGCAAATAGATATTTTAAACATATCAATATGTTGTAATATTTCGAATAGATATATGATTCGTTATAAGTATACAGTATTTCTATTTTATGTATAAAATAATGGTTGAAAATTGATAAAATTTTCTCTATAATGTGGATAGATAGATAAGTTAGATATTATCCATAAATTTGCTTTAAAATCGTGCAATTAAATATGCGTTTTCAAAGTAAAATATCTGCTAAAAATTTTAAATAAATTGAACAAAAGACAATTTGTATGTTCAGTTAACCTGGCACTGTAATTTATGGATATAAATAATTTAATATTAAATCAATTTAATTTAATTCTTAAAAGGAGGACAAAAAATGTCAGATGCAAAAACTTATGTTGCTAGTTTAATTGAAAAAGCTAGAGTAGCTCAAGCAATAGCAGAAAAATTCACTCAAGAAGATGTTGATAGAATTACAGGTGCTGTTGCATATGCTTTAACAAAGCCAGAGGTAGCTCTAAAATTTGGTGAGATGCTTGTTGAGGAATCAGGAATGGGAATTCCTGCGCATAAACAAGCAAAAATGTTCAGTAAAGTAAAAGGTTCTTATGCTCAAATGAGAGATGAAAAATCAGTTGGTCTAGTAGATTTTGATGAAAAGACTGGAGTTGAGAAGTATGCTCGTCCTATGGGAGTTATTGGAGCTATCATTCCTGTAACTAATGGAGAAGCAACACCAGTTGTAAAATCTTTAATGGCACTTAAAACTAGAAATGCTGTAATTTTAGCTCCACACCCTAGAGCTAAAAACACTAATTTAGCAGTAACAGAAGCAATAAGAGAAGTATTAGTTAAAGTTGGTGCCCCTGCTGATCTAGTTCAATCTGTTGATCCTTCTATGGTTTCTATCGAAACATCAGGTGAAATATTCAAACAAGTTGACTTTATCCTTGCTACAGGTGGAACTCCAATGGTAAGACAAGCTTACTCTTCAGGTAACCCTGCTATCGGTGTAGGTACTGGTAATGTTGTAAGTATCGTTGATGGAACAACTAATTTAGATGATGTAGCTGATATGCTTGTAAGATCTAAAACATTTGACAACGCAACTTCTTGCTCGACAGAAAACAATATCATAGTTTTAGAAGAATGCTATGATGAATTCGTAGCAGCAATGGCGAAAAAAGGCGCTGTATTATTCAAAGAAGGTTCAGAAGAAAAAGCAAAACTTCTTAAAACATTATGGCCAGAATCACCTGCAAATCATAACTTAAACATTCAAATCGTTGCACAACCTGCTGCTAAAATAGCTGGATTGGCTGGAATTGATGTACCAGAAGGAACTGTTATGCTTATGGCTGAAGAAAATGAAGGATTTGGAAATGACTTCCCATTCTCAGGCGAAAAATTATCTCCAGTTTCTGGACTAAGAAAAGCTAAAGACTTTGATGATGCTGTAGAGCAAATGATTAAAACTCTTGAATATCAAGGTAAAGGACATAGTTGTGGTATTCATACTACAATGAAAGAAAGAGTTGATAGACTAGGCGCTGAAGTTCCAGTTTGTAAAGTTTGCTGGAACCTTCCTCAATCACTATCAAATTCAGGATCTTGGACTTGTGGTTTCCCTATGTCAATGACATTAGGTTGCGGAACTTGGGGACATAACAGCATTTCACACAATGCTACTTGGAAAGATTTATTGAACTTTAATTTTGTTGCTAGACCAATTGCAAATTGGCAACCAACAGATGAAGAATTATTTGCAAGCGTAGATAAATCAAATCTATAATTTATGGTAGTTTTGAAAAGGGCAATACTGCCCTTTTCATTAAGAAAATAATATCAAAAAATAAGGAGGCATTAAATGTCAAGTATTAAAGAAAAAAGTTTAAAGTACAATCTTCATTCATGGAGTGCACAAGGTGCTTTAAATCCTAAAACTATTGTAGACGCAGAAGGTCTATATTTCTATGATGATGCTGGCAACAAATATGCAGATATGTCTGCACAACTTGTTAACTCAAACCTTGGACATAAAAACCAAGCTATCATCAAAGCGATTAAAGATCAAGCTGATAAAATGGCTTTTATGGGACCTGGATTTGCTGTTGACGTTCGTTCTGAAGCTGCAGAAGCAATTTCAGTAATGTCAGGAATGGAAGGATCAAAAATATTCTTCACAAATGCTGGTGCAGAAGCTAACGAAAACGCACTAAAAATGGTAAGAGCTTACACTGGAAGAAATAAAATTTTCTCAGCTTATAAATCATACCACGGTGCATCTGCAGGTGCTGGAATGCTTACAGGCGATCCAAGACATTTTGCAAATGAGCCAGGCCCTGCTGGATTCATTAAATTTGACTTCCCGTATGAATACAGAGCTCCTAAAGCTTGTAAATTCAATAGCGAAGAAGAAGTTACTGCATTTTATCTAGAGTTATTAGATAATCAATTCCAATATGAAGGCCCTCAAAATATCGCTGCAATTTGGCTTGAAACAGTTGTTGGTTCAAATGGAATTCTTATTCCTCCTAAAGGATATATGGAAGGCGTTAGAGCATTATGCGACAAATATGGAATCATGATGGTTTGCGACGAAGTTATGGCTGGATTCTACAGAACTGGTACACCTTTCGCTTACATGAACTTCAATATACAACCAGATTTAGCTATATTCGCTAAAGGTGCTACTTGTGGATACGTTCCACTAGGTGGTGTTGTAGTTAGCAAAAAAATTGCTGATTTCTTTGATAAAAATAAAATGTTCTGTGGCTTAACATATAACGCTCACATTCTTGGTTGTGCAACTGCAATAGGAACAATCAACGAGTACAAAAGACTTAACATCGAAGAAAATGTTGCAAAACAAGGAAAAGTTCTAGCAGATACATTAGATAGTTTCGTTGATAAATACAAATGTGTTGGTCAAGTAAGACATATCGGACTATTCTCTTGCGTAGAATTAGTTAAAGACAAAGAAACTAGAGAGCCTATCGTTCCTTATGGAAAAGACCCTGAGGGTATGATTCCTAAAATTGTTGGAATGTTAGTTCAAAGAGGATTCTGGACTTACATGATGGAAAACTGTTTAACAGTTGCTCCTCCACTAACAATAACTGAAGAAGAATTAAGAGAAAACTTAGCTATTTTAGACGAAGTTTTAGCAGAAGTTGACAAATTGATTTAATTCAGTAAAACAAAAAAAGGCTCTATGTCAAATGTTGAAATAGAGAAAAAAACATTAAAATAAAAAAGATAGGTTATATCATAATGTATAACCTATCTTTTATATTTGTACTTGAATTTTTTTTTGCAAATCAATTTCCCGTAATCAAATTTAGTTTTCATGTATAACAATTTATTATAATTGTCGAAATGTTAAATATAATACTTTATTTTACATTTTAGGCTACTTCTACCCTGCAACTATTTCTTTTAATAGCTTTGGCAATTCTACCTCCATATTGTCTTCAGAAAATTGACAAGTTCCTACTGCTTTATGGCCTCCACCGCCATATTTAAGCATCAACTTACCCACATTTAATTCTGAAGATTTATTTATAACTGAGTATCCAACGGCGCAGCTGCAACCATTTCCTCCTCGCCCACTTACAATCCAAGCCGAAATGTTTTGTTCAGGATATAGGCTATATATCAAAAATCGATTTCCCGTATATATAGGATCCACTCCACGCAAATCACTAATTATTACATTCCCATCTACTTTGGTATATTTCTTTACCATTTCAACAAACTTATCATTTTGTTCCCAATATACCTCTATACGTTCTTTTACGTCAGGAAGGTTTAGAATATCTTCAATTTTCATTGTCATACAACAATCAATTAGTTTTTCCATTAAAACATAATTTGATATCGTAAATTGTCTCCATCTTCCTAATCCTGTTCTAGGGTCCATAAGAAATCCTAGCAGAATCCATCCATCAGGATTTTTAACTTCCTCTATAGTAAGATTCGCAGAGTCAACTTTATCTACCCCTTCCATCATCTTTTCTAGTCCTGGAAACGTTTCTGCTCCTCCATAGTATTCATAAATAATCCTAGCACAAGAAGGAGCTATTCTACTCTCCCCTTTATACTTCCCTTCTAATTCAATTCTTTCATGTTCACTAGAATGATGATCAAACCAAAGTCCGCAACCAGGGACGTAAGGTACATTTGCCAAACAATCATTAGGGCCAACTTCTACTAACCCATCTTGTAAATCTTTTGGGTGAGCAAAAGTCCAAGTGTCAATAATACCTGCTTTCTTCAGCAATGCTGCACAAGCTAATCCGTCAAAATCAGAGCGTGTAACTAAATTCATCTTTCTCCTCCCTTTATATATCGTACATTTATATTTTTAATTACGTAGCACCCCTTAGGGATACTCTATTATCTACTTCAAACATTAATATATTTCAATTATATCATATTTCTTATTCTCTATAAACTTTTTTTGAATATCATTCAAAATATGTTATAATAATGACTTGTGAGAGAAAATAATTTTAATGTGAGGTAGTATGAATAAAAAAGACAGAATAATAAATATTGCAGTTATTGCACACGTTGATGCTGGCAAATCTACACTTGTAGATGCTTTTCTAAATCAAAGTGGTGTATTTAGAGCAAATGAAGAAATAGTAAATTGTATTATGGATAGTGATGATATTGAAAGAGAACGTGGAATAACTATATATTCTAAAAACTGCTCCGTAATGTACAATGATGTAAAAATCAACATTGTAGATACACCAGGACATGCCGATTTTTCATCTGAAGTTGAAAGAATCATGAAAACAGTAGATACTGTTATTCTTCTTGTAGACTCTAGTGAAGGCCCAATGCCACAAACTAGATTCGTACTAAATAAATCATTAGAAGCAGGCTTAAACCCTATCCTTTTGATCAATAAAATAGATAAAAAAGATTCTAGAGTTGATGAAGTTGTTGATGAAGTATATGAACTATTTATGGACTTAGAGGCAAATGACAAACAGTTAGACTTCCCTATTCTTTACGGTATAGCTAGGCAAGGTGTTGTTGTGTACAGTCCAAATGACGTTGACAACATACATGTACTTAATGATAATGAAACAAAAGTTGAAAAATCACCTAAAGGAGAGCAAGGTAAAAATATTATTCCTTTATTTGAAACCATTATAAAACATGTTCCAGAGTATCCTGACTATGATAACGAGCCTTTACAATTACAGGTCTCTACACTAGGCTATGATGACTATATAGGAAGACTGGGAATCGGACGAATTACAAAAGGAACCTTGAAGGAAAATTCAATACTTTCTGTCGTTAAAGCTGACGGAAGTGTTGATAAGAAAAAAATCAACCAAATTTTTACTTATCAAGGTCTAAAAAGAATTAATGTTTCTGAAGCTAAAAGCGGAGATATAGTTGTTGTTTCAGGAATAAGTGACATTTCAATAGGAGAAACCATATGTGATTTAAATAATCCTATCCAAATGGAATCAATACATATTGATCCCCCTACTATTTCAATGAATTTCATTGTAAATAAATCTCCTTTTGCAGGATTGATTGGAAAGTATGTAACATCTAGACATATTAAAGACCGTTTAACAAAAGAGTTAGAAGTTAATGTTGGTTTAGTCGTAGAAGCAACAGATTCTACGGATATATTCAAAATATCTGGCAGAGGAGAATTGCATATTTCTATTTTAATTGAAAATATGCGTCGCGAAGGTTATGAACTTGCAGTTTCAAAACCAGAAGTCATTTTTAAAAAAGATGAAAATGGAAAAAAACTCGAGCCTATCGAAGAAGTTGTCATTACTGTTCCTGATGAATATTCTGGAAATGTGATCTCAAAATTAAATACTAGAAAAGGAATATTAACGGAAATGTCAGGAGAAAATGGATATTCAAAAATTGTTTTCAAAGCACCTACAAGAGGTTTATTAGGTTATAGAAGCGAATTCATAAATGATACTAGAGGTGAAGGAAACATGGTTCGTAGATTTTCTTCATTTGAAGAATATAAAGGGGATATCCCTCAAAGATTAAATGGCGTTGCAATCTCTGGAGACAATGGTGTTTCTACCCCATATGCACTATTCAACATTCAAGAAAGAGTTCAAATGTTTATAGAACCTGGAACTAAAGTTTATGAAGGAATGATTATTGGAATGAATAGCCGTAATGAAGATATGACAGTTAATCCTTGTAAAGCAAAAAAAGCTACTAACATGCGTGCTTCTGGAAATGACGAAGGAATTAAGCTTTCTCCTGCAAGAAGATTTACACTAGAAGAAGCATTAGAATATATTAACTCCGATGAACTTGTAGAAGTAGTTCCTAATGATATTAGGCTAAGAAAAAAACATCTTTCTGAAGTTGATAGAAGAAGAGCAAATAGATAAATATCCATTTGTCTTAATAATTTAGAGATATCATATGAAAAAAAATACCATTCTAAATAAACAAGAGTTAAGAAAATCTGTTTTAGAAACAAGAACAAATTTTGAAGATAATTATGTTCATAATATTTCTTCGCGAATAATATCAGAAGTTCTATTATCTGAAGAGTATAAAACTGCAAAAACAATTTTTTGTTATGTTTCTTTTGATAAAGAAGTTTCAACACATAGTCTAATAGAAACTATGATCCAACACAACAAAAATGTTTGTGTTCCTTTATGTACAGATAATGGGAAAATGGTACCAATAAAAATCCAATCTATGGAAGACCTTACTATCAATTCTTTTGGAATAATGGAACCAAATACAACTTCTCAGCTTGTTTCACATGACAAAATTGATTTAGTAATTGTTCCTTGTATTTGTGCCAACGTTGATGGTTTTCGTATTGGATATGGTGGTGGATATTATGACAGGTTTTTACAAGAATATCTTGAATTTAATCAATTATCTAAAGCATTATTGTTATGTTATCCTGACTTCTTATTTGATATAGTTCCTCACGAAGAGCATGATATACCAATAACAAAAATACTATACTAGATTACTTAGTATAGTATTTTTGTTACAAATAATATATTTATCTTACCAATAGTTTTTTTATTCCATTATCAAGCCCTTGTAATGTAAGCGGATACATATCAAATATTTTTCTAATTTCACTTATTGTATACGCCCCATACGCTCTTTCCCAATGTTCTTCAATAATTGGGTTCAGCCATATCTTTTTCTTGTATTTACGCTCAAACTTAGCAAGCCATTCCATTCCTATTTCTTCATTATATAAGCCGATTACAGAATTTCCACCTTTTCTAAATAGTTCGGATGGAGCCATAGATGCGTCCCCAACAAAAATTACTTTGTATTCACTATCTAAGTTGTTCAAAATCCATTTTGTGTCAATCCAGTCCCCTTTTTTGCAATATGGAGTTGTATATAATTTGTCATATATACAGTTATGAAAATAATACACTTTCAAATCTTTAAAATGTGAAGACTTATTAACTGCTTGAAATAATGTGTTGCACAATCTACTAAATCTAAGCATAGACCCATCTGAATCAATTAATAATAATAATTTAATTGTATTCTTTCTTGGCTTATCAAATACAATTTTTAAATTTCCTCCATTATTAGAAGTTTCTTTTATTGTGTTATCAATATCAAGTTCAGTTTTATCAGTATCTACTCTAGAAGAATATTGTTTTAGTTTTCTAAATGCCATTTGGAATTGCCTTAAGTCAAGGACATCATCTTCTCTAAAGTCCTTAAAATGCCTCTCTCCTGCGATTTGAACAGCTGACATATGTTTGCCTATGCCACCTACTCTTATCCCTTGATTATTGTATCCACCATGCCCCATTTTTGATGTTCCACCAGTTCCAATCCAATAATTACCTCCATCATGTTTTTCTTTTTGTTCTTTTTTCCTTTCTTCAAACATTTTAAGAAGTTCTTCTAGTTCCATTTTAATTTCATTATGTGTTTTTTCTTCAAATTCATCTCTAGTACGAGTATCCTTATTTAACCATTCCCAAAATTCCTTTGGCAAATCTTCTGGGATTTCTATACCATAAAAATATTCTGCAAAGACAGCGTCAAATTTATCATAATCTGATTCGTGGATAATTAATACACTTCTGCATAGATTATAAAATCCTAATAGTGACGAATTTGCACAATCTTTATCTAGTGCTTCAATAAGAATAATCCATTCATTTATTGACACCTTCAATCCTCTTGCCCTAAGCAAGTAAAAAAATTCTAAAAACATTTTCTATTACCATTTTCTTAAAGAATATCCTTTTTCATTTATATCATTCAAGATATCTAAGTCTTGATTTTTTTTAAGCAAAACTCCAACAAATGGAACTTGTTTTGATATGTTAGAAATATCTACACCACTAATCATTAACGCTTGTATCCAATCTAACAACTCAGATGTACTTGGTTTTTTTTGTATATCATCCATTTCCCTAATCTTATAAAAAGCTTCTAACGCACTATTACATAATTTTTCTTCTATATTTTCAAAGTGAACATCGATTATTTCTCGCATTTTTTCTTTTGTAGGAAATTCAATATAATGAAATATGCATCTTCTTAAAAATGCATCCGGGAGTTCTTTTTCTGCATTTGATGTAATAATTACAATAGGCCTATGTTTCGTTTTAATTGTTTCTTTAGTTTCATTAATATAAAACTCCATCTTATCAAGTTCCCACAAAAGATCGTTTGGGAATTCTAAATCAGCTTTATCAATTTCATCAATCAACAAAACAACCTGTTCTTCCGATGTAAAAGCCTCTCCGAGTTTTCCTAATTTTATATATTGCTTTATATCCGCTACATTTCCCTCACCAAATTGGCTATCATATAGTCTTTGAACTGTATCATATACATACATTCCCTCATATGCTTTTGTAGTTGATTTAATACCCCAAATAATTAATTTTTTGTTTAATGCTTCTGCAATAGCTTCTGCTAGCATAGTCTTACCTGTTCCAGGCTCTCCTTTTATTAATAATGGTTTTTGAAGCATTATCGATACGTTTACAGATGCCTTTAATGCTTCTGTTACTACATATTTATCACTACCACTAAAACGTTCCATTTTATTTTTTCCCATGTTTTCTCCTAAATCATATAATATATTCTAAAATTAAATATTGATGAAAAACTGAACTAGTATCGGAACTGCTGTAGATAAAACAACTCCAACTACAAAAGAATATACAGCAATATTTGGGCTAGTACTTTTTTCAATTATTGGCAATGCAACATCCATTGCTGCGGCACCTGGTAAAGCAGTAGTTTCTACATGCCCTATTTTTTTTGCTACAATTGGCACTAAAATTATTCCTAACACTTCTCTAATAACATTATGCATAAATGAGATTGCACCTAATTCTTCTGAAACTGACGCAATCATTATTGGTGCCATTGTATACCATCCAAATCCCGATGCAACCATTAGCGATTCCTTTAATGTTATACTAATAAACAATGACGAAATTGCTACTCCTATTAGCGTACCAATTATTATCACAAAAGGAAAAACCAAAACTCTAATTCCAACTTTTTTAAAATTTGGTACAACTGTGCCTTCAATTCCTAATTCAATTCCTACAAGAAGCAGCATTATTGAAAGCCCAATAACCAAAATTGTCTCTGAAATAACAACAAAGCTTTCCGGAATAAAAAAGTATCCCATAAGAATTCCCAAAGCAACTGATATTATTATATTTTTAGTCATTTGCTTTCTCTCCTTTTTTATTTATTCCTAATATTTTTCTTGTAAAATATACAAAAATTAAACTTCCAACAAGTGCAAATACTGCCGTTATTAAACCTGTGATACCTATCGTTCCTAATCCGTTTATAACATCATCGTTCGCACCTAATCGAATTCCCATAATTAACAGCAATAAAATTATAATAACTCCTTGTACAGGAGAAATCCACTTGATTCTTTTTCCACCTTTTCTTCTTATTAACATTCCAATAATATATCCTATGAAAACAACCGTTAAATACCAAACAAGTAAAAGCATTTTTCCTCCTAAAATTCACACAAAATAACCGATATTAATATTTATTCTCTTGAAGATGTTTAACTCTTCTATCTAATATTTTGTTTATTTTTATTTTAAATGTAATATATGTAATTGTTGCAGCCAAAATATCTGCAACAGGTTCTGCTAAAAAAACAGCAAACACTTTATCAGAGATAAACAATGGAAATATAAGAGCAAAAGGAATAAGTAAAAATATTTTTCTTGTCATTGCCAAAAGTAATGACACCTTTGCTTGGCCAAGTGCAACAAATGTTTGCTGACATGAAAATTGTATTCCTAATGCAAATGTCCCTGCCATAAATATCCGAATTGCCCAAACGCACATTTCCATTAATTCTTTTTCATCTGAAAAAAGTTTGATGAAAAACTCAGGAAAAATCATTATTGTAAGCCACAAAACAATTGTATATGTCACTGCAGCTCTGAATATATATTTAAATGCCTTTTTAATTCTGTCAATGTTTCCTGCACCAAAATTATAGCTAATTATAGGTTGCCCTGCAATTGTAATTCCAAATATTGGCATAGTCATAAATTGCATTACGCTTCCAATTATTGTCATAACTGCTACTGCACTATCTCCTCCATATGCTTGTAAAGAAGTATTTAATACTAACATAACTAAGCTTTCAGTACTTTGCATTACAAAAGGTGCTAATCCTAAAGAAATAATTGATATAAATATATATTTTTTTATTTTCATATTTTTATATATAATTTTAACTTTACTTCTTTTTGATAGCAAGAATAACAAAGCCCATGTAGCTGATATACATTGTGAAATTAAAGTTGCTAGTGCAGCTCCTTGAACACCCATATCAAGAAGAAAAATAAAGATGGGATCTAAAATAATATTTAATACACCACCTATTATAACTGTTATCATCGCCGTTTTTGCAAAACCTTGTGATGAAATATATGGGTTTAATCCTAAAGTGATTTGTACAAATATTGTTCCTAATAAGTATATATCTAAATATTCTGTTCCATAGTGTACAGTAATGTTTGAAGCACCAAATAATAACAGGAATTGTTCTCCGAAAATAAGAAAGATTACTGTAAGGGAAGTTGACATAATAATTATTATCGCAAACGCATTTCCAAGTATTCTTTCTGCTTCGTTATAGTTTCCTTCTCCCATTTTTATTGCCATCCTAGGTGCTCCTCCCGCACCTATAAGTGCAGCAAATGCAGAGATGAGCATAATAATTGGAAATGTTACTCCAACTCCTGTTAAAGCGACTTCTCCAACTTCTGGAATTCTTGCAATGAATATTCTATCCACAATATTATATAACGCATTTATCATTTGCGCTGTAATTGAAGGAAGTGCCAATCTTATCAGCAACCATTTTACATTATCCTTCCCAAGATCGATTTTTTTTGACACTCTTCCCCCTATGTTTTCTAATCTTCATCTGTTCTTTTTCATGAAATCAGGAATGCTATTACACGCATTCCTGATTTATTGTTGAATATTTTTTGTTTGTATTCATTAAATTAGTATAGGTTTGCAAAAATTTCTCTAATTTCCGAATCCTCTAAAAATACATAGTTATTCCCTAAAAGTCTTTGTTGATTATCCACTGTTGATTTAGTGAATTCATCGATTTGTGCTTCTGTCATTCCATATTCACTCAATTTTTTCTTTGATAGAATTTGATTCAAGAAATTTTCGAGTTCATCATAAACAACATCTTCTGAGCACCCTAGAATGTCAGAGAATATTTTATTTGCTTGTACTATTTTACCATTAGGGTTCTTTCTCATATACATTTTAAATACTTCAGTAAAGAATGCGTAATTTGCTTCTCCGTGAGCAACATGGAAAGCTCCGCCTATTGAATATGATAAAGCATGAACTGCAGCACAACCAGCGTTTCCAAATGCAATACCTGCATAGCAAGATGCTAATGCAAAATCATTTAAATATGGTGCTCTATTATCTTTTGTATTTCCACCAGCAGCTATTATTTTTTTATATCCATCCATAATTATTTCGATTGCTTTTAACGAATACATTTCTGTAAATGGAGTTGCTTTAGGAGATAAAAATGATTCTATAGCATGTATCAAGGCATCTATTGAACTTGTTGAGAAGACATAGTCTGGAAGTCCTGCTAATGATTCTGGGATTAGAACAGCTATATCAGCATACGTTGCATCAACTGCCAAGCCTTTTTTTACTTTATCTTCAACTAATTCTGCAATTGTAACATTAGTTACTTCAGAACCTGTTCCGCATGTAGTTGGAACTACAATTAGATTTTTTATTTTCTTTGCCTTTGTTGGATCTCTAAATAATTCAATCGATTTCGATGGAACATCTAAAGCAAGTACTTTACAAATATCTACAATTGTACCACCACCAAATGCAACTATTCTTTCAAATTCATATTTATCCATTTCAATTTTCATCTTGTCAATCATTTGATCTGATGGCTCGCCTTTACCAAAGTTTTCTTGATAAATCACAGGAATATCTATTCCTAATGGTTTTACATATGGATCATACATCCACTGGTTAGTTACAAGAATATCTCCCTTACCTAATTTGAACTCTTCATTAAAATCTTTGAATGTTTCAAAATGAAATATTTTAGGTACTACTCTAAGTGCTTGCATAATTTTTCTCCCTTCAAATTTTTATTTTTGACTGTTTAAACATATTTTCAGTCAAAAATCATAAGTAAATATATTTTTATTTTTCTATTAAAACAAAGAATCAATCATTATCTAAAATTCTGCATTGAAACGTTTTTTGAATTCTTCTTTAAGCCCTTCCCTAAAATCAGGATGTGCTATATTTATTAATCCTCTAGCTCTGTCTTTTAATGTCACACCCCTCATTCTTGCTATGCCATACTCCGTAACAATATAATCTGAATCACATCGAGATGTAGTAACAGCAGCACCATGTGCAATAAAAGGAACTATTTTTGAAACTTTCGAACCATCTTTTAATGTTGCAGAAGATGGCATAGCAATAATTGCAACTCCTTCTCCATCTTTTGACATAGCTACACCTCTAACGAAATCAACTTGTCCACCAACGCCTGAAAATTGTCTTGTCCCAATACTATCTGACACAATTTGCCCCATAAAATCCACTTCTAAACAAGCATTAATCGAAACCATTTTGCTATTCTCTGCAATTACCATAGGGTGGTTAACATAATCAACAGGATGCAATTCTACAAAATCATTGTCTCTAGCAAAATCATATAGTCTTTTTGTCCCCATCAAAAATGTAACAATCATTTTATTAGGATGTAATGCTTTTTTTGTATTATTAATTACACCTTTTTCATACAAATCTACAACCCCATCTGAAATCATTTCAGAGTGTATTCCTAAATCTTTTTTATCGCCCAGTTGTGCAAGAACTGCATCAGGAATTGCTCCAATTCCTAATTGAAGTGTTGCTCCATCTGGAACTAATGTCGCACAATTTTTACCTATCGCAGTTTCAACTTCTCCAATTTTAGGCAAAGGAATTTCTGGTAATGGTCTGTTTGATTCTACAATTTTAGTCATTTCTGAAACGTGAATCTTAGTTTCTCCTACAGTAAATGGTACTTGATCATTTACTTGTACCAAAACTTTTTTTGCAGATTTAACACCTTGCATACTATAATCGCACGAAACTCCAATAGAGCAAAACCCTTCTTCATTTGGGGAAGAAACCATAACCATCATTATATCTACTGGAAAAATATTTCTTTTCATATTAATAGGAACTTCATGAAAGAAAATAGGAACAAATTCTCCATGTCCTTGTTCTATAGACTTTCTTGTACTTCCGCTACAAAACCATCCTTCAAATCTAAAGTTATCTTTATACTCAGGTTTAGAATATTCTCCTTTTCCTAATGTTACCATATGCGAAACAGTAACATTATTATATGCTGAAGCATTTTCAACCATAGCATCCACTAATGCATCTGGCTCTGCTACAGCATGAGCAAATACCACTCTATCCCCTGATTTAATTTCTTGTACAGCTTCTGCAGGTGTACATAATTTTTCTTGGTATATTTTTTTCCAATCCAACTTCAAATCCTCCTATTTATTTCTCTTATCAGATTATCAACTTGTTCTTCATTATATATTTTATATATAATTCCAGCAACATTATACTGTTCATAAGAAGCACAATTATTTGAACATCCACCTATAACTAATAAATGGTCGTATTTCATTTCTTCTTTTACATATTCGAAAGATACATTCTTACATTTTTCTTTGATGTATTCCAATATTTTTTTTCTATTATATCTAGGATTACAACCACCACAAAATTTTATTCCAACATTCATAATATCATCTCAAACACATTAATTTAAATATAGCCGCCAAGCTATACTTAGCGGCCTTTAGATAGACTAATTTTTTATTCCAGCAATAGCCTTAGCCAACTCTTTTTTAGCTGATATGTTTCCTTGGCGCGAAATCATTATTCTTTGAGCTTGAGGCGAGCCTGCTCCATGCATTGACTCTGTTCTATACCCAACAGCTGACGCACCCAAACATATATTTTCTAAGAATCTTAATATTCTCATTCTATCTTCAGTTGTACATGACGGTGATGCTGCAAAGAATTTATTGCATATGTCTCCTACAGTTTCTCCATTTTTGCCAACTACTAAATCCGATTTAAAATCAGATTCAGCTGGCATTGTAACCATTAATCCACCGGCAATATCTTCAGCCAATCTTACTATTTCATAAGGGAATCTTGTAACATTTTGTTTACATACATTTGCCAATAGTAAGTCAATTTGGAAGTTTCCTGCTGCAGTTGGATATCCTTCTGCTGAGCATGCAATACCGCAACAATATAAAGTTTCATTTAAATGAGTCATTTCAATAAGTTTATCTTTAATATGAGATGCTTTATGCGCTCCATTATAATCTGCTGCAAGTGCTGCTGCACCAATAATTACATCTCCTACACCAACTTTACATCCACCATATGATTGTCTGTGATAGCCTGCAAATCTTTCAACCATCATTCCTGCAAATTCATATTCCCCACACAAGAAAATCATATCATTAGGAATAAATACATTATCAAATACTACAAGTGCTTCTTGTCCGCCAAACTGTTTGTTTCCTAAATCAACATCAGCACCTTCTTCTAATTTTCTTGTATCGCATGATTGTCTGCCATATATCATAAATATACCTTCAGCATCTGATGGGCATGCAAACGAAACAGCATAATCTTTATCTTCTTCTCCCATAGCCATTGTAGGCATGATAATATGGTCATGCGAATTAATTGAACCTGTTTGATGAGCTTTAGCTCCTCTAACAATAATTCCATCATCTCTTCTTTCAACAATTCTCAAAAATAAATCTGGATCAGCTTGCTTAGAAGGTGATAATCCTCTATCTCCTTTAGGATCTGTCATAGCACCATCAACTGTCAAGTCATTTTCTTGAACATATTTTAAATATTTATTAAAATTTTCATGATATTTAGTTCCATATTTTTGGTCAATTTCATATGTTGTTGAAAACACAGCATTGAACGCATCCATACCAACGCATCTTTGAAAACACGATGCTGTTTTTTGTCCTAGTAATCTTTGCATTTTTACTTTTTTTCTTAAATCATCTGTACTCTGGTGAAGATGGGCAAACCTATTTACTGTTTCTCCTGTCAAAGAAGACTTCGCAGTCATAAGATCCGAATATTCTGGATCATGTGCTAAATCATAAGTTATAGCAACACAATTTATTGAAGGTTTGATTATTGGATGATCTACCCAATTTTCGATTTCCTCTCCAAACATGTACACTCTTGTTTTAAGTTTTCTTAAACTTTCAATATACTCTTTTCCTGTCATCAACATGATCTTCTCTCCTTTTCTATATACATTGACTATATAATATATAATTAAGACTTTCCTAAAGCCCTTTTTTCTATATATAATTATATCATAAATTTGACAAATATTGCAAACTTTAGACACAATTTAATTTGTTTTTTCATAAATTATTTCTTAATAAAAAATCTACTTACTTAGAAGCAGATTCTAGATTTTTAAAATTTTTTTTGCCATATCAAGCAGATCTTCACTAACACTATTGTCTAGTTTTACATCTTTGATATCTGGCAATTCTTTCATAAGAATTGCTTTAACAATATCTTCCATAGTTCCTTGCGCAGAAGGGCAAGTTGCACATGCACCTACTAATTTAACCCAAGCAATTCCATCTTCATATTCTGTCAATACTGCTCCTCCATGATGTTGTTCAAGCACTGGGTCGACTTTTTCTTTTAATACTTTGTTTATCTTTTCTTTTTCCATTTCTTCCCCTATCTTTGTTAAATTTACGATTTTATTTTATCATAACTCAAGTTAACAAAACAACAATTGTATCATTTTCTAATTCTTGATTTTGTCGAGTATAGATAATATGACAATTGAACCAATGTAAGTCCTATTATTACGAAAACAATATATATATAATACGTAGGAACATATGAACCTATCGAGTCAAATATCACTCCGGGAATAATTCCACCTACAGTTGCCCCTAACACAAGCATTGCTTGAAAAAAACTCAATGACCTTGTGTAATATTGTGGTTGAAATAAATCCGATGTCCATATCGACACACATATCGTCCCAATAGGGGCTCCAAAGCCAACAAATATAGCAAATAATATTGGTGTAAAAATTCCACCATCAATTAAAAATACCATCAAAATTGCCATTGCCCATATTCCACCAATTATAAAATTGCTTTTTATTATTCCAATTTTATCTATTAAAATTCCTGCAACAATATTTCCTGGAATACCTGCTGCACCGTATACAGAGATAATTATTGATGTGAATATCGGATCATATCCGAGCGATAGCAAAAGTGGTGCTATATGCCCAAATGTAGGCGCTATAGTAAATCCAAGCAGTAGGCATGAAGCTGAAATCGCAATAAATCGTTTTGAAAAATAGTTTGGCTTCTCCTGAACAATTGCTGTGGAAACTGATTTTTCATTAAAACCATATGGTTTCATCCCTTTATCTGAAGGAAAGTTTTTTACAATAAGGAACACACAAATTGCAATTATCATCGAAAAAATAGATTGGCTTAACAATGCTATTTCCAAATTTGTACCTTCCATTATCAATGTAGCGATTGGCGATAAAATAAATGTTGATATCCCTGTTGCTGCAGTTGCAAAACCTAATGCCATACCATTTTTTTTATCAAACCATCTGGAAATCAAAATAGAAACAGGAATCATTGCAAAAGAACCATATCCTGCTCCAATAATAAATGTTCCTACTAATAATAGTAAATAATTTCCAGCACACATCAATATGAAATACCCAACTGAAATTAATAAACCAGCAAACAACGCTATTCTCCTAACAGAATACTTACTGTATAAGGAAGAAGATATAAAAATCGCAATTAGACCTGCTAAAGTAATCATACTTATCAATGATGAACTTTGAGTTCTATTAAGATCAATTTTATCTGCTAAAGGGTCAATAAATATCGAAAAGGTATTAAATGCTATTCCTATACTTGAAAAAAGCATAAGTCCACAAGCGATAGTAATCACCCATCCATAATGAAAGCTATTTTTTGCCATAGTTCACTCCAATTATTCCAATAATCATAAATGCTGTACCTAAAAAAGTACTAAATGTTGCTGCTTCACCTAATATAAGAATTCCTAAAACTACGCCTGTTACTGTTGTTCCACTCAAAACAATAGCACTTGCAGAATGGACAGGTAAATTAGCTAAAGCATAATTAAATGATACAAATCCACAAAACGAACTAAGAATTCCAAGATACGCAACTTCTATAAAGTAATCCATACTTCCATATATTGTAGTATAAGTTTCAATACCAAATCCGCAAATAAAATTCAAGGAATTAAAAACTATACTTCCAACTATAGTCATTACATATGTAATTTCAAATGACGAATATTTTGAAGAATACTTGCTGACAGAGCCAGAATATATAGCTCCAACTAGCACCGCTGCCAAAAGGACGAAATATCCCGTAATGTTTCCTCCGACTTTGAAATTTCCACCAAACAAAGTCATAATAATTACTCCTGCAAAAGAAAGAATAATACAAAGAATTTGAAGCAATGTTACTTTTTGTTTTAAAAATACTCCTGCTACAATTAGCGCAACTATAGGTGCAAGTGCAAGAAAAACAGAACCTTCAGATGCTGTCGTCATAGCTACTCCTGAAACTTCTAAGCTACCATATATACATGGTTGTATTATTCCAATTATTAACAAAACACCTATATCTTTTTTATTATACCTCACTTTAACAATTTTTAATAATATGAAAAACGACATTACTATAAGTGCCAATATAAGCCTTGTTGCCATTAGTTGGATCATATGAATTTCACTCGTTATATCTTTAATAACGACCATAGATCCACCCCATATTAATGCGGCAATCACTCCCAGAAAATATGCAAGCATTGTTTTTTTCTTATTATTTTTCATCTTTTTTCTCCAAGTTCTTCTTATGCATATACTTTATTTGAATAATTGTGACGCCTACAACAACACATGCAATAAATATATAAAATGTCGGAATGTATGATCCCTTCATATCAAAGACTATACCTGGTAATAATGAACCAATCGCAGCTCCGAAGGAAAAAAATGCTTGAATTGTAGTTAAAGATCTTGTATAGTGTTTTGCTTTTACTAAGTCACCTGTCCAAATAGGAACAAAAACTGTCCCAATCGGACCTCCAAGGCCTACAAATATCGCAAAAATTATTGCGATTAAATGACCACCATCTATTAAAAACGGAACAATCATTGCAGCCAACCAATATCCAACTACAATAAAATTCGATTTGAATATTCCAACTTTGTCAATCATTACCCCTGATGCAATTTTACTCAACATAATTGTTATGCCATATACAGATATCATCAAAGAAGAAAACATAGGTGAATATCCGATTGAAATCAGTATTGGTGCTACATGGCCATATATAGCTGCTAACGTAGAACCAAAAAGAAAAGCGGCAATAGCAAGTGTAATAAAATTCAACGTAAGATAATTAGGTTTTTCCTGAGGAATTTCTTTGATTTTTTCCTCTTCTTCATATCCATACGGTTTTATATTTTTTTCATCAGGGTAGTTTCTAATTAAAATATAGGATATCGTTGCAATGAGCATAGCCACAACTGCTTGTGTAATCAATGCAGCCTCCAGAGACACTGTTTCAATTATCCCAGTAAGTAAAGGGGGCAATATAAATGTCGAGATCCCCGTTGCTGATGTAGCCAAACCAATTGCTGTTCCTCTTTTTTTGAAAAACCATCTCTTCATTAAAATTGAAACAGGTACCATTGTATACGTCCCATATCCCACCCCTAAAAGAGATGCCCCCACTAAGACTACTATGTAATTATTTGCAAATGCCAAAAGTGCATATCCAGCTGTTATTGATAATCCACATAAAAAAGATACGTGTCTTACACTTTTTTTCACATAGAAAGACGATGAAAATAGAATTCCTATAACTGCCATCAAGCTTAATATACTTATTAACGAGGATGTCTGTGTTCCAGTCATTCCTATTTTAGCTGCTAAAGGTTCCAAGAATACAGTAAATGTATTAAATGCTATCCCTAGGCCCGAAAATAGGATTAGTCCACATGCAATTGTTATTATCCATCCGTAATGAATTTTATTTTGCGTCATTTCTTACTCCTCTTCATACATTTTGTGTATATTTTTTAATATCATAATTGTCTTTTTCAAGTTATTTATTAAATAATATTTCAAAGACCTCAGTTATACTGAGGTCATATTATTCATAATTTTACATCTTTATTTTAAATATAATATTATTTTATTCTAAGTACTTTATAGTTCTAATTAAGTTTTATCTACTGAAACATGCATTTCTTCTGTAACCTTAGCACCAAGATTATATATGCTTTTTTCTAACTGTAAAATTATATTATTAATTTCAACAAAATCTTTAGCTGGAATTTCTTTTTCTAATACAGCTTTTGATTGCGCCAACACATTCTCTATGGACTCTCTTAGTACTGGAATTTTGTTTTTTGTATTTGCAATCTGCTCTTTTGTTACTATCTCTTCTTCCACTACAGTTGAAGTAGCATATCTGGTTTTATTGTTAATATCATTAGTCTTTATCGAGTTCTTTAAAGATATAGTTTCCATTTTGCTTTCTTCAGATTTAAATGTAGAAACACTTTCTTTTGGTGTGAGTTCTGAGGAAATATCTGTTGACGTTCCTTCAACTAGATCATATTCATAATAGCCATCTATAGCTTTAGCATTATAACCTAATTTTTCTTTGATTTTATTAGCAAGTTCTAATTTTGAATCACCTTCTCCATGAACAAGAAAAATCTCACTTGGCTCTTTTTCGAACCCTCCAAGCCATTCGACTAATCCATTCTGATCTGCATGGCCAGAAAATCCCTCCAAATTATGAATTTGAGCATTTACAATTATTTCTTCCCCAAACAACTTTATCATATCAGCCCCTTCAACAATAAGTCTTCCTAATGTTCCTTCTGCTTGATATCCAACAAAAATTATACTATTTTTTTCATCCCATAATGTATGCTTTAGATGGTGTCTAATTCTACCTGCTTCACACATTCCACTTGCAGATATTATAACTTTCGGCTCTTTATTCATATTCAGTTGTTTCGATTCTTCCGCATCTCTCGTAAATTTAAGATTCTTAAAATCTAATGGGTTATCGCCTTGCATGATATATTCTTTAGTTTCTTCGTCAAAGACTTGAGCATTTTTTCTAAATACTTCTGTTGTATTTGTTGCCATCGGGCTATCAATATACACAAATAAATCATCAAGTTCATTTCTCAAATCATCTCTATCTTCATATAATCTATTCAATTGATAAATAAGCTCCTGCGTTCTTCCAACCGCAAATGAAGGAATTACAACTGTGCCTCCTCTTTTCTTTGTTTCTAATATAATATTAAATAGTTCATCAACACTTGCTGCTCCTTCTGGATGTAACCTGTTTCCATATGTGGATTCCATAATTACATAATCAGCTTTTTTTATTATTGTTGGGTCTCTAAGAATTGGTCTTCCTGCCACACCTAAATCTCCAGAAAATACTGTTTTTGTAGTCTCATCGCCCTCAGTAACCCAAAGTTCAACAACGGCAGAGCCTAATATATGTCCTGCATCGTTAAATACCACTTTCATTTGATCATTTATCTCTGCAAGTTGATCATACAATATTGGAGCAAGAAATTTAAGCGCTTTTTCGGCATCTTTCGTTGTATATAAAGGCTCTACAGGTTCTTTTCCAACTCTAAGAGCTTTTTTTGTCTTCCATTCTGCTTCTTTTTCATGAATGTATGCACTATCGCGAAGCATAATATGTAGCAAATCCGCTGTAGCATCTGTACAATATATTTTTCCTTCAAATCCTCTCTTTACTAACAAAGGCAATCTACCACAATGATCTATATGCGCATGACTTAACACTACACAATCTATTTCGGTAGGATCAAATGGAAATTCAAGGAGATTTTCCGCTTCCATTTCCTTTCCTCCTTGAAACTGTCCACAATCAAGTAACACTTTATGGTTTTCGGTAGTAATCATATGGCAAGATCCTGTCACAGATGTTGCAGCACCACAAAATTTAATTTTCATACTTTTGCTCCTTTCATTGTTATTACATTAATATATAAAATAAATTTCATATACAAAATTTTATTTCATTAATTGTTAGTAGTTTTAATATTACTAATATATGGAATTACAATTCAAAAGATAATTCCATATATATAATATCATATATACGAATGATTTAAACTGGATTATGATAAATTTCTTAAATCTATACATATAGATATCACGACATATATTTTATTTTTTCCACAATTTATTATTGGTATATTCTATTTATATTTGCAGATAATATCAAATATGCCGCAACAAAAAATATCGATATTAAATTGAATATATATCAACTATGTTAGTTTAGTTAAATTGAAAATTGAAAAACAATTCCAACTACTGCTGAAATAAAAATGTAAAATATAGGATGAATTTTACTTGTTTTTTTAATTAGTATTGCAAAAATAAACACAATTGCAAACAAGATAACTGCCTTATAATTTATTGAGATATTTAACAAGTCATAAATATCAGGAGCTTTGTAAAAGAATGTTGAACCTATTACATAAATAAGTGCTACTGCAACAAGAGCAATCGATGCAGGTCTAAGCCCATACATTGCCCCTTCAACAAATCTGTTTTCTTCAAACTTCGTAAAAACCTTATAGATAACCAGTGCAATAATTAAGGATGGTAATATTAATCCAATTGTAGCTAATGCTCCACCTAAAATCCCTCCAACTTCATATCCTACATAAGTAGCCATATTTATACCAATAGGACCAGGGGTTGCTTCTGAAACAGCCAACATATTGGCCAATTCCATAGAAGTAAACCAACCAGTTCTTTCTCCTAATTCATTTAAAAATGGAAGTGTAGCAAGTCCTCCGCCAATTGCAAAAAGACCAATAAGTAAAAATTCAAAGAATAGATTGAGAAGAGTTGTCATGATTTCTTCCTCCTTTTTGTAAAAGTAATCAAGACACCTATCGCCCCTGCAATTATTACAAAAATTATTGGAGTAACATTGAGCATTATTGAACAACACATAACAGCAACTGAAATAAAGAATGTATATATATCAACTATAGATGTTTTCCACAGACTTAATATTGCTTTAATTATCAAAACTGTAACACATGCTCTAATTGCTACGAAAGCATCTTGCACAGCTTGAATATGATCAAAGTTTGATAATACACTGGCAACTATCGAAATTATAACAAAAGAAGGAAAAACCACTCCAAGCGAAGCAGCTATTCCTCCAAGTTTTTTTCCTCTTTTCGTCCCAATAAATACCGCAACATTAGATGCTATAATTCCTGGCATACATTGTGACAATGCGAAATAATCTCCAAGTTTTTTCTTAGATACCCACTCTCTCTTTTCAACAAGTTCCTTTTGCAAAATAGGTAATATTGCATATCCACCACCAAATGCCATAACACCAATTTTAGCAAATACCAGAAATAAAGTTAGGTATAGTTTAATTTTTTTCATTTATTCTTCTTCTACAAGTTTTGTCAATGTATATTCAATTTCATCAAGATTGAAAGAATAAATATCTCCTTCAGAATATAAAAATGAAACTGTTGTGCCCATACCATCTGTAATATTGATACCTTCTTCAGTTTCTGCCCATGTTACAGGGCTATTCATTCCATCAATTGACATTATTCCATTCCCATCTTGTTCAATCACAAGAGTAATTAATGCTTCTTCTCCCAATTCCTTCATCATTTCTTTGCCATCAATGAGTATACTTGTCGTCTCCCATGTTCCTATATTTTTGTCCGGCGTACAAGCAACAACTGTACTTAAAATCATTATTAACACTACTATAATTGCTATTTTTTTCATAATCTTCTCCTATAATATTAAAAACTACTTAATTTATTATAAGCTAAATTTTTTAATCAATTTATCCATTTCTTTTTCATTTTTTTTGCCACCTTCAATTTCAAATAATGTTTCAAATGATGATTTAACAAATATTTTCAAAATATCCTTCAAACACTTAGTTGTAACTTCATCAAAATTTTTCATTGCGTTTGAGAATAATTCTATTGTCTTTTTGGGCCCTAGTTCTGCAAAATCCGTTATTTTTTCAGTTTTTGCTTCATCAATTACGGAAAAAAGAGCGTTAACTATTGTTTTACGTTGATTAATATCTACTTGTGCTACAACATTATCCAATGTTTTGTTTAGATGTGAGGACGTCGATGATAAAGAGTTACATAATTTGAAATGATCTTTCTCAATTTGCCATGTAAATAAGTCATGTTGCAAAATTGTATAAGTTGAGCTTTTAACAATTTGAGGGTCTACACGACTTTCTAACAACATACCTACAATAGATGATTCTGGAACAAGTTTGAATATTTTATCGTTAATATTTCTATATCCTTCAGTATCAAGTATCTCAGGAAGAAATCCTGGGCCATCGTAATTGAAAATCTTCACAATGTTTTTTTGAGTTTTCCGCTTTGCAAATGCACTCCCATATATTGCGAGATTGCCTCCCTTTGAATGTCCTGCTAGGTATATATTTTTGTTTAGTTTAAATTTTATTTTTTTCGCTACACTATCAATATATTCTACGGCAGACAGTTGGCTTGGAACTGGAGAAAGAAATGCCATATTAAAATCTTCTTTCCATCCAATAATCGTTGCATCTGTTCCTCTAATAGCAATGACATATTCTCCTGTTGGAATTTTTAATGTAATAGCATGAAACTGTTCTTCCGTTTTTTTGTCATACTTGTCAAGCCTATAATTAAGAGCAATATCTCTATATCTTGGGCTAGCACATAACAAAGTGATAAATTCTTGGTTTTCTTTAGGCGCAAACGTTTCTGATACATAATTTCTGAAATTTTCTGATTTGTAAAGCGATGCTATTGAGACCCATCGCTTCCTTTCCTTTATATCTGGAACTACAGAATAGAACTCCAAATAGCTCAATTGTGAAAATACAAGTCCATCAAGTTCATTAATCGAATGTTCTTCAAACGTTCTCATTTCATTTTTTATATATTCAATTATATTCATTGATTTATGCTTATTAACGTCTTTTTTATTTTCCATTACTGCCTTGTCCCTCCGACCATTAGATTTCATCATATAAATATTATAAAGTCGCATTCGTTCATTGTCAATGTTGCATATTGGGGATCATTGTTTTTACAGCGTATTGGAGATCATTGCTTTTACATTAGTAAAAATCTACCATGAAGATATACCTTATATTATCATCATCATTTTATATCAAAAATTAGCTATGTTTAGTATGAATAATTGCCTGTTTAAGTATTTCTATTACATGATCATCATTAATAGAGTAGTACACATTTTTTCCAAATTTTTCACTCTTTACATGTCTTGAATTTTTCAAAACTTTCAGTTGATGCGAAACAGCAGATTTTGTCATATCAAGAATAACTGCAATATCATTAACACATATTGTGTTTTCCGAAAGCACAAGGAGAATTTTCAGTCTAGTTTCATCTCCTATTACTCTAAAAAAATTAGAAACTGTATCAGTATCAACTTCACTTTCAAGTTTTTTCTTTATGTTTTCTACAATTTTTATATCATTAGCATCGCAATCACAAGTTTTTTTTGACATTATCACAGCTTCCTTTCCTTGAAATTCATTGCTCTCATTGCATTTAAAATTGCAAGACACGCTACTCCTACATCCGCAAATATCGCCTGCATAAGTGTAGAAAGTCCCAATGTGGCAAGAATTAGAACTCCTCCTTTTATTATAAATGATAGTGCTATATTTTGTTTAACAATAGTAAGTGTTTTTTTAGAAATTTCAATTGCTGTTACAATTTTAGATGGTTCATCAGTCATTACTACTACATCTGCTGCTTCAATTGCAGCTTGTGATCCAACGCCTCCCATTGCAATTCCAATATCTGCACGAGCTAATACAGGCGCATCATTTATTCCATCTCCTACGTATGCCAATGTTCTCTTATCTCTTACTTTATTTATTTCCTCTTCCGCAATTGTCACTTTATCACCAGGGAGGAGTTCACTATATACAAAATCAATTCCGACTTCTTTCCCAATAGCTTGAGCTGAAACTTCTTTATCTCCTGTGAGCATTACAATTTTTTCAATCCCAATTTTCTTCAATTCTTTAATAGCTACAGTACTATCTTTTTTCACTTGATCAGCAACTAAAATATATCCAATGTATACATTATCTTTTACTACATGCGCAACACTTCCTGATGCAGATGTTTCTTGATATTTGATGTTTATTTTTTTCATTAATTTATCATTACCAACATAAATTTCAGTTCCATTATATGAAACTTTTACACCATATCCTGCAATTTCTTCTACATTCTTTAATTCATGTGAAAAATTATTACCATATGCTTTTACAATTGAAACAGCAATTGGATGATTAGATGCGCTTTCTGCGATTGCAGCTATTCTAAGCAACTCATCTTTTAAAGTATTCGAAAAGGGCACAATTTCTTTTATAATAAATTCCCCTTTTGTAAGTGTTCCTGTTTTATCAAATATAACTACATCCGCTTTTGAGAGTGCTTCAATATAACTTGAACCTTTCATAAGGATACCTTTTTTCGCGGCGCCACCTATACCACCAAAGAATCCAAGAGGTATAGAAATAACCAAAGCACAAGGACAAGAAATTACTAGAAAAGACAAACCCCTATATATCCAGTCACTAAATTCTCCAATACCCAAAAGTGGTGGGATAACGGACAATAGTAGTGCTGCTATTACAACGACAGGGGTATAATATCTTGCAAATTTTGTAATAAATTTTTCCGACTTTGATTTTCTAGCACTTGCATTTTCTACAAGTTCTAAAATTTTTGCAACAGTACTATCTGTGTACTTTCTTGTAACTTTTGCAGTTAATAATCCATTAATATTAATACATCCTGATAGAATATTATTACCTACTTCAACATCTGTTGGCATACTTTCTCCAGTAAGAGCTCTTGTATCAATAGAACTTGCCCCTTCTAATACTACACCATCAAGCGGAATTTTTTCACCAGGTTTGATTACAATGATATCATCTACCAAAACCTCCGTAGGTTCTAATGTTATTATTTCACCATTTCGTTTAACATTTGCATATTCTGGTCTAATGTCCATAAGCTCTGAAATTGAGTTTCTTGATTTACCTACAGCATACCTTTGAAAAGCTTCTCCTACTTGATAAAATACCATTACAGCTACTGCTTCAAATCTTTCATTAATAAAAAAAGCACCTATTGTAGCAATACTCATAAGAAAGTTTTCATCAAGAGCATTCCCACGCAAGATATTTTTAACTGCACTCAAAAGAACATCCCCTCCAATGATTAAGTAACCTAATATTGTCAAAGTAAGTGAGATCATATCATTAAAATTTCCAAAAATACCAAACGAAGCAATTAAACCTCCTATAGAAAGTTTTACGAGTATTAATTTAATTCCCATAATAATTATGCTCCTTTCACAATGATATTCCCATCAACCTTATGAATAGCCTTTATCATTTCCTCAAAAAGTTCATCATTTATATCACGTGATTCTATAAATAATTTTGTTGTCATAAAGTCAACACTTGCTTCATCAATTCCTTTAATTTTTGAAATTGCTCTTTCAATTTTTGCTGCACAATTAGCACAATCTAATCCTTCTAGTTTGAAAAATTTTGTCATATCATTCACCTCTCAATTATAATATAGTTGAATTACTCTTCAACTATATTATAATTGAATGAACATTCAACTGTCAAGTAATTTTTTTGCAAAAACAGCTCTCTTGAAAAGAGAGCTGTAATATATTCCATTAATAGATTATATTATTTATTTTATTCCTTCACTTTTATCAAATACTAATCTAATTTTTGTTCCAACGCCTACAGTGCTTTCTATATCTAATTCTGCATTATTTAAGTTTGCTCCGTTTTTAACAATAGATAATCCCAAACCTGTTCCACCCGTTTCCTTCGAATGACTTTTATCTACTCTATAAAACCTCTCAAATATTCTTGGCAAGTGTTCATTAGGAATTCCAACTCCCGAGTCAGTTATTTCCCATATTACTTTATCACTATTAGAATCAATTTTTATAGAAATTTCGCCATTGATTTTATTGTATATTATCGCATTGTCGAACAAATTATATAACATTTCATATAGTATAGTTGGAACTACAATAACATTTTCAGAACAATATTCTACACTTATTGTAATATCTTTTTCTTTTGCTTTTTCCTGAAATTGTAAAATTACATCCTTTGTAATATTTGATATATCAACTTCTTCAAACTCGAAGTTACTTTGTTCATCGAGCCTTGAAATTTTTATTATATCTTGTACCAATTTAAGAAGTCTTTCTGCCTCAACATAAATATTTTTTGCAAAACTCGTAACATTTTCGTTTTCAACCATACCATTTGATAAAAGTTCCGACGCACCCATAATCGAAGTAAGTGGCGTCTTTAATTCATGAGAAACATTTGCGGAAAATTGACGACGTATTTCAAGTGCTTTTTCTTCCTCTGTGATATTATGAATGAACAAGAATACGGAGAAAGAATTATCTTGTGATTGTGTAGAACTTGCAGAAAAAGAATAAACTTCATTTTCAATCTTCAACTTTATTTTTCCATTTTTTCCACGCAAAGCTTCTTCAATAAGTTTTTCATATTCTAAATCTCTAAAAAAGCTCAAGTAATAGCTTTCTTCTTTACACGAGAATAATCTTTTTGCCATCTTGTTACATGACAAAACATTTCCTTTATCGTTAAATATAATAATCCCATCAACTACATTTTCAGTAACAAATGATAATTCTTGTTTCTGTTCCTTTAATGATTCTATTTGCATTGAGATTTTTTCATTCTGCTTATCAATTCTATGAAGTAAGGGGGTGAGTTCATCATACACATCATTTTGAAGAGGATTATCAAGGTCCAATATATTTATAGGTTCCACAGCTTTTTTCGAAATCCTTGAAGCTAAAAACATTGACAGTAATGTTGAAATCACAGCAATAGCAACAATAACAATTATAATATTGTACATAAGTGACAAAACAGTAAGTTGTGTAAATGAAACACGAATTACTGAATTATCAGATAATTTCTTTGCCGAATACAATGTTTCTTCTGAGAGCGTTGCAGAAGTTCTCTTACTTTCTCCCGATCCATATTTAATGGCTTCTAGAAATTCTTCTCTGTCGCCATGATTTTCCATTGTATTTATATCTGCTTTTGAATCAAATAACACAACACCGTCTTCATCAATCCAAGTAATCCTATATATACTAGATTCTATACTATTTAAGTATGCAGTACCAAATTCTGATACGCCTGAATAAACTAAATCTAAATGGCTTTTTTGATTCTCTTTTTGAATATCAGTAAAGTAGTTATACAAGCTACCCACAATTAATACAATCGCACATAAAAGTGTAATAGATGATACCATTATAATTGCTTTACTAATTTTTTTAGTCATCCTTTTCTCCTATTCTATATCCAACACCTCGTATTGTTTCAATATAATTTTCTAGCTCACCAAGTTTTGCCCTAATTGCTCTAATATGCACATCAACAGTCCGTGTTTCCCCTTGAAATTCATATCCCCATACTGTATTTAACAGTTCATCTCTTGTAATTACTTTGCCTTGTTTTAAAAGTAATAACCTTAAGGTATTATATTCCTTCAATGTCATTTCAACTGATTTATCATTTAAATATACTTTGTGACTTTCATCATCTAATTTGAGTAATTTATATTCTAAAATATTTTTATTCTCATTTTTCTCTGTCCTACGCAATAATGCTTTTACTCTGGAAATAAGTTCTAACATTGAAAAGGGTTTTGTAACATAATCATCAGCACCACTATCTAATCCTATTATTTTATCATACTCTGTATCTTTAGCTGTAAGCATAATAACAGGCAAACTTTTTGTATCCTCTGCTTTTCTAATTTTGCTAAGAACTTCAAGACCATCCTCCTCCGGCAACATAATATCTAGAAGCAGAAGTTTTGGTTTTTCAGTTTTTATGCTATCAAAAAATTCAAGACTATTAGAATAACCTACAGCATTGTAGCCCGCATTTTTCAAAGTATAAAGTACTAGTTCCCTAATACTTTTATCGTCTTCTAGTATTACTATCATAATTTCACCCTTTATGCAGTCCCGTGATTGAAAATATAACCCATTCTGCTACATTTACAGCATGGTCTGCAATTCTTTCTAAATATTTCGCAATCATCAACATATCAAGAGCCGATTCAGCTCCAAATGTTTCATTTTTCAATACATCTATTATATCATATCTAACTTTCAAAAATAATTCATCAACGACATCATCATGAGCAATAGTTTTTTCTGCTAATTCTATATCCTTTTTTACAAATGCATCAATAGCATAAGATACCATTTTCACAGACTCTTCAGCCATCATTTCTATACTTGAATTCACTTCTTTAGTGTACTTTGATATTTCAGCAATGTCTACGGCTTGATCTCCTATTCTCTCTAGGTCAGTAATCATTTTTAGTACTGCTGAAATAATTCTCAAGTCTTTTGCTACAGGTTGCTGCTGAAGTAATAGTTTTAAACATTGTCTTTCTATTTCACTTTCATACTCATCTATCCTACTTTCAGCAGATCTCACCATTTCCAATGTTGCATCTTTATCTTCACTAAAACATTTCATTGCAAGTGAAATGGAATTTTCACATAATGTACCCATTTTTATTATATTATTATTAAGTAATGTTAATTCATTATCAAGTTTATTACGCATATTTTGATCCTTTCTATTTTTTAATCCTATATATTATAAACTCAGCACGATGTCCCTTGATTAAAATATTTTTATCCAAAACGACCTGTAATATAGTCCTCTGTTCTCTTGTCTCTTGGCATACTAAACAGCTTCTCTGTTCTATCATACTCTATAGCTTCACCTAACAAGAAAAATGCCGTGCTATCAGAAATTCTTACAGCTTGTTGCATATTATGAGTTACCATAATTATAGTAAATTCTTTCTTCAGTTCCATAACAAGCTCTTCAATTTTAGAAGTTGAAATAGGATCAAGCGCCGAAGTAGGTTCATCCATCAACAAAACTTTAGGTTCAACTGCTAATGCTCTTGCAATACAAAGTCTCTGTTGCTGACCACCTGACAAACTTAATGCAGGCTTTCTAATTCTATCTTTTACTTCCTCCCATAGAGCTGCGCTTCTTAAACTTCTTTCTACAATATCATCTAACTGTGCTTTTGTATATTTACCATGTAATTTAGGTCCATACGCAACATTATCATATACACTCATCGGAAAAGGATTTGGCTTTTGAAATACCATTCCTATATTCTTCCTAAGTGATGTGACATCGATTTCTTTTTGGTAAATATTATTCCCTTCAAATAATAACTCCCCCTCGATTTTTACACTAGGTATCAAATCATTCATTCTATTGATACTTTTTATAAATGTAGATTTTCCACATCCAGAAGGTCCTATAAACGCTGTAATCTCATTTTTTGCAATTTCCATATTAATATCTTTGAGAGCTTGAAACTCTCCATAATACAAGTTTAAATTTTTTGCTGATACAATTATATTTTTCATTTTTCCATCCATTTCTTAACTCGTTTGTTTTTTCTTTATCGAATTTTTAATTATTTTGGTGCTGATATTAATTGCAAATACTAGAACAAGTAATACTACTGCGATTGCATATGCTATATCAAATTCAGCTCTTTCTGTTGCATACATATATAGTCCTACAGAAAGTGTTCCTCCACCTGTATTAAATGCTGTAAAAATATTTGAAGCAATTGCTGTTCCCATTCCAGCAGTAAAGAGAAGAGCTGCACTTTCTCCAACAATTCTACCTATTGCAAGTATACACCCTGTAACAATACCTTCAATTGACGAAGGAAGGACTACAGTCCTTATCATGTGCCATTTGCCACTTCCAAGGCCTAATGACCCCTCTCGGTAAGCTTGTGGCACACTTTTCAAACTCTCTTGCGTAGTTCTTATAATTGTAGGCAATATTACAATTGTCATTGTCAACGCACCTGATAGTAAACTTACTTGAAATCCTAGAAGCCTAACAAAGAATAACATTCCTACAAGACCATAAATTATACTTGGTATACCAGCTAAAGTTTCTGTTGTAAATTCTACAGCATTAATTAATTTTTTGTTTTTTGCATACTCTGTCAAGTATATTGCAGCACCAACACCAAGTGGAAGTGCAACTACTAATGTAAGTCCTACAATATATAATGTGTTAATTATATTTGGTAAAATCCCTATATGACCTGTGCTATGTTTTGGAGAAGTTGATATAAGTTCCCACGATAGATAAGGGACTCCTTTAACAAAAATATAACCAATTAGAAAAACGAGAATTGCTACGGTTATCCCTGCACAAACATAGACAATACTTTTTAATGTTTTTTCATATAGTTTCCTAGTAGTACTATGTCCCATATCATATCCTCCCCTTCTTTAAAAACTTATTTAACAAAGCGTTAATACCCATAATAAATATATATAACACTAGTGCAATGCTAAAAAGCGCTTGTTCTTGAAGCCCTGATGCATAACTCATTTCACTTGCAACCGCTGTCGTTAAGAATCTTACGCTTCCAAATAATTCTGGCATATTTGCTACATTTCCTGCCACCATCATTACTGCCATTGCTTCGCCTATTGCACGTCCCACACCTAATACAACACCTGCCACAATTCCACTTTTTGCTGCTGGTATGCTAACTTTAAATATGGTTTCTGTTTTATTTGCACCAAGTGCCAAACTTGCTTCTTCATATTCTTTTGGAACAGCAAGAAGTGCTGTTTCACTAACCGATATTATGCTAGGAAGAATCATTATAGAAAGTACTATTATTGCTGCAAATAATGTTGCTCCACTAGGTAGATCAAATATTTCCATTACTGCCGGAACTAACACCATCATCCCAACTAGCCCGTATACAACACTTGGTATCCCTGCAAGTAATTCAATTCCGCTTCTAAGCACTGAAGCAACTTTGCCATCTGACATTTTGCTTAAATAAACAGCAGTGAAAAGACCTATCGGAACCCCAATAACTATTGCGCCAAGCGTTCCCCAGATACTAGTTAATATAAAAGGCAAAATTCCAAATTCCGGTTCTTGTGCTGTCGATTTCCATTCTGTTCCAAAAAGAAAATCTATTATTCCTATTTCGAAAACTGCAGGTGTCCCCGCAATAAACATATATATAGTTATGAACACTACAGACAAAACAGAAACTGTGCCACACGCTAAAAATAAAAACCCAATAGTTTTTTCTGTTGCATTCCTAATTTTTTTGACATTATTTATACTTTGATTTGATGAATTTGATTTATATATTTTTTCCATATTTTGTTTTCCATATCTATATTAAATTCAGGAAAAGCAATAGGCTTTTTGCCTATTGCTATAATCCTTATTTACTTTATTTTGCTGTTGGAACAGCTCCTGCATTAATTATTAACTCTTCCGCTTCGTAGCTTAGTAAGAAATCATAGAACGCTTTTGCCACTTCACTTAGTTCTTTACCTTCAATAGTTACAAAGTTGAAATTTCTTTGAACTTTATATGTACCATCTTTAATCGTATCTTCGCTTGCTGCAACACCCTCTACAGTAATTGCTTTTACTTTTTCATCTACTGATGACAAAGAAGCATATCCTATCGCATTAGGGTTTTGTGATACTGCACCTACTACACCGCCTGTAGATGTAATTTCTTGCTCATAAACACATTCATCTACTCCAACGATACTTTCAAATCCATCACGAGTTCCGCTTCCAGCTTCACGACCGATTAGAACTATAGGAGCATCCTCACCACCTACTTCGCTCCAGTTTGTAATTGTTCCATCTGCAATACCAGTAATTTGTTCAAGTGATAAATCTGTTATTCCATTTTGGTTATTTACGATTATTGCGATTCCATCAATTGCAAAAGGCGTTCCTACTGCACCTAATTCATCTGTTTCAGAATCTTTTACATCTCTACTTGCTAAACCAATATCATAATCTCCACTTGCAACACTTTTAACTCCTGTGCTTGAACCTGTTGGGTCATAAGTAATTGTTACTCCAGGGTTTTGCTCAGTGAATACCTCGATAGCAGATAATACTACTCCCTCAACAGAAGTTGATCCTCCAACTGTAATCGTACCATTTAAGCCACCCTCACCTGTTTCATTTGATGAACAGCCTGTAAAAACGCCTACCATCATTACTACACTTAAGAGTCCAATCATAATTTTTTTCATTTTGTAATCTCCTTTATTCTTAAATTTTACTATTTTGCAAACTTCATTATTTCCGCTTGCAAATATAGTTTACCAAAGGCTATGTTAAGTCTAAAACCATATTTATGTTAAGTTTATGTAAAGTATTTTATGAATTTTTTAGAGTATAAACGTAATACATAACAATAGTTTGAAATGTATTATGATGGGTATTATTAAAGTTAGTTAGTACTTACATACATTATAAAATGTAATGTAATATTTTATAATTAAAGAGGAGGTATAGTTATGTCATTAATTGGTAAAGAAATTTCCAACTTTTCAGCACAAGCTTTTGTAAACAATAACTTTGCTGAAATTAAAAAAGAAAATGTATTAGGCAACTGGTCTGTATTTTTCTTCTATCCCGCAGATTTTACATTTATCTGACCTACAGAATTAGAAGATCTGGCAGATCTTTACGAAGAATTCAAAAAAGTCAACTGCGAAATATACGCAATATCGTGCGATACTCATTTCGTACATAAAGCTTGGTATGATGCATCCGATACTATCAAAAAGGTAAAATATCCTATGCTAGGCGACCCAACAGCTTGCATAGCAAAAGATTTCGATGTATTCATAGAAGAAGTAGGGTTATCAGAAAGAGGAACTTTCATAATAGATCCATCAGGCAAAATTGTTGCGTACGAAGTGTTGCAAGGAAGCGTTGGTAGAAGTGCAAAAGAACTTCTTAGAAGAGTTCAAGCTTGTCAATTTGTTGCAAAACAAGAAGGTGAAGTTTGCCCTGCTTCTTGGAAACCTGGTTCTGATACACTTAAGCCTGGAATAGATTTAGTCGGAAAATTATAAAAGTAATAAATATATAAACTTTATATATTTATAAAAACTATTATAGAAAAAATAGAGACATCCTTTTGTTGTGATGTCTCTATTTTTATGAATTATTCGTACTGTTCTATCAGATTATGTTTAGTTGCTCAAATTTTCATATTCATTCTAATATTTAAGTTTTTTGCTAATTCTATCTTCATATAACAAAAATATTTTCTTACTCAAATCATTTTCTTTCTCTAAGCATGTTATTTCCATTTTACTGGGTATATATCATATAAAGAAAATATTTCTCTATATGCAAAGGAGTTGAATTAAAAAATGGAAACGAAAAATAACAAAACAATTTTTTCATTATTAGCCGTTACAATTTTCGGTGGTATATTGGGAATGTTATTATTAGCATTTAATGGGGTAAGTGCAGATATAATTAAAAAAAATACAGTTTATGCTAATGAAATAGACCTAGACGCTTTAATTGAAGAAAAAAATTTGGAAACAATTTATTTAGCTGGAGGTTGTTTCTGGGGAGTAGAAGAATATTTGGCAAGACTGGCAGGTATTTATGATGTCTCGTCAGGCTATGCAAATGGAACCACTGAAAATCCAACATATGAAGATGTTGTTTCTGGTAATACTGGTCATGCAGAAACAGTAAAGGTTGTTTATGATCCAAAACAAATTACATTAGACGAAGTACTATCAAATTTCTTTAGAATAATTGATCCTACAAGTCTAAATAAACAGGGAAATGATGTTGGTACTCAATATAGAACTGGTATCTATTATATAAATGATGATGACAAATGTATCATTGATGATTCATTGGCAAGACTACAAACAGAATATGACGATGAACTTGTCGTAGAAGCGCTTCCTTTATCCAACTTTTATACTGCAGAAGAATATCATCAAGATTATCTGTCTCAAAACAAAAATGGATATTGTCATGTAAACCTTGAATTAGCTACCGAAGGTGTGTTTATACACAAGGAAGACTATCCAGATCTATCAATTGAAGACATAAAAGCTACACTTACAGACCTTCAATACGACGTAACACAGAACAATACAACAGAAGAGCCTTTTTCAAGCAATCTAAATGATAATCATGAAGTGGGATTATATGTTGATATTATCACAGGTGAGCCTTTATTCTTATCTACTGATAAATTTGATTCAGGTACTGGATGGCCTAGTTTTACAAAACCTATATCGTCTGATGTTCTAGTTGAAGATATAAAAAACAGTAATTCTTATAATGGTGTAGAAGTAAAAAGTCGTTCTGGTCTAAACCATTTAGGACATTATTTTACTGATGGGCCAAAAGAAGATGGTGGCCTTAGATATTGTATAAATGGTGCTGCATTACGATTTGTACCTTTTGAATCTATGGTTCAAGAAGGATATGCTTACTTACAACACTTGATTATAGAAGATAGTTCTATAACGTATAAAATTAAATAAAAAGACCCCTTCGGGGGTCTTTTTATTTAATGTAAGATTATATATATATACAAGTGTTTTGCTTGTTTATAAGGGGAAATACAAACTCATAACTTAATCATTCTAATATATAATTATTGAAAAACTTTGCTAATCAAAAAAGTAGTAAATGCCTAAGCACTTACTACCATTTCGTTTTCTATTTGATATTTAATTTATATATGTAATATTAAGTTGGAATGTTAAATGTAAATCAATTCCGATTGTTATGCATATACTTGTTCTATCTTTACTATCTCTTTTCGTAATATAATTCCCATTCAGTACCTTCTGTGCTTGCATAATCACTATGGTCTTTTGCAAGTTTCCCTTCCTCGTTATACATGAAAGTAGCATCTACAAGATCGGAGAATGTTGCACTATATGTAGTAATTTCATTTCCCTCTAAAACCCAAGTAATTTCAGCGGAACTTGTTGCACCCTCTTCACCTGTATATTTGAATCCTGTACCATCTTCATTAAAAACGTATAGTCCAACCCAAGCTTCATCATACTCTTCTTCTTGGTATTCACCATCATACATTTCACCAACATGTTCCCATGTTCCAACAACATCAGCCTCTGTGATTTCACCGCAAGCTGACAATGAGAAAACCATAATAAGTGCGAATATCATTACTAAAATTTTTTTCATATTGATTACCTCCATTTAGTTAAAATTCAAGAAATATCTAATGATATTATATCAGATTACAACAAATATGTAACCGTTTAAACTTATATATTTTGAAGTCAGAAGTGAAAAAAGTGGGAATTTTGCTTACGCTCGTGCCCTTTCGGGTTCGAATCCCCTCCTACTTACTTATAAAAATAGA
>CAYJEX010000004.1:0-89385 GCA_964369465.1 uncultured Oscillospiraceae bacterium
AACCAAAACGCAAACCAAAATCAAAATTTTTATAATGGATATACTACAGAACAGCAAGCGGTACAAACACCAGCAGACCCGTCAATGGGAATGCAAGGAGGTATGAACCAAAACGCAAACCAAAATCAAAATTTTTATAATGGATATACTACAGAACAGCAAGCGGTACAAACACCAGTAGACCCGTCAATGGGAATGCAAGGAGGTATGAACCAAAACCAGGAGATTTACAAAAAATACTTACCTGAACAGCAAGGAGGAATTACTCCAAATATGCAAGCGCAAGGAGGAATTAACCAATATGGTGTAGAGCAACAGATACAGCAACAGCAAGGTAGGAACAGTCAACCTTACTTAGAACAACAAACACCTCAAGGAAATAGTAATCAAATTGTTCCAGAACAAATGAGCCATCAAAATGCGAATCAAAACATAAATAGAGAGACTGCTCAAGAATCGCCAATGAGCAACATTCAAAAGGAACTGTCTCCACAAGAAATAATAGCAGGAAAGATTGCAAGAACGGCTACTGAACAAACTGCTAGAGAAGCTAATCAAATAATTGAAGGCAGAGAACTCGAAGAACTTTTGTTTCAAGAGGTTACCAAGGAAGAAGCTCAAAAGACAACTAAAGTAAATAAATTCTATACATTTAATAGAAAAAATGAAGAATTCCAAAAGCTTCTTGATGAAGAATACGAAAAATATCAAAAGGTTAAACCCGAAGGCGGATTCAGCAACTATGTTGCAGGAAAAAAATTTATGTCAGATGCAGAATTAGACGGAGTGCTATCTGCAGAACATATAGAAGAAATGGTCAAAGCGAGAGAACTTTTTTTCGATCAAACTAAACAGCAAATCCCAGATAAAGCTGTGGAAGTAAAAAGAGACGAAGAAGAATTTGAATATAATGGAAAGAAAAAGAAAAAATCGAAACCAGAAAAAGATTATTATGAAGAAGAAAAAGGTGGAATTTTCGGGAAGATAATAATCGGTATATTATTCACATTGATTATTGCCTTAATTGCAATACTTGTCATCAAGTTTGTTGCACCTACAAGTCAATTGGCTGAGATGATAGATGATTTTGCACTGAAGATATTGGATATATTTCGTTAGATAAGGAGAGTGAAAATGAAAAAAAAGGTTACTAGTACTGAAAAAAAAGCAGGAGCGTTTCAATATATTATTGCTCTTGTTATTCTGATTGTGGTTGGATTATTTGCGTTGGTAGGCGTGATAACTGACTTCTTATGGTTTAAAGAACTAGGATATGTAAGTGTATTCTTTACTAAGATTATTGCAATCCTAAAAATAGGTATTCCGGCTTTCTTTGTAGTTCTTATTTTATCTTTCTTATACCTGAAAGTACTCAAGAAGAATTATTACAAAAAATTTGAAGCGAAGTACCAAGTAGAGGGAAGTGAGAAAACATTAGGTAAAATCACAGCACTTATTTCTGTAATAGTTGCACTTGTGGCATCAGTTATGTTTGCAGTATCCTTATGGTATGATTTATTAAAATTTACAAATAGTACAAGTTTTGACATGGAAGATCCTATTTTTTCTTTTGATATTTCATTTTATGTATTTGAACTTGACTTCTTGACAAAACTAAGCGGACTTCTTTTGATTTTCTTAGTGATGTATGTGGCTATGACACTTATTTACTATTTAGTCCTTGTTTCGTTCAAGAAACCAAATATGAGTGGATCGACAAAAGCGGCTGAAGAAGAAGAGGAAGAAGAAGGATATAAAGAAGAAACTTTTTCAGGTGGAGATTTTTCAAATTCTCAAAGAAGCAACCCTTTTGAAAATACTCCTTTTGGTGATGTTTTTGGAAAAACTTTTGCAGGGTTTGGAGGCAAAAAAAACACGAGCAAAAAATCAAAAGAACCAGCTTCTGCAAACGAAACAGTTAAAGGAATCATGTCTATTGCAAAAGCTCAGTTGATGATAATTGGATCATTTTTACTTATCATGATTGCGGTTAATCTTTTGCTTAGACAATTTGATCTTCTGTTCACATCTTCAGGCGTAGTTTATGGACCAGGATATACTGAAGTTAATGTGATTCTTTGGATATATAGAATCATCGCAGGAATCGCGATTTTAGGGATACCTGCTTTAATTATTAGTGTAAAAAAAGGCAAACTTAAACCAATTATTTTCATTCCAATTGCAATGGTTGCTGTAGCAGCTATTGGTGCGCTTGCGTCTTTCGGAGTCCAAAGGCTATTTGTTACTCCAGATGAGCTTAACAAAGAAGCTGAATATCTTGAATATAATATAGAATTCACACAAGAAGCGTATAATTTGAATGAGGTAAGTGTTAAGGAATTTGGGGCATCAAATGATTTGACTGTAGAAGATATAGCGAACAATTCTCCTACAATTGATAATATTAGAATTAATGACTATGTGCCTGCCAACCAGTTTTATAACCAAACTCAAAGTATTAGACCATATTATGCATTTAATGACGTAGACGTGGATAGATACATAATAGACGGTGAATATACCCAAACATTTTTATCTGCTAGAGAAATAGAAGAAGATAAAATTACTGACACATGGTTAAATAGACATATCAAATATACACACGGATATGGTATTGTAATGTCTAGAGTAAACGAGGTAACAGCAGCAGGTCAGCCTAAGATGATTATAGATAGCATTCCGCCTCAATCTGTAGTAGAAGAAATTGAAGTAGAGAGACCTGAAATATACTTTGGAGAGTTGAGCAATAATTATAGTATTGTTGGAACTGATGAAACGGAATTTGATTATCCAGACGGAGATAGCAACCAATACACTGAATACGAGGGAAGCGCTGGAATAAAACTTAATTTTGTAAATAGAGTTTTGTTTGCGATAAATGAAAGAAGTTTGAATATATTAGTTTCTTCAAATATTAATGATAAATCTAAAATAATTGTAAATAAAAACATTATGGAGAGAGTTCAAAAAATAATGCCATACTTGTCATACGAAGATGATCCGTATATGGTATTAGTAGATGGAAAATTGTATTGGATAATAGATGCATATACTACTAGTAACAAATTCCCTTATTCAGAACCTTTTGATACTTTTGCTGGAAACAATTATATTAGAAATTCAGTGAAAGTAGTAATAGATGCATATAATGGAGATACAAATTATTATATTATGGATGAAACAGATCCTATTGCTATGACGATGCAAAAGATATATCCTGACTTATTTAGATCTGCGGAGGAAATGCCAGAAGAAATAAAAGCTCACGTTAGATACCCAGCACAGCTTTTGCAGATTCAAGCAGAAATATACAAAAGATATCATATGAACGATGTGAATGTATTCTATCAAAATGAAGATATATGGGACATTGCAACTGAAATATACGGTTCTGAAGAAGTCCCTATGACTCCTAATTACTATATTTTGAACTTGCCAGGAGAAAGTGAGGCGGAATTTATTAATTCGATTCCATTTACGCCTAAAGATAAGAGAAATCTAACGGGACTAATGATGGCAAGAAATGACGGTGAGCATTATGGGGAGTTAATACTGTTCCAACTTCCGAAAGGTGAAATTGTGTATGGTCCAATGCAGATAGAAGCTCAAATAGATCAACATACTGAAATTTCAAAAGACTTTTCGCTGTGGGAATCTGCAGGAACAACATATACAAGAGGAAATATGTTTGTAATACCACTAGAAGACTCACTGATTTATGTGGAACCTGTTTATTTGGAAGCGACAAACTCTAGTATCCCAGAAGTAAAAAGAGTAATTGTAGCTTACGGAGATAGAATTGCTTATGAAGAAACACTAGAAGAAGCTTTGGCAGTGATGTTTGGCGGAGATGAAAGTGAAGTGCCAAGTTCAAGTGGGACAGAAGGAAGTACGGATTCTACGGAAGGAGTATCCGACGCAGAGTTGATTGCTCTGGCTGTGGAAGCGTTTAATAAAGCAGAGGAGGCGCAGAGAAATGGCGATTGGGCATCTTATGGTGAATATATGGATGAAGTAAGTGCTTACTTAAATCAGCTTGCTGCTGAATAAGAAAATCAAAGGTTCCTGCAGTATTAGGTTAGCAGGAACCTTTTATATTTAAAGAAGAAAATTAAGACAAAAATTTAGATTGTAAAACAAGATTGGAAGTGAAAAAGTGAAGAATGCTTTATTTGATTACGATATTAATAAAATGTTGTTTTGTGTTTCGGTAAAAGAACACAAGATAGAGGAAATAGAAAAGACACTAAGAAATCACCCAGAAGTAAAATTTGTTTCTTTAGTTGGAATAGATATAGGTGGGAATGATACTGATGAGAAAATTCCTGTTGAAACTTTTCTTGAAGACATGGATAAGTTTTTAGCAGAAGGAATACAAACAGATGGGTCAAGTGTTGTTTTACCAATAATTGCTTCACTTAATGATGCAAAAGTAGATATTATTCCAGACTTAGAGTCGAATTGGTATGTGGATTATAATTTAAAACACATTGACAAGGACTTAAATCTTCCGGTGGGAACACTTAGAATTCCTTCGATATTGAGACATAATAATGTGAAAGACGTAGGCGCAAGAGTTATTTTAAGAGATGCAGTAAAAGCGTTTAAAAAAGAAATATTAAACCTTCTTAGAGACAACCCTTACGTTTTTGAAAATATGGAATTCGACTCTGTTGATGAGATTCAAGAGATTGTGCTTACAAGTGCAACAGAATTAGAATTTTGGGTTAAAACACCTGACGAAGATGCTGGAGGTGATGAGCTGTCAACGGCACAGATTTTAAAAGAACAATACTGGAAAAGAACTATAGGGCCTGTAAGAACTGCTTTGGAAAAGTCACTCATATTTTTAGAAAAATATGGAATAGGTGTTGAAATGGGACACAAAGAAGTTGGAGGAGTAAAAGCAAAGTTAGGTAATGCGGGACATTATGATCATGTAATGGAGCAATTGGAGATTGACTGGAAATATGCGGAGTCAATTCAGGCTGCTGATAATGAAAATCATGTTAAGAATGTAATAAGAGATATATTTAGATTGTATGGTTTGGATGTAATTTTTTCGGCAAAACCAATTCCAGGAGTTGCAGGAAATGGTGAACATACACATTTGGGAGTTGCTGCAAAACTCAAAGATGGAAGAAGGGTGAATTTATTTAATCCAAAAGATTTAAGCGTTGATTTTTTGAACCCTATAGGGTTTGGAGCTTTGATGGGAATTCTGAAAAATTACGAAGTTGTCAATCCATTTATTTCTGATACGAATAATGCATTTGATAGACTGAAACCAGGATTTGAAGCTCCTGTTTGTATAGTTACATCACTAGGTCATTCTGCTGGAGTTGCATCAAGAAATAGAACTGTGCTTTTGGGTTTGATTCGAGAAATTTCAAATCCACTGGGAACAAGGTTTGAACTTAGATCTCCTAATCCAAATAGCAATACATATCTAGTAATAGCAGCATCATACATGGCAATGTTAGACGGGATAAAGGCGGCATTGCAAAATAAAAAAACATCAAAAGAGCTGGAAAAATCAATTTCTAAAAAAAGAGGGCAGGAAGACTTTTATTTGGAAAAAGATAGAGAATATCGAAGTGAACTAGATGTGTTTGAAGCGTTTGATGATGAAGAAAGAGAACAATTATATGGGAAAGCCCCAACAACAGTATGGGAAAACATAAAAGCTTTTGAAACACATAAGGAAAAATTAGAAATATATAAATTAGGGGATGTTATGGATGATCTTACTATAAACTCCTATAAGGAAGCTGTTGTTTCGCAATGGGCAATGGAGTTGCAAAAGAGGATAATTCCTAATACAATGGCTACTATTCGAGCTTGTAAGAAAATGCACACTGAGGAACATTCGACAGATTATGACGACTCTTATTGGGAAAAAATCTCAAATATCAGAGAGGAACTAGGAAGAAACACATTGAGTAAAACGTGTGTTCTTACTGAAATTTCTGAGGCAATAAAACATAAAGATTTTGATATTGCGTCAGACTTGCAGATTCTTATGTATAGAGAAATAGAAAAATTAAGAGAATATTATACGAATTATAGAAAAAACTTATTTTAGTATTTTAGAACTATAGAAAAAATAATGTAAAATAGCATTTTGGAATATTCATAACTATTTTGCGGCGATTAAAAATCGAGAGAATGAGGGGAAAACATGTTAGATATAAAAGTGATTAGAGATGACTTTAATAACGTAAAAAAAGCAGTTGAGAGAAGAGGTAATGGAGATTTTAATATAGATCAAGTTCTAATTTTAGATAAAAGAAGAAGAGAAATTCTAGGAAAAGTAGAGCAAATGAAAAATTCTCAAGGGAAAGTATCTAAAATGATTCCTCAACTAAAAAAAGAAGGCAAAGACACATCTGATGTGATGGCGGAAATGAAGAAACTTTCTGAGGAAATAAAGTCACTTGATAAAGATGTGTCTGAAATAGAGAAGGAATTAAGAGAAACTTTACTTGGAATTCCGAATGTGCCTGATGAAAGTGTTCCCTATGGTGAAGATGATGGGGATAATATTGAAATAAGAAAAATAGGAAGCCCAAGAGATTTTCTGTTTGAACCAAGACCACATTGGGAAATCGGTACAGAATTAGGTGTTTTAGACTTTGAAAGAGGATCTAAAATAGCTGGAACAAGATTTACGGTATACAAAGGGCTTGGTGCAAAATTAGAGCGAGCATTAATTAATTTTATGCTAGATTTACATACGCAAGAACATGGATTTACGGAAGTGCTCACACCTTTTATGGTGAATAGAGAGGCGATGACAGGAACAGGACAATTACCAAAGTTTGAAGATGATATGTTTCATGTTCCTGCAAAAGATTTCTTTTTAGTACCAACAGCGGAGGTCCCTGTTACAAACCTTCATAGAGAGGAAATTTTAGAGGAAAAAGAACTTCCATTATATTACACATCTTACACACCTTGTTTTCGAAAAGAAGCGGGATCAGCTGGAAAAGATACAAGAGGGTTAATTAGACAACATCAATTTAACAAAGTGGAGTTAGTAAAATTTGTTAAACCAGAAGATTCTTTTGAAGAGTTAGAAACATTAACATTTTCGGCTGAAGAAGTTTTGAACAAATTAAATTTACCATATAGGGTAGTTGTTTTAAGTTCGGGTGACTTGGGATTTTCTTCGGCAAAGACATATGATATAGAAGTTTGGATGCCTAGCTATAACAGATACGTAGAAATATCTTCATGCAGTAATTTTTTAAGCTACCAAGCTCGAAGAGCTAATGTGAGATTTAGACGAGAAGAAAAAGGAAAACCTGAATTTGTGCATACGTTGAATGGATCTGGGCTGGCGGTTGGAAGAACAGTTGCTGCCATATTAGAGAATTATCAAGAAGAAGATGGTACCGTGATAATACCAGAAGCACTTGTGCCATATATGGGAGTTGATATAATTAAATAAGATATGGAGGAAAAATGCTACCAGTAGGAAAGCTAGATAGTGAATTATTGAAAAAAATAGTGTTTGATAAAATCACATTCAGAAGAAATGAAGTAAAGTCAAGAGCAGCAATAGGTGAAGATTGTGCTACTGTTGATTTTGACGAGAGTTATCTTGTGATTTCTACAGACCCAATAACAGCTGCTGTTGAAGAAATTGGACGATTAGCAATACATATTTCATGTAATGATATAGCAACTAATGGCATTGAGCCTATAGGCATAATGCTAAGTGTTATGCTACCTGTAGGGACGACGCAAAAAGATGTTGAGAGGATAATGGAGCAAGCTGGCGAAACTGCAAAAAAACTGGAGGTAGAAATTGTAGGGGGGCATACTGAAATTACCCATGCTGTAAATAAACCGATAATTGTTTCGACTGCCTTTGGAAAAAAACCAATTTGTGAAACTGAAAAGTTTAATGCGGAACCAGGCGATGTCATTATGATGACGAAAACAGCAGGATTAGAGGGAATAGGTATAATTGCATCAGATTTAGAACAAAGATTGACTTCTATTCTAACTAAAGAGGAATTAGGTAAGTCGAAAAAATTTTTAGAAAGTGTATCAGTTGTCAAAGAGGGAATTATTGCTGGCAAAATTGGTGCTTCGCAGATGCATGACATTACTGAAGGCGGAATTCTAGGGGCAATATGGGAAATGTGCCAAGTTGGAAACCTGGGAGCTGAGATATGCAAGGAAGAAATCCCTGTAGAAGATGTAACTCTCAAAATAGCAAACGCTTTGGATATTGACCCTTATAGACTTATTTCTAGTGGATGCATGCTTATTATTAGTCGAAAATCTAGTGAAAACTTAATAAAAGATGCAATTGAAAATGAAGGAATTAAAATCACAAAAATTGGTGAAATAAAAAACAAAGAATATGGAATAAGAATGAATGGCGAAATTATTTTGCCGCCATCAGGAGATGAACTATATAAAGTTGTTAGGTGATATAGTATTGATTTATTTGGTGCAAAGATTTGTTTTTGATGATTGTTTTGCTCAAATATAATTGAAACGAATATTATTTTCTAAAATAGAAATTAAAGTTCATTATTAGTTGACTAATATGGTAAAAGTAAATATAATAAAGTGGTGAGTTGTCTTTTGATAGCTCTGTATGGTTAGATTGGGTCCTGCGCAATAGAACTCTGTGAACCTTGTCAGGTCCGGAAGGAAGCAGCAATAAGTGGAAGTTTCTATGTGCCGCAGATAAGCCTTTTCAAATCAGCGGAGCTTTCAAAAGACAATTTCTTTTTGAAAATTGGTATTGGTAGGAGAAACAATGTACAAAGTATTATATCGTGCATATAGACCTGAAACATTTGGAGAAATGTTAGGCCAAAAGCATATAGTTAAGATATTAAGGAATCAAATAAAAAATGACGCTATTCATCATGCGTATTTATTTTCGGGAACTAGAGGGACAGGAAAGACAACGACAGCAAGGCTATTGGCAAAAGCTATAAACTGTTTATCTCGTGAGGAAGAAAAACCATGTGGGGTGTGTAAAAATTGTACTGATATCAAAAACGGTACATTTATTGATATAATTGAAATAGATGCTGCATCAAATAATGGTGTCGATAATATCAGAGAGTTGCGAGATAGTATGAAGTACTATCCTGTAGTGGGAAAAAAGAAAGTGTATATTATTGATGAGGTGCATATGCTTTCTAGTGGAGCATATAATGCTTTTTTGAAAACTCTTGAAGAGCCACCTCCTTATGTGGTTTTTATCTTAGCAACTACTGAAGTCCACAAATTACCTGCAACGATACTTTCCAGATGTTTGCGCCTTGATTTCAGAAGAGTTCCTGAAAAGGAAATAGTGGATAGTTTGAACAGTATTTGTATTGAGCAAGGGATGCCAGGAGATGAAAATGCATTAAAACTTATTGCTGCTAATGCGGATGGTTCTGTAAGAGACGCTTTGACACTTCTTGATCAATGTATATCTATTGCAGAAAATGAAATAAAGAGAGAGGATGTTTTAAACGCAATAGGGACGGTAGGAAGCGAAATTTTCATTAATCTTACAGAATCAGCACTTGATAGAAATGTGGCGAAGGGAATTTCAATAATAGATGAAATCCTTTCAGAGGGAAGAGATGCGCGCCAAATTATGTCTAGTTGGCTTCAACATTATAGAAACGTAATGTTAATTAAACATCTAAAATCCCCAGAAGAAGTTCTTAACATGTCTATAGAAAATATTGAAAGATTAAAGAAGCAATCTTTATGTATGGATATGAATGAGATAACAAGGGGAATAAATATTATTGCTGACACTATGTATATTTCAAGGACGTCTTCTCAACCCAGAATTCTTCTCGAAATAGCTTTTGTGAAATTATGTGATAAGAATGGTGAACAACAAGAAATTGCGAAAGAAAGCTCGATCTCATCTGTCAAAATAAGTAAAGAAGAAATCTCAAGTATAGCTAATAGTGGAAATAAGAGAGAAGAAGATGAAGAGGTAATACAGGGATTCAAGAAAGAAATAAATAATGTATCTAAGTTTGACATAGATGTTGATGTAGAAAAAAATGAATCATTGCCTGGCGGAGATGATAATGATGCTGCTGCTTATGTTGTTGCGTCTAACAATGCTTCAAGTGGAGAATTTAAAGATATTTGGAAAAAGATGATAGATGAAGGTGAAAAAACGTATGCTAGCGCCAAAATGCTGTCCTTTGGTGTGAATCCTATAGAAATAAATGAAAAAGAGTTTATCCTTCAAATTTCAAAAGATTCAGGAATAAGTATAGGAATATATTTGGAGAAAAATAAAACGTTTATTGAAGAATTATTTAAAAAATGTACAGGAGAAAGTAAAGAAATGATAATACAAAGGCAAGATACGTAAAATTTCAATGTTAGAAATGGTAGCGTAATATTGTCATGTAGTAATATGAAGTATAAAGGAGAAAAAAATGGGTAAAGGAATGAAGGCGGGCAAAAAACCAAAGGCACAAGCCCCAAACATGAAAAATCAAATGCAACAGATGCAGGCAATGCAAAGAATGATGGAAGAGGCACAAGAAGAAGTTTCAAAGATGGAGACGACAGTTTCTTCGGGAGGAGGAGCAGTTACTATTACAGTGTCGGGGGATAAATTGATAAAAAGCATTGAACTTAAGCCAGAAATTGTAGATCCAGATGACATAGAAATGTTGCAAGATTTAATTATAACAGCAACAAATGAGGCTCTTAGAGAAATGGAAGAAAAGTCTCAAGCAGAAATGAATAAAGTTACAGCAGGATTAGGGTTGCCACCTGGTCTGATTTAATTTATTGGTGAAAACATGAAAAATTATAGTAGGCCTTTAGTAAAACTAATCAGTGAACTTTCTAAATTGCCTGGAATAGGTGTAAAAAGTGCTGAAAGATTAGCTTTTCATATACTTTCTATGGAAAAAAAAGAAAGTGAAAGTTTGGCTGCTTCAATAACTAATGCAAAAGAAATGATGAAATATTGTTCTCGATGTGGAAATATTACAGATGAAGATCCGTGTAAAATTTGTAATGATGACTCGAGAGACAGTAGAAGTATATGTGTAGTAGAATTCCCTAAAGATGTATATACAATGGAAAAGATAAAAGAATACAAGGGATATTACCATGTTCTTCATGGGGTTATTTCTCCTATGGATGGGATTGGACCAGATGACATAAACTTGAAAAAGCTAATTATTAGACTGCAAAATAGTCAGGTGGAAGAAGTTATTGTTGCTACAAATCCTAATATTGAAGGAGAAGCTACGGCAATGTATATTGCTAAGTTGATTAAGCCATCAGGAATAAAGGTGTCAAGAATTGCACATGGAATACCTGTCGGAGGGGACTTAGAATATGTAGATGAAATTACATTGCTAAAAGCTGTAGAAGGTAGGAGAAGCTTATAATATAGTTTGATTTTTATTTGGAAAGGCTAAAGCTTAACTGAGTGGAAATACTATGTGTATTTTATATCAAATGTTATTTTAATATAAAAGTTTGGGTATTTATCTCGAACTTTTTTTTGTGCAATTTTCTGTATTTCTGAATTTGACATTTCGCAATTAAATGCCTTAACTATGTCAAAAATAACATTTGTGTGATGAGGGCCAGGAACAATACGAAGATCGTGAAGATCTGAGATACCGTCGATTTTCAATAAGTTAGCAGATAGTATTTCTGAAAGTTCATGTATTAAAGGATCATTTACTTTTACAGGATCTAAGTGAATGGTACACTCAATATTTAATTCGTTTTTTATTCTTCTTTCTATTATATCGACAATGTTATGCGTATAAAAAATGTCATCGTCTCCATCTACTTCAACGTGAAAAGTTGCAAAAGCTTTGCTTGGACCATAGTTATGTATAACGATATCGTGAACGCCTAAAACAGCATCGTATGATTTGGCTATTGAGTTAATGCTTCCGACAACTTCTGTAGAAGGAGTCTCGCCTAATAATGGGCTTGATGTTTCTTTTATTAATTTGATGCCAGACCAAATAATGAACAGAGCAACTAAGGTGCCTATTATTCCATCTATATTTATCCCGGAGATTTCCCAAATTATCATAGAAATGAAAATAGCAACAGATGAAAAAACGTCATTACGACTATCTATACTAGTTGCCTTTAAAGTTTGGGAATTGATAAGTTCTGCAAACTTTCTATAAAAAAACATTTGCCATAATTTAACTATTATTGCGATGAATATCAAAATGATTGTTAGATATGAAAAGGATAAATCTTCGGGATTGAGTATTTTCAAGAAAGATGTTTGCAATAATAATAGGCCGACAACAACAATCAAAAAAGAAACAATTATTCCTGTAATATATTCTATTCTTGCGTGACCATAAGGATGCTCTTCATCTTCAGGAGCACTCGCCAATTTAAAACCAATTAGTGAAATGATTGATGAAGAAGCATCGGAAAGATTGTTTATTCCATCGGCAATTAGAGCAATGCTATTTGAAAGAAGGCCAATAATTACTTTGATTAATGTAAGCATTATATTGGTAATTATTCCAATTTGACAAGCAAATTTTCCGTATGCTTCTCTCGCCTTTGGCTCTGAAAGATTTTTATGTTTTTTCTGAATTGTTTTAATAAAATACTTTACCATTTTTCACCGCTTTACTTTATTTCCATCTGAAGAAATATTTTAAAAATATAAGTATGCATTTTAGATTGCAATAAAGTAATTCTAGCATATTTTTTCGTAAAAAGTAAGGGAAGAAGATGCAATACTTTAAATTATATTTAACTTATAGTATAATATAAAATAAACCTGTAGTCATTGGGTTGAGGAGATAGTTATGAAAAAAAATGAAGATAATGTAATAGAGAAAAAAGAAGAGATAGACAATACAACAAAAGCATTTTTGGAAGAACTTGAAAGAGATAAAATGAGTGGAAAAGAAAAAGCCCACGAAAAAGAAAAAGGCGATTCTAATGAGACTGCACAAGTGCCTAAAAAGAAAAAGAAAAAATCGAAAAAATTGCCAATTTTTCTTTTTATAGTAGTGGTGCTGTTATCTGCAGGAGGCTTTATTGTTTATACAATGGTTTCCGATACAGAACTACAAGCTGCTCCAGAAATTATCAACCCTCTTACAGGAGAAGTTGTTACTGAACCACTTCCTCCTAGACCGATAGTTGTTTCTAATGATAATGCAGAAGGGGCAAGACCTCAATCTGGAATCACAAGAGCTGATATTGTATATGAGTTTCCAGCAGAAGGGTTTATACCTAGGTTGCAACCTATTTTTTATAGTGATCTTCCAGAAAGAGTGGCACCAGTTAGAAGTGTTAGAAACTGTTTTTTAGACATGGCTAGAGAGTTTAAAGCAATACATGTAGGATACGGATCGAGCCCGCAAGCAGCAGATTATATGGCAACTGGTAAAGTGCTTTTTGTCAACGCCAATGTTGGCGATGACATATATTGGAGAGGGCCAGAAAGACCAGCGGGTGTACATAATGTATATGTCAACTTAAATGATGTGGCTGCACTTGAAAAAACTGATGATTGGAATTCTCCACAAATAATTAGATCTTACCCAAGATACGGAACGGATTTATCAGAAGAAGAACAGTTAGCTGAAGATGAACTTTTGTCAAAATTCCCTAGTGCAACTAGTATTGAAATGGCTTATACTAGTGAGGAAATAGAATACAAATACGATGAAAAAACAAAGTTGTACACAAGATATGTTGATGGTGAAGTAGCAGTAGATTTTGAGGACAATACACCTGTAACTACTGCAAACATTATTGTTCAACATGTTGATATTGGATTTCTTGATAGCACAAGGTTAGATTTAGATATGACTGGTGGAGGCGAGTGCATAGTTTTCACAAAAGGAAAAGCATTTGTCGGAGAATGGTCTAGAGAAAATTTAGAAGCGCCTACAATTTTTTATATGATGACAAAAGATGAAAATGGTGAAACAGTGAAGGAAGAAATAAAATTAAGTGTAGGAAAAACATGGATTCAAATATTAGAAACAGGATATGAAGTGAAATATCAATAGAAACAGTGATGAAGGAGTCTCATGGGGATTATAGAAATTGTAGGAAATACAACAGTAGATATTATTGTGAATTTTTTTGAGAATTTCGAAACTCTCGATAAAACATTTGTAACTTATACTAGATGGATTATAGCTATTCTTGTTCTGATAGTTATTGTGAGATCTATAGTTTCGCTGTTGTCAAACAAAAGTCCGTCGGAAGTGTGGGCTTACTTGGCGGTTGAAGGAGGGATAACTATTCCTTTGACACACTGGGAAAACGTAATTGGTAGGTCAAAGAGTTCTGATGTAGTATTGAGAGTTCCAACGGTTTCGAGTAGCCATGGACTGTTAGTAAGAAAAAAAACAGGAAAATGGATGTATACAGATTTGGGGTCGAAATCGGGAACGTTAATAAATGGATATAGAGTAAATAGGACTAGAGAAATAAAAGCGGGAGATGTTATAACGGTAGGAGGATTGAAATGCCAGCTGGTTCCTGCTAGTCTTCGTGAAAAGATAAGTAATTTGAATGAAAGAAGAAGAAAAGAAACTGCAATGCCTCCATGGGCATCGTTATTAATGTTGACAGCTATACAGATTATAATGGTTGTTCAATTTGTTATTGCTAATGGAACTGAATGCTCACCTTCAATTCCATTTTTCTTTATTCTATTTACAGTTTTAATGTGGACATATTGTCTGTTTTTGAAAGTGGTTAATAATGGAACTTTTGAAATAGAGATAATTGTCTTTTTTTTGTGTACGCTTTCTCTTGCGATTGTTGCGACGGCAGACCCGTCGGAAATGGGGAAACAATTTTTTGCTATAGTTGTAGGGATTGTCTTATATTCGGGAATGTGTTGGTTTTTGAGGGATATAGAAAGAGCGCTTAAAATTAGGATTTTCTTGGTGATGATAAGCGCAATATTACTTTTAATAAATGTGATTTTTGGAACTACTCAGTATGGATCGACAAATTGGGTTGAAATCGGAGACTATACTATACAGCCTTCTGAACTCGTAAAAATAGCATTCATCTTTATTGGATCGGCAACGTTAGATGAATTATACCAGAAAAAAAACACAACACTTTTCGTTGGATTTTCAATGTTTTGCTTGGTATGCCTTGGTATTATGGGCGATTTTGGGACTGCGCTTATATACTTTGTTACATTTTTAGTCATATCATTTTTAAGAAGTGGAGAATTTTCCAAGCTGTTGCTGATGATAGGTGCTGCAGGCATAGGAGGATTTTTAATATTAAGGTTCACGCCATATATTGCGGAAAGATTTTCGATATGGGGGAATGCTTGGTCTGTTCCAGATTCTGGGGGATATCAACATGTACGGACTATGTCAGCGACTGCAAGTGGAGGAATGACGGGAGTCGGAGGAGGAGAAGGGTGGCTCCATTATATCGGGGCTGCTGACACAGATTTAGTTTTTGGGATCATTTCAGAGGAGTGGGGTTTGCTAGTAGCGATTTTCGCAATATTATCTATAGTGACTCTTGCCTTGTTTGCATATAAATCAATTCAAATTGGAAGATCGACATTTTATACAATTGCGGCATGCAGCGCAACATCTTTGCTTATATTTCAGACATCGCTAAATGTTTTTGGATCTGTTGACTTACTCCCTCTTACAGGTGTAACATTTCCATTTGTTTCTAATGGAGGAACTAGCATGGTTGCATGCTGGGGGATGCTTGCATTTATAAAAGCTGTTGACACTAGAGAAAGTGCAAGTATTGCAGTGAAGCATGTTAATGTATCAAAACTAGAAGGAGGCTCTTTATGAATAAATTAGAGAAAAGAGCATTTGTCTGTTTTGCGTTAATAATATTTCTTCTTGTGGGAACAGGTTATTTTGTTTATAAACTTTATAATGATGGGGGGAAGTGGGTAAGTTATCCAGCAAATTCTCATATATACGAAGATGGAAATATGACTAAGGGGACAATATATGATAGGAATGGAATCATTCTTTACAACAATACAGAAGATGGAATTCCAGAATTTAACGAGAGCTATTCTATGAGAAGCGCAAATTTGCATGTAGTAGGAGATGCAGAAGGGAATATCTCTACAGGAGCTAATAGAGTTTTTGCATCATTGCTTGTGGGATATTCGTTCCTTAACGGAGTATATGATTCGGGAAACGATGAAGGAGAAATACATTTGACGGTAGACGCATATGCCAATCTATATGCATATGAGGCCTTGGGAGATAGGGACGGAGCTGTAATGGTCTACAATTATGAAACTGGAGAGATCCTTGTGAGTATAAGTTCACCAGGCTTTGACCCGGAAGAGCCTTATAATATTCAAGATGGTGCATATATCAATAAAGGATTTTCTTCTTCGATTGTGCCAGGATCTATTTTTAAAGTTGTAACTACAGTTGCTGCGATAGAGACGATAGAAAACATAGAAGAGTTCGAGCATGTATGTACAGGCTCTCTTGAATTTGACGGAGACATAATAAATTGTGAATATGCACATGGAACAGTAAATTTGGAAGATGCCTTGGTCTCTTCTTGTAATGGAGCGTATGCTATTCTTTCCACGGAAATTGGGAGAGAGAATTTAGAAAAATACACTGAAGATGCAAATTTAACAAAATCATATGATATAGATGGAATAATAACTGAAAAAGGCACATTTGAATTTCCAGAAAATAAATACAACATGGCATGGGCAGCTATAGGGCAACACCATGATTTGCTTAATCCTTTATCGATGATGGTGTATCTAGGAGCCATTGCAAATGGGGGGAAAGCAATTCATCCTAGCATACTTTTGAGCAGCGACAGTGAAGGGAGTGTACTAAACAAGAAAAAAGAAGAAAGACTTATAAATACTGAAACAGCTGTTGAAGTTGAAAAAATGCTAAGAGAGACGGGTTTGTCATATGAGGAGGAATTTCCTGGGCTTGAAATATATTGTAAAACAGGGAGTGCAGGTGTAAATGAAGGCGAGTTGGCAAATTCGTGGTTTACAGGGTACATTAAAAATGAAAATCATCCGTACGCTTTTATATGCGTTATTGAAAGAGGAGGAACGGGGTCGAGACAAGTGATAAATCAGGTTTTGCAATACCTAGTAGAGAATTAATTTTAAATAGTGTATAATAGTATGGGTATATAATTATTAAAAATAAAAGGAGAAAGCCAATGGGGATAAATCGATGGGAAGAACCAGCGGAAATAATTAAAAAATTAAACGAATTGTCTAAAAACTCAATGTGGGATGTGGAGAATCAATATTACAGAGAAAGTGTGTATGAGCATTTTGAAAGCAAGTGTACTTCTTCAAAAGGAGAATATGCTCTTGCTGCAACTTTACTTTCGGATTCTTATGAAAAAAAAGGGTTTGCAAATGAACCTTTCCCTTTAGTTTTTAAAGACTCAGAGGGACCAGTAATTGAGGATATAGATGGTAATATGTATTTGAACTTCCATCCAGGTGATGGAGAAACAATTTTGGGAGGAAAGAACAAAAGGGTAATACGAACAATAAAAGAAGTCGTGAGTGAACATGGAACAGGAATAAATTTACCATTGTCACATGAAAGAATTTTGGCAAAAGAAATTCAAAGGAACTTTAGATATTTTGATATGGTGAAATTTTTCAATAGCAGAACAGAGGCAACGATGGCTGCTATTCGTGTTGCAAGAGCATGCACAAAGAGAAAGAAAATAATCAAAATAGGCGGATCTAATCATGGATGGTATGACGACGTTATGGTTGGAAGTAAAATTCCAGGAAGCAAAATGTTTTTAAACACCTTTGGAATAAACCGAGCTGCACTGAAATACACAAAAGAAGTTGAGCCTAATAATATAGAGGCAATGAAAAAGGCTCTAAAACATAATGTCGCTGCAGTCATAGTGGAGCCAATAGGCGTAGACAATGGAAGAATTCCTTTGGATTATTACTACTGCAAAGAATTAAGAGAAATATGCGATGAAAAAGAGGTCATTCTAATATTTGATGAAACAAACACTGCTTTCAGATTAGGTAATGGAGGAGTACAAGAGTATTTAAAAGTGTATCCTGATATTACTATTTTAGGAAGTGTCGTTGGAGGAGGGTTCCCTGCAGCAGCACTTGGAGGTGCAAAAAAAGTAATGGATGCATTTTCGATTGGAGTAGGAAAAAGAAAGAAAAAAACAATTGTTGCTAATGGGCGGCATCATGGAAACCCAGTTTTCTGTGCTGCGGGATATGCGGCAATAAAAGAAATAGTGGATGGAGGGCTATGTCAATACGTTGCGGACTTGGGAGATAAAATGGCAGATGGACTAAATAAAATCATGTTCAAATACAACTTCCCGTTCGTTGCCTATAATTATGGAGGTATTGTACACTTGGAAATTGTAGCAGATACTAATTTCAACCTTAAAGCAAAAACTAATTTAGGAACAATTAGAGCTATTGCAAGGATAAAAAAAGAACATGAAAAAAGAGAAAGGGCATTGCGAAGAATAAATGCGGCCTTTATCTCAGAGGGATTGATTCTTAGCGAAGGTAGAACACTTTTCATGAATTCGCAAATGGACAATGCTGTTATTGAAGCGGCCTTGTTAAGATTTGAAAAAGTTTTTATCAACCTGGTTGAAACTGAAGACAGAAAAGAGGTGTAGTATGGCAAAGAAATACACGATAGAGAGAATTGTGAAGAGGTTAGAAAAAGAACCATTTTTAGGCGAAGATATTATAGTTGCAATAAGAGGAGAAGAGGGCAAAGCTGATTTTCTAGGAGAAAAAGTTGCGGAGTTTTTTCATATATTTGAAAAAAAAGAAGATATAAAAATAATACTATGGCTTATGCCAAAGTACTCTGTGGAATTTTCTGAAGGAATAGAAAAACTTGTACCAACAATAGATGATGTAGCACAAATTGTAGGTAAAGGAACAGAACCTATTTCGTTAAAGAATATTGATGCAGTAGTAGAGGAACTAGATAGAATAAAAGGAGCATATATTAAAGAGGGTGGACTGCTTTTGGCAGGTGACGACTTGGAAGAAATGATAACGGTAGGAAACGTTATGGAAAAAGCGGCACTAGTACTTATTGAATCGAAACCATTAGGAAGTGCAAAAGGATTCAAACCTGAAGAGGCTGAAGAAAGAAGGAAAATATACACAGATGTATATTCCCAAATCAGAAATAAAACAATCGAAGAGGAAGAAGTACCAACAGAAAAAATTGAAATTAGCGATGTAGAGAACGAATTAAGAATTGAAATCGTTAAGGCAGGGAGAACGCTTCTGAAAAACAACTTAGCTATAAGCACATGGGGGAATATTTCTGCGAGGCTAGATGAAGAATGGATTCTATTGACACCGAGTGGAATTCCATACGCAAATTTAAAGGCTGAGGATATTGTAAAAGTGAATGTAGAAACTAATGAAAAAATAGGAAGACTTAGTCCTACGAGTGAGCTAGATCTTCATACAAAAATATATAAAATGGACAGAGAGGCAGGGGCAGTTATTCATGCACATGGACTCTATGGGAGTGTTTTTGCTGGATTAGGAAAAACATTGCCTGTAGTTAGTAGAGTGATGAAAGAAGCAGTAAATGGACCTTTAAATATGGTTCCATACTCAGAATCAGGAACTGAAAAACTTGCAAAAGATACGGTTGCTGTGATGGAAAAATATGATGTAAAAGCTGTTCTTTTAGAGTCGCATGGTACCGTTAATTACGCAAAATCATTAAAAGATGCACTGTTGGATTGTGCGTTAGTAGATAAATGTGCAAAAATATATATTGATAGAAAAAAAGGAATTTTCGAATAATATATTTGAAGTAGATACTAAATTAATTAATTGAATTTAGGGGAGTGCCCTTTGCGTTGCTTGATAATAATGTTAATATGTGATATTATTATCAAATACAGCGAAGTTTAAAATGGATAAAACAGGAGGTAATTTAAGATGGATAAAACAGAATACATAGAAATAAAAAAAGTTGAAAAACAATGGGCGGAAGGAATTGTGACAAAGATTCAGAATTCAAAAGACGCTACTGTAAAATACAAAGATAGCAGACCAATTACAGATATAAGAGACATGTTTAGATCGAGCGTTGAGCTTTTTGGAGATAATGTGGCTTTTCACGAGAAACCAGATAGGAATTCTCCATATAAAACAATCACATATAAAGAAGCAGAAAAAGATGTAAATGCTTTGGGAACGGCATTGCTTGCATTAGGACTTAAAGGGAAAAGAATAGGTATTGTTGGAGAAAATTCTTATAAGTGGGCAGTTTCTTATCTTTCGGTTGTTTGTGGTGTTGGTGTTGTTGTTCCATTAGATAAAGAGTTAAAAGAAGAAGAATTAATTACGCTAGCTAAACGTTCTGACATGGCGGCAATAATATACACTGACACTTATAAAGATGTGTTTGGTAACTCTAAAAAATTAAAAGGAACAGAACTAAAGTATCAGATTAATATGAATCTTAACCAATCAGATGTTGAAAACAGCAGCAAGTTTGAAAAATTTGCAAATAAATGCGAAGAGAAAGAACCGAAAAAAATAGGATTCGAAAATGAAATTTCTTTTGATGGGCTATTAGAATTTGGAACAAAATTATTAGAATCAGGCAATAGAGAATTTATCGATGCACAAGTAATTAACTCAGAGATGAATATAATCTTATTCACATCAGGGACTACGGGAGTGTCGAAGGGTGTAATGCTTTCGCAAAAAAATATTGCTTGTGACCTTATGGTGGCACCAACAGTTTTGAAGGTAAATGAAACTGATATTTTCTTCTCGGTTTTACCAATACATCATACATACGAATGTACTTGTGGATTCCTAATGCCAATGTACAAAGGAGCTTCTATAGCATATTGTGAAGGGCTAAAATATATCACAAAAAATCTTGAAGAAGTAAAACCTACAATGTTTCTGGGTGTGCCTGTATTATTTGAAACTTTACATAAAAAGATATGGGCAAATGTAAGGAAAAAAGGAAAAGAAAAAGTACTAAAAAAAGTTATAAAAGCGAATAAAGTTACAAAGAAAATAGGTATTGACCTAGGTAATAAGTTCTTTAAAGACATTAGAGCAGTCTTTGGTGGAAGAATGAGAATGATGATTTGTGGAGGAGCTGCTATAAATCCTGATGTTTTACAGGGAATTAGGGATTTTGGAATAATGGCACTTCAAGGATATGGACTTACAGAGTGTGCCCCTATGGGAGCGCTTAATCCAGATACAGCGCCAAAAAATGCATCAATTGGTAGAAGTTTTCCTGCGTGTGAACTAAAAGTCTTTGCAGCAAATGAAGAGGGAATTGGAGAAATTTGCGTAAAAGGCGACAACGTTATGATGGGATATTACGAAATGGAAGAAGAAACTTCTAAAGTAATAAAAGATGGATGGCTTCATACTGGAGATTTAGGAAAAATTGATAGTGAGGGCTATGTATATATTACAGGTAGAGCTAAAAACGTAATAATCACTAAAAATGGTAAAAACGTATATCCAGAAGAAATAGAATATAATATAAATAATATACAGTATGTTTTGGAATCAATGGTATATGGAGATGAAACAGAAAGTGGCCAAGATACAAAAATAGTCGCTTCAATTCGATTGGACGATGAAGTTGTTGCAGAATTATTCCAAGATATTTCGAAAGAAGAAATTGAAAAAAAACTATGGGAAGACATAGAAATGATTAATGAAAAAGAGCCTATGTTCAAGAAAGTCAAAAAAATAGTTATTAAAGAAAATGATTTCATAAAGAACACGTCGAAAAAAATAAAGAGACATGCTGAAGAGAATAAAGTGAAATAGATAATTACTTTGCAATTTAAGTTCTATAGTATAGAAATATGGATAACAAAAGGAGATGCAAATGTCTGTTCTGCCAAGAGTTGTTATTGATTTAAAGAAAGTAAAGAGCAATACACAAAAAATAACAAAGATGTGTAAAAACTCAGGAATAGATGTTGCTGGTGTAATAAAAGGATATACTGGAATCTTGGAATGCACAAAGGCAATTGCAGAGAGTGGAGTGAAGTTTATTGCGTCTTCTAGATTGGAACAATTAGAATTAACAAAAAAAGAGGGAGTAAATCTCCCTCTGATGATGATTAGAACACCAATGATTTCGGAAGTAAAAAAGGTGATAGAACTAGCGGAATATAGCTTGAACAGTGAAATTAGCGTTTTGTATGCACTAGATGAAGAGGCTAGAAAGCAAAATAAAATTCATAATGTCATACTTATGATTGACTTGGGAGACTTACGCGAAGGGTATTGGGATAAAACAGAGTTTGTTCAAACGGCTCTTATCGTTGAGAATGAACTCGAGAGTATTCATCTTTCAGGAACAGGAACCAATTTGGGTTGCTACGGATCTATAGTGGCTACTCCAGAAAAATTAATTGAACTTGTAGAGTGTACAGAAGAAATAGAAAAAAAAATAAACAGAAAAATGGAAATTATTTCAGGCGGTGCTACAAACTCACTTCCAAGAATTTTAGAAGGGAATATGCCGAAGAGGATTAATCATCTTAGATTAGGGGAAGGAATAATTACTGCCAGAGACCTTGAAGAGCTGTATGGATATGATTTTTCCTTCATGGATAAGGACTGCTTTGTACTTGAGGCAGAAGTTATTGAGATAAAGGATAAGCCTAGCTATCCTGTTGGAACAATAGGTTATGATGCTTTTGGACAGAAACAAGTATATGAAGACAAAGGAATTAGAAAAAGGGCAATTGTAGGAGTAGGTAAAGTTGATTATGCATTTACCGATCAGATACGTCCAAGACAAAAGGGCATGGAAGTTATTGGAGCTTCAAGCGATCATACAATACTTGATATTGAAAACGCAGAAGAAACAATAAATGTAGGTGATGTTATAAGTTTTGACCTTACGTATGCAAGTACGGTTTTTTTAACTAATAGCTCTAATGTTAAAATAAAATTTATAAATTAAATATAATTTAAATTGTTACCCCTAATATAATATGAGGAGTGGAAAAAATGTCAGAAGGAATATTAATTACAAGAAAAAAATATGAAGAAATCAAGATTGAATTAGAAGAACTCGTTACGATAAAAAGAGCAGAGGTATCTCAAAGAATAAAAGAAGCTAGAGAACATGGAGATATTTCGGAAAATGCTGAGTACGATGCTGCAAAAAATGAACAAGCTGAAATGGAAGAAAAAATAAAAAAACTTGAAGAAACATTGCTTAAAGCAGAATTTATTGAAGACCAAAAGCAAGTTAAAGGTAAAGTTAGTGAAGGAAACCAAATAGAAGTAAAAATTACAGCAGGAGAAAAAGTTACAACAGCGAAATATATTATACTTGGTAGAACGGAAGCTGATCCTGTACAAGGAATTATTTCTAATGAATGTGCTGTTGGAAAAGCCTTGCTTGGAAAAGTAATAGGTGATATTGTTTCGATAGAAACACCAGCAGGTCAAAGAATTTATGAAGTACTAGATATACAAAAGAGATAGATTGCTTTAATAGAAATTGATTTGCTTTAATTTTTATTTTATATAAAAACATTTAACATTATATGGAGAAGAAAATGGAAGAAAAAAAAATATCAGAGCTTGAACAAGAAAATTTAACTCATGAGCAAATAAGCGAACAAGTTAAAATCAGAAAAGAAAAACTCAAAGAGCTTCAAGAGAATGGAAGAAATCCATTTTTGATTGAAAATTGGAATGTGACGGCGCATAGCCAAACTATAAAAGATAATTTTGATAGTTTGGAAGGCAAGGAAGTCTCAATTGCAGGAAGAATCATGGCTAACAGACATATGGGTAAAGCTTCTTTTGTTGATATACAAGATAGAGAAGGAAGAATACAAGCATACGTTAGACAGGACGCTATAGGTGAAGAAGATTATAAATGGTTTGTTTCTTATGATATTGGGGACATAGTGGGTGTTCAAGGTGAGATTTTCAAAACAAGACATGGAGAAATTTCAATAAAAGCTTCAAATGTCACTTTGCTTACAAAATCACTTCAAGTTTTGCCTAATAAGTGGCAAGGATTGAAGGATACAGATATAAGGTACAGACAAAGATATGTTGACTTGATAATGAACCAAGATGTAAAATCAACTTTTGTTAAACGCTCACAAATAATAAAAGAAATAAAAAGAGTTTTAGAAGAGGATTTCGGATATTTGGAAGTTGACACTCCTATTCTCACAACAATAGCAGGTGGGGCAAATGCAAGACCGTTTGAAACACATCATAACACTTTGGATTTGGATATGAAACTTAGAATATCCAACGAGCTGTACCTTAAAAGACTTACGGTAGGGGGTCTTGATAGAGTATACGAGATGGGGAAAATGTTTAGAAACGAAGGAATGGATAGAAATCACAACCCCGAGTTTACATCTATGGAATGCTATATGGCGTATGGAGATATGGACGACATGTGTCAGGTGACAGAAGATGTTGTATCTAAAGCGGCGCTAAAGGCAACAGGATCTATGGTAATAGAGTATCAAGGGAAAAAATTTGACCTTACTCCTCCATGGAAGAGGATAGATATGGCTCAAGCGATAAAAGAAATAACGGGGATTGACTTTTCCATTATCAATACTGATGAAGAAGCTAGGGAAGCAGCTATAAAGCAAGGAATGGATAAAGACGAAGTTAAGGGAATGACAAGAGGCAAGGTTCTTGCAGAAATATTTGAGGAGTATTGTGAGGAAGCACCAGGATATTTAGACGGTCCAGTTTTCGTTACAGGACATCCTGTTGAGATTAGTCCGTTGTCAAAAAGAGATCCGATTGACCCAAGAATAACAAGAAGGTTTGAAGCATATATTAATGGTTGGGAAATTGCCAACGCATTTTCAGAACTTAATGATCCAATCGATCAATATGAAAGGTTCATGGAGCAGCAAGCTCAATTAGACAAGGGTGAAGATGATGAAGCTCATCCAATGGATGAAGATTTCGTAAATGCTTTAGAAGTAGGAATGCCACCAACGGGAGGTTTGGGAATAGGAATAGATAGAGTTATTATGCTTATAACAGATGCAGCAAGCATCAGAGATATAATATTATTCCCTACAATGAAACCATTATAAAAAATAAAGTGATATTAATTTTATAATACAAATGAAATGATAAGTTGTTGGATGTTTTGTTTTGATATCTAACAATTTCTTCTTTGGATATGAAATATTGGTATACAAAGTAATGAAATTAATCGTTATACATTTTATTGCGATCGATTTGATCTAGGAGTTGTTTCTAAAATGAAAAAAAGAAGATTTAAAGATATAGTAGTTCTAATAGGAACTGTACTTAAAATTGGAACTTGGAAAGCTTTGAAAACTGCATTTATGCTTTTGAAAATTATTGTGCCAATTTATATATTGGTTACTATTTTTAAGTATTCCAAGGGGATGGAGTGGACTACAATGATTCTGGAGCCTGTAATGGGGATTTTCAATTTGCCTGGCGAAGCAGCGGTTCCTATAATTGCTGGGATATTCACGGACGAATATGGGGCTATAGCAGGGATAAATTCGCTTGATTTTGCTGCGCCAGCAATAACAACTATTGCAATGATAACATTGATGTTTCACTCTATTCCGGTCGAATCTGTTTTGGCACAAAAAATCGGATATAGTGCAAGCAAAATAATACTTTTGAGATTTTTTATGGCAATTATTGCAGGTTTGCTTGTTGGATGGATGGGGGTGTTGTTATAATGCTTAAAAATTGGGGATACATTTTTGATGAAATATTTAACGGAATAATCTCTACAATTATTACTTTGCTGATTATCTTGATACCATTATTTATATTTATTGAAATTTTGATTAAATGTAATGCTTTAGAAAAGTTGGCACGAAAATTGTCTTGGTTCGCAAAACTTATCAAGGTAGACAAAAAAGCCATATTTCCTTTATTGGTAGGCATTGTGATGGGAGTAACATATGGTGCGGGAACTCTTATAGAGCTGAATAAAGAAGACCCATTATCAGAAAGGGATTTTGCAATACTAGGTATATTTATGTACATGTGCCATGGACTAATAGAAACAGTAGTGATATTTGCGGTTGCAGGTGCGAATATATGGGTTGTTAGCATTGGTAGATTTTTGATTGCTCTAGTCGTTACTATGATATTGGCAAGAACAAGTAGAATAAAAAAATTGTCAAACGAACCAAAGTATATCAAAACTTAATATATACATATTCAACATAGCTAAACTTTAAGTTGGAATATTTTTTTCTTTTGCTAAAGAGGTGGAAATCCCATATTATCCATTACTTCGTGGCAGGCCTTATTATAACTCAACTTTTCTAATAACACAAATGCTACATAAGGAGCTGTTTGGGGATTATACGATGTGATAATATTGTCGTCAATAACGATAGGGTCGTTAATAACGTTGACACCCATAGCGGCAAGTAGTGCTTGTTTTCTGCCATTGTCTTTGTTGTAAGTTGTTGCATTTTTTTCAATAAGCACCCCAGACTTTGCTAGAATCAATGAAGCCACGCACACAGTTGCGATAGGCTTTTTTTCTTGAAAAAAACAGTTTATAAGAGATAGGATTCTTTCGTCGTAAGCTTCCTCGTAAAACCCGTATTGTCCAAACCCTCCAGGAATTACAAGGGCATCAAAAGACAAGATATCAATTTCATTTGGACTGCAGAAAATCTCGTCCCATTTGTTATCTACGACAAATGTTTGGTTAAATGCGGTTTTTATTTCTTTTGAAAATCCGGTGGTGACAAAATCAATATCTATTTTGCTAATTTCCTTTGCCCAACCAAAGATGTCTATAAATGGGGATAATTCCATCAGTTCAACGCCTTTTGGAACGAAAATTAGTATATTTTTACTCATGATTAAAACTCCTCTAATTTGCAAACATGCAATAATGTGTAGTTTGTTCTTTGGCTTTTAGTATACCAAAATATTAGTATACGGTAAAATATTTATGATTATTAGATTATATATTGGAGAATATTATATATAAAATACAACAATGAAATATATTTCTTGATATTTTCCCATTAAAGAGGTATAATTTTATTAATTTATTGGATGTAGTATTATTTAGGAGGTCTAGTTATGAAGGGCTTTAAGAACGACACCATTAGAAACGTTGCTTTGCTTGGCCATGGCGGCGTAGGTAAAACCACCCTAATTGAAGCAGCCCTGCTTGCCACGGGGGAAATAAACAGATTAGGCAGAGTAGAAGATGGAAATACAGTGTCAGATTTTGACAAGAAAGAAATTGAGAAAAAACATTCGCTTTCGAGTGCTATAGTACCAGTTAAGTACAAAGACACAAAAATCAATTTCATTGATACGCCAGGATTTTTCGACTTTGTTGGAGAAGTATATTCTGCGTTGAGAGCGGCAGAGACAGCGGTAATTGTAGTAGATGCTGCTGCTGGAATTCAAGTTGGAACAGAAAAGTCATGGGATTTATGTAGAGAGTTTGGAGTTCCAAAATTTTTCCTTATAAACAAAATAGATAAGGAAAATGTAGATGTCGACAAACTAATGTCAGATTTAAAAGAAAAATTTGGACATACTGTTGTAGACATGAATAACAAAGACGAATTAAACGAGCTTATCGCCGAAGAAGATGAAGCTCTTATGGATAAATTTTTCGAAGCAGGAGAATTTACAGATGAAGAATTTAAAGAGGGGTTGTCGCTTGCAATCTTGAATGGAAATATTTCGCCTGTGTTTTCTTGCTCGGCAACAGAGGGAAAAGGGATTGATGAATTTTTGAAAGAACTTGTTGACCTTGTTCCAAAACCAGGAGATCACGCAGAATATCCTGCAAAAAACGATACTGATGAAGAAATTACTGTCGCTGTTGATGGAAATGGACCTTTGGCTGCGTATGTATTTAAAACAATAGTTGACCCTGTCCTAGGTAAAGTTTCTCTAGCAAAGATAATTTCGGGAAAACTAAAGACAGGTCAAGAAATATATAATGCCACATCAGAACATTCTGAGAGACTAGGAACTATGTTTTTCCTTAGAGGGAAACATAGAGAAGATACATCTGAAGCGGAGTGTGGAGATATAGTTGCTATAGCAAAACTTCAACATACAAAAACAGGAGACACGTTGTGTGTGAAATCAGAGCAAATAATATTTGAGCCGATTCAATTTCCAGAGCCTACATATTATATTGCGATTGAACCTAAAGCTAAGGGTGATGAAGAAAAAGTTGGAACTGGACTTAATAAACTTAGAGAAGAAGACCCTAGTTTCTTAGTAGAAAGAAATGTAGAAACTCACCAGACATTATTGGGAGGCCAAGGGGATATACAAGTAAACACAATCATATCCAAGCTAAAAGATAAATTTGGCGTTGATATAGAAATAGTTCCTCAAAAAATTGCATATAGAGAAACTATTAAGGGAACATCTGACGTTCAAGGTAAACACAAGAAACAATCAGGTGGAGCAGGTCAATATGGGGATGTTCATATTAAATTCTCGCCTTGTTTTGAAGAGGATTTCCAATTCACAGAATCGTTATTTGGAGGATCAATTCCTAAAAACTATGTACCAGCTATAGAAAAAGGTTTGAGAGAATCTATGGAGAAAGGTCCTTTGGCAGGATGTAAAGTAGTAAATATTAAAGCTGATTTATATGATGGCTCATATCACGATGTAGACTCTAACGAAATGGCATTTAAAATTGCAGCATCGCTTGCCTTCAAAAAAGGAATAGTAGAAGCGAAACCTTGTTTATTAGAACCGATTATGCATATTGAAATAACAATTCCAGACGAATATATGGGAGACATAATGGGAGATATGAGTAAGCGTAGAGGAAGGATTTTAGGTGGAGAGCCTCTTCCAAGAGGAGGCGGGCAAATCGTAGTTGCAGAAGCACCTCAAGCAGAGTTGTTTGACTATTCTATTACACTAAGAGCTATGACTCAAGCAAGAGGATCATTTAAAATGAAACATGAAAGATATGATGAGCTTCCTGGAAACTTAGCTGATAAGATAATAGCTGAACATAAAAAAGAACAAGAAAGCTAAACTTTCTATTTAAAAAGCGACTATGATTAGTCGCTTTTTATTTGTATAAGCGAAAACCCCGCGTTAGTTGTGTGAATGTATTTTATGAAGTGAAATTTTTCAATGCTTCTCCAATATTTTTTGCTCCGATAATTTCGATAGCTTTAGGTTTTGAATCTTTCGACTTTATATAGTTTTTGTATGGTAATATTATTTTTTTTAACCCCATTCTATCCGCTTCCTTTATAATCTTCTCGCAGTTTTGAATACCTCTCAGTTCGCCTGTCAATCCTAGTTCGCCTATAACTACAGTATCGCTAAGAAGAATTTTTTCTCTAAATGAAGAGTATATTGCCATAGCAATAGAAAGATCCGAATAAGTTCCTTCGGGCTTGATTCCCCCTACAATATTTACATATATATCATGAGTAGAAAGAGGCAATCCTGCTTTTCTTTCTAGAACTGCAAGTATCATATTAAGTCTCGCCAAATCAAACCCTACTGCACTTCTTCTTGGAAAGCCGAGTGTTGTAGGTGCGGCTAAAGCTTGAACTTCTAAGAATAGTGGCCTAGTGCCTTCGTAAACCGCTGAAATAACAGAACCTTCTGTATTTGATGATATCTCATCAAGGAATACCTTGGAAACATCAGGAATCTCCGATAATCCTTTTTCTGTCATGGCAAATGCACCTAATTCACTTGTTGTGCCAAATCTGTTTTTTGTAGCTCTCAATATACGAAGATCTTGTGTTCTGTCCCCAGTGAAAGATAATACAGTATCAACTAAATGCTCGACAATTTTAGGTCCAGCAAGCTCGCCACTTTTTGTTACATGTGCAACGATGAAAATAGGGATACCGCCCTCTTTTCCAATTTGCATTAGTCGATTGCCACATGCTCTAACTTGGGAAACGCTTCCTGGCGAAGATGTAATTTCATCAGTGTTCATAGTTTGGATTGAATCAATAATTAGAAAAACAGGTTTGATTTTTTCTATATAAGTATCTAGAACATCTAAATTCGTCTCTGAAATCACATACAATTTTTCGCTGAGTTTGGAACAAATTCTATCAGCTCTGATTTTGATTTGTTCTTGTGATTCTTCTCCTGAAACATATAAAACATTTCCATGCGTGTTGGCTATGTGATTTGCAACTTGCATAATTATTGTCGATTTCCCAATGCCTGGCTCTCCTGAAATCAGCGTCAATGAACCATCTATTATTCCTCCGCCTAAGACTCTATTTAATTCCGAAACACCTGTGTCAACTCGTATTTTCTTAGAGGAGTTTTCTAGATTTACTAGAGGTGATGGAGGGGTTTTCCTATCGGCAGATAATGAAGTCGATTTTTTTTTCGACTCTGATGCGGAAAATTTCTCTTCAACAAAAGTATTCCATGCACCACAAATACATTGTCCTTGCCACTTTGGACTTTCGTAGCCACACTCTTGGCAGAAAAAAATTGTTTTTGGATTCCTTGACATTTTACTCTCCGTTTCAAAATTTATATAACTTATATAAATTTTAACACAATATAATTGACAGATGGCAAAAATTGTGATAAATTTATAATTTATGTTGAATAAGTTTGACATAAAACAAATACTTCTATATACTGAAATTGAGAGATTCTATTTTTGGAAAATCCACTAAATTTTATACGTAAGAAAATATCTTACACTGGAGGAATAATGTTTAATGTCGGAGACAGAGTAGTATACCCGCTTCATGGAGCAGGTATAATTAAAAGTATTGAAAAAAAGAAAATATCAAATTCAGAAAAAGAGTATTATGCACTTACAATTCCATTTAGAAAATTAGAAGTGCTTATACCAGTTGAAAATGGTGAATCACTAGGGCTTAGAGGCGTTGTCGAATGGAGAAAGATAGATGAGATCGAAAAGATCCTTAATTCAGATGCATTTTGCGATGAGACAAATTGGAACAGGCGTTACAGGGATAATTTGGAATTATTAAAAACAGGAGATATTCTTGACGTAGCTAAAGTGGTTAGAAATTTATACAAGCTTGATTTTAAAAAACCTTTGGCAACAGGTGAAAAAAAAATGCTTAGCAATGCTAAGTCAATTTTAGCAAGTGAACTTGCTATGATAAACAATAAAACAGAAGAAGAAACAATAATCTGGATCAAAAAACTAATTTTAAAAAACCAAATTTAGAGTTTTCTATGGTCGTAAAAAAGATATGCGCGTAAATTAGTGATATCTTGATAAAGAAAACGAGCTAGAAAGGATATGATATGATAAAGAAACTCTTCAGAATAATATTTACTATAATAGGAGGTTTAGTTGGGTATGGGACTAGTCGACTTTCTCTATTATTAGTAGAAGTATATTTTTCTGATAGCGTAATAAATTTTACACCAATTCACCATATTATAATTACAATAATATTTGTACTTATATTTGCTTTACTATTCTTTGCATTAGCACCTATTTTTAATAGACAATCAAAGAATATGGCGAAAAATATAGAAAGTGAGTTGCAAAAGGTTTCGGGGCATGATTTACTAGCGGGAACAGTAGGCTTGATAGCGGGACTAGTTCTTGCGTTTTTAATTAGTGAAATATATGCACAATTTGAAATTCCATATTTATCAGTAATACTTACAATTTTAACATATTTGATTTTAGGTTATTTAGGTGCCTTTGTTGCAACTCATAGAGTTGCAATGGAATTAGCAGGACCAGGGACGCAATCCGCAGGGAAAAAAATTTCACAAGGATTTCTTAAACCAAATAAAAAAGGCGAGGCTTTACCTAAAATATTGGACACAAGTGTAATTATTGATGGTCGTATTGTAGAAATTATGAAAACTGGGTTTATTGAAGGAGTGATAGTTATTCCTGAGTTTGTTTTACTAGAGCTCCAATATATTGCGGATTCAGCAGATAGCCTAAAAAGGAACAGGGGAAGAAGAGGTTTGGATATTCTTAAAAAAATTCAACAAGATTATGGTGTTGAAATAAAAGATACCAGCAAAGAAAAAACAATAAATGATATACCGGATGTTGATATAAAACTTCTTAAACTGGCAAAGAAACTAAATGCAAAAGTAATTACAAATGATTATAACTTGAATAAAGTTGGAACAATTCAAGGGATAGAGATATTAAACATTAATGAGCTTGCAAATACGTTGAAACCAGCAGTTCTTCCTGGTGAGGAAATGAAGCTGTTTTTAGTAAAAGAAGGAAAAGAAGATAAACAAGCGGTGGCATATCTTGATGATGGAACTATGATTGTTGTTGAAAATGGAAAAAATCATATAGGTAATACAATAGATGTAACTGTGACGAGTGTTTTGCAAACGTCGGCAGGAAGAATGATCTTTGGAAAGCCGAGTAAACAAGATTAGGGTTATCTGAATAATGAAAAAAAATAAAGTTATGGCTATTGTGGCTGCAGCAGGAAAAGGAACAAGATTGTGCAGTGATGAGCCGAAACAATTTATAAAAATAGGCGAAGAGCCTATGATATGTAAGAGCGTACGACCTTTCTTAGAGAATGAAGTAGTAGACGCTCTTTATGTTGTTGTTCCAAAAGGTTACGAGGAATATTCTAGAACCTGTTTTGAAAAACATATTAACGCAAAAGAACGAAAAAAATTAGTTGAAATACTTTCGGGTGGAAAAGAGCGTCAAGACTCAATATATAATGCACTAAGATATATAGATAATATGGAAAAGGATAATTGGATAGTATTAATTCATGATGGAGCTAGGCCTTTTGTTTCTTCAGACTTAATAAATAGAGTTGTTGATGATACATACGAAGCAGGCGCGGTAATTCCAACATTACCAATTACAGACACTGTTAGAATAAGAAGAGACGATATTCTTGAAGTAATAGATAGAAATATGTTGAGTATAACGCAAACGCCACAAGCATTTAGACGAGATATTATAATGGATGCATATAGAAAAGCTATTGAAAAATCGTATTACGGGACTGATGATGCACAGTTAGTTCAGTGGGCAGGATATAGAGTAAGCACTGTGACAGGAGATGTTAGGAATAAAAAAATAACTGTGAAAGAAGATTTAGATCAAATTTTAAATAAAAAAAATGATATGATTTCTATTCCAAGGATTGGAATGGGATATGATGTGCATAGATTGGTTGAAGGTAGGAAATTAATATTAGGTGGTGTTGAAATACCTTTCAAAAAGGGCCTTGATGGACACTCGGATGCAGACGTACTTGTTCATGCAATAATGGACAGTTTACTTGGAGCTGCGGGCGAAGGCGATATTGGTATACATTTTCCACCTGAAGACATAAGGTACAAAGGGGTTTCAAGCATAGTGTTGTTGAAAAAAGTAAAGGAAATACTAAATGAGAAATTGTATGTGATTGGAAATATAGACGCAACATTAATATGTGAAAAACCTAAAATAAAAGAATACGCAATGGAGATGAAGAAGAATATATGCCAAGCACTTTCGGTAAATGAGTGTAGAGTGAACATTAAAGCAACAACTACTGAAAAGCTGGGATTTGAAGGAAGAGGAGAAGGTATAGCAGCTGAAGCGATTTCTTTAATCAACAAAATATAATATAAGACAGTCGAATTGATACAAAGGAGAAGAAAATTGAAACTATCAAAAATGCATATTAGAACATTAAGAGAAGTGCCAAACGAAGCAGAAATTCCTAGCCACATACTTTTACTTCGTACAGGTATGATAAGAAAACTTGTGTCAGGTGTCTACGGTCTAATGCCGTTAGGACTTAGATCCATTTCTAAAATAGAAAGTATTATTAGAAGTGAAATGAATAAAAAAGGGGGACAAGAAATATTGATGTCTGCCTTACAACCATCGGAGCTATGGGAAGAATCTGGCAGATGGTACAAATATGGTCCGGAATTATTCAGACTAAAAGACAGAAACGGTAGAGATTTTTGCTTAGGACCAACGCATGAAGAGATTTTTACAGATATTATTCGTAGCGAAGTTGCTTCTCATAAACAACTGCCAGTAAATCTATATCAGATTCAAACAAAGTATAGAGATGAGGCAAGACCTAGATTTGGACTAATGAGAAGTAGAGAGTTCATTATGAAAGACTCGTATTCTTTTGATAAAGATGAGGCTGGATTGGATTCAAGTTACAAAGATATGTATGAGGCATACGAAAAAATATTTGATAGATGTGGGCTTACATATAGAGCTGTAGAAGCAGATACAGGAGCTATAGGGGGAAGTAATTCACATGAATTTACAGCATTGTCAGATGTTGGAGAAAGTGAAATTGTTTTTTGCAATACTTGCAATATGGCAGCTACAGTTGAGAGGGCTGTTTGTGTGGATGATAAATATGATGATGAAGAAAATCTTCCGATGGAAGAAGTTTTTACTCCTGGAGCAAAAACAATAGAAGAAGTTGCAAAGTACTTAGAAATAGAGAAAAAGCAAACAATGAAAGCACTTCTTTTTGTTGTAAAAGATGAAGAGGGTAAAGAAAAAGAATTTGTGGCAGCTTTTGTGCGTGGGGATAGGGACTTAAATATGACAAAGCTAATTAATGCTTTGGATATTCCAGAACATGCAATTGAATTTGCTGACGAAGAAAAAATGGGAACAATTACTGGCTCTGTAGGAGGTTTTACTGGTCCTGTGGGACTGCATGATTGTAAACTAGTTGTGGATAGCGAGCTTGTTGAGGCAAAAAACCTGTGTGCGGGAGCATGCAAAAAAGACTATCATATAAAAAATGTTAATTATGGAAGGGATTACAAAGGAGACATAGTTGCAGACCTTAAACTTTCTAAAGGAGGAGATAGCTGTCCTTCTTGTGGTGACTCTGTTGAAATGACGAGAGGAATAGAAGTAGGACAAGTATTTAAGTTAGGTACAAAATATAGCGAGAGTATGAAAGCGTACTATAAAGACGAAAATATGGAGGATCACCCTATTGTGATGGGTTGCTATGGAATAGGCGTGACTAGAACGCTTGCGGCGATTGTAGAACAACATCATGATGAAAATGGAATAATCTGGCCTATGGCGATAGCTCCATACCAAGCGATAGTAACATTAGTAAACCCTGACGATGATGTTCAAGCTCAGATGGCAGAGGAAATCTATACAGAATTAATGGATGAAGGTATAGAAGTGATTCTGGATGATAGAAAGGAAAGACCAGGAGTTAAATTTAAAGATGCTGATTTACTAGGCATACCTGTAAGGATTACAGTAGGAAGAGGGGCCGCAACAGGCACTGTGGAATATAAGTTGAGAAGAGAGACAGATAAAAAGGAAATGGATAAAAAAGAAGCTATACAAAATACTATCAAGATAGTTAATCAACAGAAATAACTAGAAAGGAACTTCAATGTATGTGGGTGGAGTTAGAGTTGTTGTCATAGATAACGACAAAGTATTATTAGTAAAACAAAGACATGAAGGAAGAGATATTTGGATGTTACCAGGGGGTGCGATAGAGGAAGACGAAACATCTATTCACGCAGCTAAGAGAGAAGTCTTAGAAGAAACAGGACTTAATATTGAAGTTAGAGAACTACTTTGGTTTGTTGAAGAACTTAGAGAGAAAAAAATTTCTGATGGAGAAAAGAGTAAAGAGCAACGATTTGTGAATTTTTTCAGAGGAGAGATAATTGCAGGAGATATGCAACTGGGTGAAGATCCAGAATTAGGGAAAGATGAGCAAGTTTTGGAAGAAGTTTCTTTTTTTTCAAAAGAGGAAATCATGTGCAAGGACAAACTAGAAAATATATATCCTGAATGGTTAAGAGAAGAGTTGTGGGAAGTAATTAATGATGAACGAAAATTTAACCCATATAAAGAACGAAAATGAAATAAATAAAATATTATATTAATGAATATTTTTCGATATTTGTTTGGGTGTAGCTTTAAAAGCAATGAAAAGCATACATCGTGGATACGATGAGAAAGATTCGAAATTGCGTGCATTTTTAGAAAAGTAGTGTATTAGAGTTAGAAAGGGGAGAAATATGATTGAATTTAAAATTGAAATGGAAAATGGAGATGTTATGGAAGGTGAACTATATGAAGATATAGCTCCTATAACAGTAGACAATTTTGTTAATTTAGTAAATGATGGATTTTATAATGGTTTGATATTTCATAGAGTGATTCCTGGATTTATGATTCAAGGTGGATGTCCTGATGGAACGGGAACTGGAGGACCAGGACATAATATAAAAGGTGAATTTAGCACGAACGGATTTGAAAATGATTTGAAACACGATAGAGGGGTATTGTCAATGGCAAGATCTATGAACCCAAATTCCGCAGGATCTCAATTTTTCATTATGGTTGAAAAATCACCTCATTTAGATGGACAATATGCTGCGTTTGGAAAGATCACAAAAGGAATTGAAGTTGCTGACAAAATAGTCGCTGTTAAGAGAAATTTCAGCGATAAGCCAAAAGAAGACCAAGTGATAGCAAGTATTACAATTATATAAATACACTTAAACCTACGTTAATAATGAAAAACTCACTTTAGTGAATGCAAATTTGAGATTATATGAAAACGATAAGTCGAAATATTGTAACAAAATTTCGGCTTATGGTTATAGATTTAACACAATTACAAGGTGTGAAATAACTACTTTGCTGTTTTGTTGTTTCGTATAGACAAAAGAGAAAAAAAAAAAAATAAGTGTTGTAATTAAAAACAAAAAGGACTAAAATAGTACGAAGAAGGAGAAGCTAACAATATTGGTTGTGATAATATTAACAAATATTATATAAAATAGGCAATCGTTTCTTGATTAGTTCCCCAATAAAATGAAGGGCATAAAAGGAGGAAGATATGTACAAATGTGATGTGAAGAGGATGGATGACAAGATAACTACATTCTCGAAATTTGGAGATGCTGGACGAGGAGGAGTTACTAGATATTCGTTATCTCCAGAAGCACATATGGCTAGAGATGAGTTTGTTAAAAGAATGGAAGCAATAGGAGCAACTATTGAAACAGATGACCTGGCAAATATGTATGCTACAATTGCGGGGTCAGACCCTAATGCAAAAAGAATCGTTATGGGTTCGCACTGTGATTCTGTAAAAAGAGGCGGAAATTATGATGGTATTCTAGGAGTCCTAGGAGCGATGGAAGTTTTAGAAACAATAGTTACAGAGAACATTCCACACAAACATCCAATAACTGCTATGATTTGGACTAATGAAGAAGGATCATTATATCCACCAGCGATGTTCTGTTCTGGAATTTTGGCACATGATTATTTGCCAGAATCAATAGCTGTGAATTTCCAATATGATAAATTGATGAAATCAACAAGTGTGCTTGACAAAAAATCAACTTTCCAAGAAGCACTTGATAAGTCGCCATATAAAGGTGATAAAGCAAACAGATTAAGCCCAGATAAATATGAAGCAATGTTTGAACTTCATATTGAACAAGGACCTATATTAGAAGACAATGGAAATGAAATAGGATTAGTTCAATGCGTACTAGGAATGTTTAATTATAGAATCAAATTCTATGGACAAGCGGCGCACGCAGGAACGTTCCCTATGAATAAGAGAAAAGATGGGTTGTTTGCTGCATCTCAAGCGATATGCTACTTACATGAAGAGATAGATAAATTAGGAAGACCTGAACTTGTATATACTACAGGAGAAATAATATGTCATCCGTGTGTACACACAGTTATTCCAGATTATGTAGATTTCTCAATTGATGTTAGACATGAGGATCCTGAACTTTTAAAGGCAGTTATGGATATAATTAAGACATTGCCAGAAAAAACATGGGCAGGATGCAAATGTGAAGTGGAAGAAAAGTGGAAGAGAGACACTGTATACTTTAATCAAGAACTAAAGGATTACGTAGAAGAATCAGCAGTTGAACTGGGAGTTCCTCATCAAAAGATTAACTCGGGGGCTGGACACGATGCACAGTTTTGCAGTTATGTGATACCGACTACAATGATTTTTGTAAGAACAAAAGATGGATTATCTCATTGCGAGATAGAATATGCAACTCCAGAGGATTGCACATCAGGAGCTTCGGTAATGCTAAATTCAGTTCTTAAAGTAGACGCAAAATAGTTTGAGAGGTATTTCTCATCATGATATTTACAGAAGATGAAAGGAAAATGTTTCTTTCATCTTCTGCCAAAGTCGAAAATTAATTCGCCGGAAAAGGATCGAAGTATAATTTGATATTTCCAATACGAATTATGCTTTAAAATCCGAAATAATATTACGATAGCTTTATTGTAATATTATAGGAATGATACTTGGCACAATATTCGGATATTATAGAAAAATTATTTATAGTGAGATTTTGGAAAAAATTATTGTGATGATTAAACAAATATAATTATATAAAGGAGGTAAAAAAATTGAGTAAAGTAGTAAAAGGAACTTATACACAAGAGGCAGTTGCAGGATTTACTCACAGGACAGCAATGGAAGAAGCAGCACGATGTCTTTTGTGCCACGACGCTCCATGTAGCAAAGGATGTCCTGCAGGGACAGATCCAGGGAAATTTATTAGATCAATAAGATTTAGAAACCCTAAAGGAGCTGCAGAAACAATTAGAGAAAATAATATTATGGGTGCGAGCTGTGCGCAAATTTGTCCATATGACAGACTTTGTGAGGAAGAATGCAGCAGATGTGGGATTGATAGACCAATTGAAATAGGCAAACTTCAAAGATATGCAATGGAGCAAGAAGAAATTTTTGGACTAAAAACTCTTGTTGCGCCGGCAGATAAAAAAGCACAAAAAGTTGCATGCGTTGGTGCAGGTCCTGCGTCGTTAGCATGTGCAGCGGAACTAGCAAAAGCAGGATACAAAGTTACTGTTTTTGAAAGAGAAGCAAAAGCAGGTGGAGTATTAACTTACGGAATTGTTCCAAGTAGACTTCAAAAGAAATTTGTAGATCAAGACGTTGCAAAAGTAACAGATCTTGGTGTTGAGATTATATGTAATAAAGAAGCGAAAGACGCTGATTTGGAAGCGTTTGATGCTGTATTCTTTGGAATGGGACTATGGGATGCAAAAATTCCTAATTTGCCAGGAAAAGACCTTAAAGGTGTTTATGGTGCAGCAGAATTTTTGAAAGAAGCTAATGTAAAACTAGAAGGATTTAACCCTGGTAAAAAAGTTGTAGTTGTTGGTGGCGGTGACGTTGCTGTGGACTGTGCAGTTACTGCAAAACTTTTGGGTGCAGAAGATGTTAAAATCGTATACAGAAGAACATTAGAAGAAGCTCCTGGAAACATGACAGAATTCCAATATGCATTATCTCTAGGTATTGGAGTAACAACTAATATGTCTCCTCTAGCAGTAGTTGGAGAGAGCAATGTGACTGGAATGTCTTTCAAAGGTAGAGACGGAGTTTGCGAGTCGGCTAAACTTGAGTTAGAAGCTGATACTGTAGTGTTTGCAATCGGACAAGGCGCAGAGGACTTCTCAGGCTTTGCAAAAGTAGCTCTTGATGATAAGGGTGGAATTGTTGCAGAAGCAGGCAAAACAGATAAAGCTAATTATTTTGCAGCAGGTGATGTTGTTAACGGAGGCAAAACTGCGGTTGAAGCAGTTGCTGAAGGTAAAGTAGCAGCAGCGGCTATTGTAGAATTTTTAGAGAAGGGGGTGAAATAGAATGGCAGTTAAAAAAGATTTATCAATAAAATATTTAGGAGTTGATTGCGAAAATCCATTCTTCCTTTCATCATCACCAGTAGGTAGTAACTATGAAATGATTTCTAAGTCATACGAAGATGGATGGGGTGGAGTTTTCTACAAAACAATAGGTATCTTCGTAGCAGACGAATGTTCGCCTAGATTTGACCAAACTAACAAAGAAGGTTTACCTTGGATAGGTTTCAAAAACATGGAACAAATTTCAGACAAACCGACAGAATTAAACTTTGAAAATATGTACAAGTTAAAGAGAGACTATCCTGATAAAGTAATGGTTTCTTCTATAATGGGTAGTACAGATGAAGAGTGGAGAGAACTTGCGAAAATGAGTGAGCAAGCAGGAGCTGATCTTATTGAAGGTAACTTCTCTTGTCCACAAATGACAAGTCATGATATGGGTTCTGATGTTGGAACAAACTTTGAACTATTAGAATCATATTCAAGAGCTGTAGCAGAAACTACAAAGATTCCTTTCATTGCTAAAATGACACCAAATACAAAAAATATGGAAGAGTCAGCAAGAGCAGCTCTTAAAGGTGGTGCTGCATCTGTATCTGCTATTAACACTATTAAGTCTATAACAAATATAGATTTTGAAAACAATACTGGTATGCCAGTAGTTAATGGAAAATCTTCGATTTCAGGATATTCTGGAGCAGCTGTAAAGCCTATCGCTCTTAGATTCTGTGCTCAAATGTTGCAAGATCCAATGATTCATGAACTATGTGCTAAGCAAGGAAGAAAATTCGAACTTAGTGGTATAGGTGGAATTGAGACTTGGAGAGATTGTGCTGAGTTCTTGGCGCTTGGATGTAGAAACCTTCAAGTAACTACTTCTATCATGCAATATGGATATAGAATAGTAGAAGATATGGCTAACGGATTAATGCACTTTATGGAAGAAAAAGGATACAACAAGTTAGATGATTTTATCGGACTTGCACTTCCTAACATTATTCCAGCAGAAGATCTTAATAGAGACTTCAAATTATTCCCTAAGTTTGATGAAGAAAAATGTATTGGTTGCGGAAGATGTTATGTTTCTTGCTACGATGCAGCACATCAAGCTATTGATTGGAATGGTGAAAAAAGACTTCCTATTCTTAACGAAGAAAAATGTGTTGGTTGCCATCTATGCCTAAATGTATGCCCAGTTCAAGAATGTATTACTGCAGGCGACATAAAATGGAAAGAAGGAAGAACTAAGGTTGATATCGCTTATAAAAAAAGATATGAATAATATCAAATCATAAGAATATCGAAAATAGTCTGCTTGAAATTTGAAGTTTTAAACAGATTAAATAGAACTGAAAGGGTACTATCAATATGATAGTGCCCTTTTTTAATATAAAACTGATAATTCGAATTTGGTTTATTAAATGACTTGTTTTAAACAAGATTGCATAATCAGACTTAAAAAGTAATATGGAATATTCAATGTTCTAAAGATGTGGCAAAAAGAAAATATTAAATTTCCAAATGAGTTTTCGAAAACAAGGGTATACATAAATTAAGAAGAAGTTGTAATGTAGTTTGTATTTGATATAGAGTGGAATGAAGTATCAAAGGAAGGAGTAAAGATGAAAAATGTAATGATAATAATTTTGGCTATTACACTTATAGTAGCTTTAGCGTTAGGTCTTGCTGGATGTGGATTAGAGTCTGGGGAAAACGTAAGATTTACGTGAGGTAGCATTAAATAGCAAGTTGGCGGTGCTGACGAGGGATCCAAAGGAAAGACACATTACTGAGATTAGAAGCAGAGAAGAATTTAAATTGATAAAAAGCTTTCACAATAGTGAAGGCTTTTTATATTTACAAAATGGCAATAATTGTAGAAAAAGAATATACAATTTAAAATAAATTTGCTATAATGTAGGTGAATAAAGATGGGAATAGAAGTGCTATTCCCAGGAACAAAGAGGGAATATGTCACTATTAAAAGAAATATCTGATGATGTCCAGCAAGTTGCAGAGGCGATATCTATTTCTATAGGCGTTGAAGTTGAAATAGTAGATGAAAACCTTACTGTTATAGGTGGAACGGGGATATACAAAAACAAAATAGGCAAGAAAGAAGAATTAGGAGCCTTAGATGGAAATACACTATATGCACGTGTGATTCGTAAAGGAAAAACTGAACGAATTGAAGATGCACAGGGTGATGAAAACTATGGTATTAGTGAAGCACTTCCAGAAATGGCAGAAATATGTACGCCTATTAGATTGGGAAACAAGATTTTAGGAGTTATCGGTCTTGTTGCTTTTGAAAACTATCAAAAAGAAATACTTATGAACAAGAATAAGAATCTTACATTGTTCATAGAAAAAATGGCGGAATTGCTCGCAGCTAAAGCGACGCAACAAATTGCATTTAGACATGTTGAGATTTCAAGAAACGAAATAATGACAATTTTAGAATCGGCACATGAAGGCATAATAGCTATAGATAGAGGTGGATATATTAAACACTGCAATAGTATTGTAGCTGATTTGTTTGGAAGTGATAAAGAAGAAATGAAGGGAACACATTTAAACCAATACATGATAGGTTCTCCAGCACTTAATATATTTAAAACAAAAAAAGGCTATACTGAAAAAGAAGAAAGATATAGAGTTGGGAGAGGCGGAATACATCTTATTGTTACGGCTAAACCTATTTTTGCAAAAGGCTCTGTTGCTGGTGTGGTTATTTCCCTTAGGGATATAAAAGAAGCTCAACTTTTGGCATATAAAATGGGAAAAGGGCCAATGAAAAAGCATTTGGAGGACTTAATCGGAGCAAGTCCTGCTATGGAGAAAGTAAATAACCAAGCATTTATGGCTGCAAGAGGAGATTCTGCAGTTTTAATTACAGGAGAAACTGGAACTGGCAAAGAATTTTTGGCAAGGGCAATACACTACAATGGGACAAGAACTGAGGAGAATTTTGTAAGGATATCCTCAAAAATACCTGATGAGATAATATATGATGAAATTCTAGATAAAATACAAGAAGCACAATTTGGAACGATATATATAAAAGATATAGATAAAGTAAGTATAAAAACGCAAAAAAGTTTACTTAAAACCTTATTCCAAAATAAAGACATAATAGGTGTAGATATAGATAAGAAGCATCCGAGAATAATAGTCTCTTCAAGCAGAGATTTAAAAATATTAATAAATAAAAATGAATTTTTGCCAGAATTATATCATAGAATAGCAACAATACCAATATATATGCCTTCCCTTATTGAGAGAGGTGAAGAAGATATTTGGGCATACTTAAATTATTATTTAAAAAAATACAATACGCTAAATGAAGGGGAGATAACAGGATTTACAGAAGAAGCAAAAACAATCTACATGTCATACGCATGGCCAGGAAATATAGAGGAAATGGAAAATGCGTTAGAACACAGCGTTAGAATATGTAGAAGAGGGAAAATAAGGGTTGAACATATTCCGCAAACGATTATAAGTAATACCAAAGAAACAACTCAATTAAAGATGAAGTTATCTGAGCAAATAAAGCTATTTGAAAAAGAAAAAATAATTGAAGAAATAGATGCTTGCAATGGATCAAAAAAAGAAGCAGCGCATAATTTAGGAATTTCTACAGCTACATTTTATAGAAAATTAGAAGAACTGGATATAGAAAAAAAATGGAAAAATTCAACAAATGAATAGTATTTCCATAAAGGATTAAGAAAAATTCAATACTACTGTTGCGTGTTTAGGTCTCAATGTAACGATTTTATTTTTTTAGTATAAAAATGTATCTGGGATTTACAGAGTTTTAGATTCTTGATATGTTTTATATATAGTTGATTGTAATAAATTTAATTATTTTAGGAGGAAAAAAATGTTAAGAACAGCTTTACCAAAAGTAAATATGACTTTGCCAGGGCCAAAAGCTCAAAAGGTAATTGAAAGAAGAGCAAACGCTATGCCAAATGCAATTAGATGTGGATATCCACTTGTGATTAGCAGAGGTGAAGGTGCTATGTTCGAGGACGTTGATGGAAATGTTATTCTTGATTGGGTTGGAGGAGTAGGAGTTTTAAATATAGGATACTCCCACCCTGCATTGATTGAAGCTGTAAAAGAGCAATCAGAAAAATATTTTCATGCAATGATGAATATAACAACTCACGAAAGATATATTGAATTTGCAGAAAAAATAAACAAAATTGCACCTGTTAAAGGCGATGAAAAGAAAACAATGTTTGTTAATTCTGGTGCAGAAGCAGATGAAAATGCTGTAAAAATTGCTAGAAATTTTACAAAAAGACCAAACATCATAGTTTTCGATGGCGCTTTTCATGGAAGAACAGTTCTTACTATGACGATGACAGCAAATCCAAACTATTGTATCGATATGGCTCCGTATGCAGATGGAATTGTTAGAGCAAAATTCCCTAATGTATATAGAGCACCAGAAGGAATGGATGAGGCTGAGGCAATCAAATATTTCGTTGGAGAATTGGAAAAAACAATTGCAGAAGTTGGTGCAGATACTGTTGCTGGAATTGTTTTTGAACCTGTACAAGGTGAAGGTGGATTTGTACCAGCACCTCTTGCTTGGGTTAAAGAAGTAAGAGCAATATGTGATAAAATTGGAGCACTTATGATTACCGATGAAGTTCAAACAGGTTGGTCTAGATCGGGGAAAATGTTTGTTTCTGACTACTACAAAGAAGCAGGAGTGGCTCCAGATATTATGACTACAGCAAAGTCGATTGCAGGTGGTATGCCAATATCAGCATTAGTAGCAAGCAGAGAACTTATGGATGCTGTAACTCCAGGAACTATAGGTGGAACATATTGTGGAAATCCATTGGCTTGCGCATCAGGTTCGGCGTTGTTAGATGTTATGACTAATGAAAATTATCCAGAGAAAGCACAAAAAATTGCAGATACATGCATGTCTAGATTTAATAAAATGGCAGAAAAATTCGACGTTATTGGAGATGTTAGAGGAACAGGCGCGATGATGGGTGTTGAATTCGTAAAAGATAGAGAGACTAAAGAACCGTTTGCTCAAATTGTTACTGATATGGTAAACAACGCAATTCAAAAGGGATTGCTTTTAGAAGCAGCGGGCGCAAAAGGAAATGTTATTAGATTCCTTTGCCCTTTATGCGTAACTGAAGAACAATTAGCAGTTGGACTAGATATTTTTGAAGAAACACTTGCAGAATGTTTAGCTTAGAACATATTTTTAAAAATAAATACAGTGAAATTCACAAAGTAAAACCTCTATATTAGAGGTTTTACTTTGTGATAAATTCTAATATAATATAATATATAAAGATGCGTTTCTAAGGTATAATATATTTAGAAAAGAAAAGAAAAGAAAAGAAAAGAAAAGAAAAAAAGGAAGGTATATTTATGGAAAGAAGTAAAAGTTTTAGAGAAAGAATAGAATTGAAGGTTCTGATATTGGTAATTGTATATATTTTATTGCCCTTTCCATTTTTACTGATAGAAAGAATGGTATATGGCTTTATTTCTGCTGTTTCAAATGATATGATATGGAATGTTCCCAATATGCTTATCATATCACAAATAATATATTCGGGCGGAATGCTTATCGTTTTCTCTATTTGGTTTTTCAAAGATGATAAGAATAACAAAAATGAGTTAATACCAAGAAAAGGTGATTTTGGTGTAATATGTGGACTTTGTGCGATAGTAGGGATGTATTCTTCTTCTATGGCGGGGAGTGGATTATTGTATGTAACTGGAGTTTATGATAACGATGGTATGTACTCTGACATTACTTCAATGATCACTGAAGCAAATTTTCTTCTTACTGTTTTTGCTGTTGTAATTGTCGCTCCAATAATGGAAGAAATTCTTTTTAGAGGATTAATATTCAAAAACTTAAGAAGGAAGTATAGTTTTTGGGTTGCAGCATTGGCAACAACTTTGATTTTTGTGATTGCACATGCGAATCTTTATCAGGGATTGGCGATTTTTCCAGTCGCACTATTCTTTTCATATTTATATGAAAAGTTTGGGAAAATATGGGTTCCTATCCTTGCACATATGTGGAATAATTTACTAGCAACACTGGCGAATAAGTTTATAGGAGGAGAAGGTATAGAAGAAGAATTGATTCCTTTGGAATACTTTGTCGTTGGGGCGTATTTATTAATTATTGGAGGAGGGATATTGTTTTTAATGGCATTTTGCTTATACAAGTCAAAATATCCAAAAGGGAAGGAAAGAAAGAAATTGACTAAACCAGTTCCAATGGAAATAGATATTACTATTGCAAACCAAAAAATGCAAAACGACGAATCGGATAGGGTAGAATAAATGTGTGAATTACTTAAAAATTTGAACGAAAAACAAAAGGAAGCTGCAATGAGCACAGAAGGGCCATTGTTGATTCTGGCGGGTGCTGGAAGCGGCAAAACAAACACAATGATGCATCGGATCGCATATCTTATAAAAGAAAGAAATGTAAGTCCGTATAATATTATGGCAGTGACATTTACAAATAAGGCGGCAACTGAAATGAAAGAAAGAATAATTAGACTTTTAGGAGAAGAACCTAAAATCTGGATAATGACTTTCCATGCATCCTGCCTTCGATTGCTAAGATCCTATGGAGAAAAAATAGGATATAGCAAGGATTTTGTAGTGTATGATCCTAGCGATCAAAAGAGTGTGATTAAAAGTATTATCAAAGAGATTGATATTGATGAAAAAAACTATAAAGTATCGTCTATACTTGCATTAATTAGTGACGCAAAAAACCAAGGGATAGAGCCGAAAGAATTCGAAGTAGAATTTGGTGGAGGATATAGAAACGAAGTAATTGGCGAAATATATGATCGTTATATGGAGATTCTGAAAAAAAACAATGCAATGGATTTTGACGATCTTTTAGTAAATGCTGTAAAACTGTTAAAAAACAATGAAGAGGCAAGGGTTAAATGCCAAAACAGATTTAGGTATATTATGGTGGACGAATACCAAGATACAAATAAAATCCAATACGAGCTTATCAAGCTTCTAGTAGGCGAAGAGAGAAACCTTTGCGTTGTGGGGGATGATGACCAGTGTATTTACGAGTGGAGAGGTGCAGACATAAATAACATTCTTGATTTCGAAAAAGATTTTAAAGGAGCGAAAAAAATCAAGTTAGAACAAAATTATCGATCTACTACTAGCGTGTTAAATGTTGCAAATTCCGTAATTGAGTATAATTCAAAACGAAAGTCAAAAAAACTTTGGACTGAAAATGAAGAGGGAAAAAAACCTGTATATAGAAGACTAGAAGATGCAAAAGAGGAAGCATATTATGTAAGCCAAGAGATAGAAGTGTGGAAAAATAAAGGAAATAAATATAGCGATTTTGCGGTTTTGTATAGAACAAATGCACAGTCAAGAATATTTGAGGAATTTTTTGCAGCAAGAAGAATTCCATACCGTGTTTTTGGTGGGGTTAGATATTATGATAGAAAAGAAATAAAAGATATTGTTGCATATATGAGGTTAGTATTAAATCCAAAAGATGATTTGGCATTGACTAGAATAATCAATGAACCTAAACGAGGAATTGGTGCCAAAACACTTTCAACACTATCATCATTAGCAAAAGTTAGAAAAGAAAGTCTTTTCGAGACGTTGTTGGATGAAACAATATTAGACTCATTTTCACAAAAAGTTGCGGTAGAATTAAGAAAATTTGTAATAATGATAGTAAAATATGTGAACGAAAAGAATTCTTTGAGAGTGTCGGATATATATGAAGGCATTTTGAGAGACAGCGGGTATGTGGGATTTTTAGATAAACAAAAAACTCAGGAAGCTCGAAATAGAATTGATAATATCCTGGAATTTAAAACGACAATTATTAATTATGAAGAAGAACAAGCAGAACCTACTCTATCGGATTTTCTAGAAAAAATTGTTCTTATTTCAGATGTTGATAATCATGATCCTAGCGAAGAGGCTGTTACGCTTATGACCTTTCACAGTGCAAAAGGATTAGAATTTCCATTTGTATTTATGGTTGGAATGGAAGATGGACTTTTTCCAGGATGGAGGAGCATAGAGAAGTTAGAAAAACTAGAGGAAGAGAGAAGATTATGCTATGTAGGAATGACTAGAGCCATGAGCAACTTGTGGCTTACGAGTGTAAACTATAGAGTCTTATTCGGAAACGGTGACTATACTAGGGAATCAACTTTTTTGAAAGAAATAAATCCAAAACTAATAACAGGGGATGGGGTTTATAAAAACAAGGCAGAGTCGAGATTAGGCACGGAACGAAATATTGATGGCGAAAATGGTATACCAGGATACAAACCATTTGAAAAATATAAGGAAGCCAAGAGCAAATTAATTGAAAAAAAAGAAAAACTTGTTTTAGAACAAGGCGAAAGAATTAAACACGGGAAATTTGGGGAAGGTGTAGTTATAGATGTAAATGAAAATATTATCACTGTGATTTTTGATGATGCTGGGCAAAAGAAATTGGTTACTGATGTAGCACCAATAGAAAAAATATAAGACATTGAGAGGGAGAAAAATGGATAGCGCTATTAATAGAATAAAGGAACTGACAGCGATATTAAATCAAGCAGCGAAAGCTTACTATACAGATAACAAGGAAATAATATCAAATATAGAATATGATAAGCTATACGATGAATTACTTTGTCTTGAGAAAGAGCATGGTGTTGTGCTTTCTGATAGCCCTACTGTGAATGTAGGATATGAAATACTAGAGAGCCTACCTAAAGAAAAACACCCAAATAAAATGTTGTCTCTTGATAAAACTAAAGATATAAATGCAATTGTAAGTTGGATAGGAGATAAAGAGGGCGTTTTATCATTTAAAGTGGATGGAATTACAATTGTTCTCACATACGATAATGGAGAACTAATAAATGCTGTGACAAGAGGAAATGGAGAAATAGGAGAAATAGTTACATCGAATGCAAAAATGTTCAAGGATGTGCCGCTATCTATTTTTGAAAAGGAGAAACTTATTGTAAGAGGAGAAGCTTATATTGGATATGCGGATTTTGAGAGGATCAATAAAAAATTGGATGTCGAGGTAGAGCAATATAAAAATCCACGAAATCTTTGCAGTGGTTCAGTTAGACAATTAAACACAAAAATTACGAAGGAGAGAAACGTTTCTTTTCTTGCTTTCGAGATGATTGGAACTAAAGATGGTGAAAAAGAAAAAGAATTAATAATGTTAAATGAGATGGGTTTTAAGATTGTCCCATATGAAAAAGTAAACAAAATTAATGTTGAAGAGAAAACAAAAGAATTGACACAATCTGCGAAAGTAAGTGACATCCCAACAGATGGACTTGTATTGAGTTACAATGATATAGAATACGGAGTTTCACTAGGTGTCACATCGAAATTTCCAAGAAATGCAATTGCATATAAGTGGGAAGACGAAACAGCAAAAACTATATTAAGAGAAATAGAATGGAGTCCGTCAAGAACTGGACTAATTAATCCGGTTGCAATTTTCGACCCAGTAGAACTTGAGTCGACAACAGTTACAAGGGCTTCAGTTCATAATATAAGTATCTTAAAAGATTTAAATTTGGTCGTTGGGGATAAAATAGAAGTATACAAGGCAAATATGATAATTCCGCAGATAAGTAGAAATTTAAAAGAAAAATTTTGTCCTGAAAATGAAATAGAAATAATTGAAAAATGTCCAATATGCGATGAAAACACAGTTATAAAGAAAGAAGGTGCAGTTGAAACTCTTTTATGCCCCAATGTAAATTGTCCTGCAAAAAAAATAAAAGAATTTGTGCATTTTATTAGTAGAGATGCAATGAACATAGAGGGTATCTCAGAAGCGACAATAGAAAAGTTTATTGCAGAACACATACTAGAGGATTTAAGTAGCATATACGACGTAAAATACAAACAAGAAGTTATTTCATCTATGGAGGGATTCGGAAGTAAATCATTTAATAATATGGTTAATGCGATAGACAAATCAAAATTAGTAGAGACACATAGATTTTTATACGGATTAGGCATAGGAGGAATAGGAATAGCAAATGCAAAATTGATATCAAAAAGATGGAAAGGAATTTGGCAAGACATACAGAATTCGGCATATGAAGAGCTAGTTGAAATAGATGGAATAGGGCCTGTTATGGCCACGAACTTTGTTGAGTATTTTAGGAAGAAAAGTAATTTAATAGAAATTGAGAAACTTTTGAATTGTATAACCCTCATTGAAGAAGAGGACGTTGACTTTGATAATATGCCACTAAAAGATAAGGTATATGTGATCACAGGATCCACAGCAATCTTTTCAAACAGAAATGAAATGAAGAATTTCATAGAAAAAAATGGAGGCAAGGTATCGTCATCTGTTAGTAAGAATACAGATTACCTTATAAATAATGACAAAGGATCGAGCTCTTCAAAAAACAAATCGGCAACAGCACTAGGAATAAAAATAATAAGTGAAGAAGAATTGATCAATTCAATAAACGGATAGATGAACTTATTTTCTTTTGCAAACAATACTTGAAATCAAGGCTGATAAAAATATTAGTAGGATTACAAGGATTGGTGTAATCGGAATGAGTAAGACAGTAATTATTGACATTGCCTTTATTAGATTATTTATTATAGATAGCTTTCTAACCTTTTTCATTGCTCTACGACTTAGCCTTATTGATAAAGGAATTAATGACAAATCTCTCTTGCTTAATGTCATATGATATAAAACGTTTTCTTCGCTATTCGCATAGCCCGAATAAATTCCCACGTCGGCAGAAGTAATTAATGGAATTTCTATATCACTACCTCCTACGAAAAGTAACCGATCCTTATCAGGTAAAGAATCTTTAATTTCTTCTAATTTTTGGGCCTTTTCTCTTGCACTAAGATCTGAATGAATATGCGCGATGTTAAGTGACTGGGCCAGTTTTTCAGTAGTAATATATCTATCTCCTGTGAAAATATGTGTATTAGATATCCCCATAGCATTTAATTCTTCAAGAGCATGCTTTGCAGTAGGCTCGATCTTGTTTTCCAACCCAATACACCCTAAATATGTTTTGTCAGAAGCTATATGTATCAGTGTTGCTTCGGTATCTAAGTACATATCAGGGAAGCCCATTTGACACATTAATTTGTAGTTGCCTACGTAGATTATTTTGGAATTCACATGTGCGGAAGTACCATGGCCTGAAATAAAACGAAAGTCGGCAATTATTGAAGGATCAACGGGATTAGCAGCACTTTTAATTGCTTGCGAAATTGGATGATCTGAATAATATGCACCATATGCAGCAAGCTGAAGAAGTTCACGAGGTTCAATTTTGGATGATTTTACATAAATCAAATTGTATTCTTCGTTTGTGATTACATTGCCTCTATTAAACACAATCGTGTTTGTGTTGCTTAAATTTTCAATGATTAATTTCTTTTTTACAATAATTCCCGAATGTGCAAAAATAGTAATAAGTTGATTGAGCATATACTTGATGAAAGAAAATGAGTCTGCTGAACTAGAAATAAGTATTAAAGTTACACCTAGATATGCGAATCTTTCTGATAAAGGGTATGGGCAGGCAAATGCACCATAAAAGTATATTGCAAAACCCAAAATAGAAATAACTGAAAAAAATCTTCTTTTATTTTTCAAAAATGTCTTTTCATACATACTGTATTTTGTTTTGTGTGGTATTTCCAAATTAGAATTTAACTTATTTGTTATGTTCCATATGAAATATTTCACGAAAAATATATAACAGTAAACGACTATGTCGAAGTATCTTTGTGCTAAGAGAGAAAAAAAGATTAATAAGAATATTATGCAAAAATAAGGGATATCTTCTTTTAGATATGATGTATATTTTTTGTTTTTGGTTATTAATGAAGATAGAGGTTCTAGAAAGGAATTGAGCATAACAAAAGCAGTAACAATGTACAAATACGTATTACTATTTAGAAATTCCAGATAAGAAATTCCAATGTATAAATGATCAAATACGACCGAAGATATAAGTATAGTACCTACAAATAATCGTAAATATAATAAAGTGTAGTTTGTTCTCATAATACTCCTCCACAAACATTTTATCACTAATTTGGTCTTTTTCAACAATAATATGGGATTTTATGATAAAATATATATGTTATGAAAAGAGAAAACTTTAACGACAGAAAAAATACAAATAAAAAAATTGAATCAATTTTTGATAGAAAAAAAGAAAAAGTAACAAAACAAATCGCCACAAGTATGTGGATTCTTGTTATTGCCACTATCCCGAACATATTAGTTGCAGGATATATCTTTGGCGTTCAAGTATACTGGACTATTGCATTTTCCGTTTTTTTCTGTATGTTGTTTGAATACATATATAATGCATTAACACATACGAAATCGGATAGAAAGGATATTAGCTCAGTTGTGACTGGGATAATCTTGGCATTCTTATTGCCTGCGAATATTCCCGTATATGCGCTTATTGTTGGATGTGGATTTTCCATTATCGTTGCAAAAAAACTTTTTGGAGGGCAAGGCCATACTGTTGTAAATCCAGCTGTGGCGGGCGCTCTATTTATGTGGTCCTTTTTCCCTGTAGAAATGGCTAATTTACCTTATCCAACTATTGCAAGTAAAATTGGAGGAGATATAGCTTCTACCCCCTGGCAAAACGTTGTTGCAGGAAATAATGAATTAATACCTAGTAACATAGAATTGGTTTTAGGGTTTGTTCCTGGCGGAATTGGGAGCGTAAGTGTAGTAGCAATAGTAGTAGGAGGAATTTTGCTATTGCTTACAAGAACAATTAGCTCTGCTATGGTCTTCTCGTATCTTGGAACATTTGTCTTGCTATCAATGTTTTTGGCCGATAGACCAGAGTTTCTCATATTGAACGGAAGCGTTTATTTAGCAGCGTTTTTCTTGTTAGGAGATCCATATACAACACCTAAAGCGACTTTACGAAAAATTATATATGGAGTATTATGCGCTGTGCTTTCATTTTTTGCAATATTACCTGCAATGACTATGGATGGGATATTAGTTGCTGTTTTATTAATGAACATTATTGGAATAAGGGGTAAAACTGATATTGTGGATGTAGATGTAAGTAAAAAAGTTGATGTAAAAGTTATAGAAAAAGAAACGGAAGCTTATTAAAATGTATAAAAGAACTTTATTGCCAGTTATGGTGACTGTAACAATTATTTTAATTATGATAGCAGCTATAACATACACGAACGAACAAATGAAAGGTGTCGTTTTAAATAACGAGCTATTAGCCAAACAGGAGATGATTTCCAATGTTCTTCCAGATGGAGAAGAATTTTCATTGTATACACAAGAAACGGTAACAGGAATAAATGATTGCTATATAGAAACTCGGGGATTTGGAATGGTCACAGAGTCTGTAGTATCGGCGGAAAATATTGAGTTTACTATTCTTGTGGGAATAAACCAAAACGGTGTAGTGTCGGGAATAGATATAATAGGTGATGAGTTCGATGGCTCTTTTTACAAGGGAATAATTAATGACGAATATTTGCTGGGATATTTAGGTGTTCAAGAGCTGACGGAAGAAAGTATTGAAGACGATTCGCGATTTGAGCAAAAAAAAGATGCGATGGAAATTTCAGAGAGTATATATCAAACTGTCAAAGTTGCCTTAAAGCAATATGGAGAAATATATGAATAAAGGGACGTTGTTTACAAAAGGAATATTTATAGAGAATCCTTTGCTCATAACTGCAATGGGGATTAGTCCGGCTTTAATAGGCGCAAAGAGTGCTGAGCTAGCCGTTGCTTTAGGTTTATCTGCAATCGCTATATTGATACCTTCAACTTTAATAATGAGCTTGCTCAAAAAATTTATTTCGGATAAGACAGAGACTTTAACTATACTTGTATTAACGGCAGGGTTTACGGCAATCGTAAGTATTTTGATGCGAGGATATGAGCCTGTATTATATGAAGAATTAATGATTCCGCTAGCATTTATTTCAATAAGCTGTGTTTTGATAGAAACGCTTACATTTTACCCAAGAAACTATAAGATGAGCGAAACAATTCTAAATAGTATGGGTATAGGGATTGGTTATTTGATAGGCTTGTTTTTAGTAGGTGCAATAAGAGAATTGCTAGCTACAGGTAGTTTTTGGGGAACGAAAGTTATTCCTACAATTACTTTAGAGGGAGATAATTTTTTTATAACAATATCCGGAGGATTGTTTGTTCTGGGGATTGTCATGGCGTTTTTTCATTGGATTGCAAATAAAATCAAAAGAAGGAGCAAGGGTATATGGCAATAATTGATATAATAAATCTAATTGTTCTTATGATGGTAATTAATAATATTGTTTTGGCTGAAGGAATGGGTATTTCTTGCGTTGTTTCTTGCAGTAAGAGAAATGCAGCTAAAATAGGTCTAATTACAACGTTTGCCATTATTATAGTTAGTTCAATAACATATTACTTGGAAATATATATTGTCACTCCGTTGGAGTTAGAACATATAAAGTTGTTTGCCTATGTACTAATTATGTTTTTTACATTTAAACTGCTTGAAATTATAACGAAAAAAATAGCTCCCAAAGTATATGGGAGCATAAACTGTGATTTTAGAATTGTTGCAGGTAACAGTGCTGTTTTGGGAGTAGCTCTATCGTTACACCAAGAAAGTATTACATATATTCAAACACTCTTTGCATCAATAGGCGTTGGAATAGGTTTTATTTTTGCGATGATGTTATTTGCTTCTGTTAGAAAAGTAATTGATGCATCACCTTTTGTTCCAGAGTCATTCAAAGGAGTTCCTATACAATTGATCGCTTTATCAATTATTTCTTTAGTAATCTTAAGTGTTGGAAATGTAATTACAATAATTATTTCAAGCTATGCTTCTATTGCATAGTAATCTGCCCTAACAAAATATCTAATTTATCATCTCGGTTTATCTGAAAAGGCTCTTCAGTCAACTTACTATATAGAATTTCCATATATTGGATACATATTTGTTAAACCTAATACAAGATCTCTAGCTTCTTTTATTAGAGTATCTTTCTTCGCTTCGCTAGCTGAATTTGAAGATAAAAGGATGTCCATTGCCTCCGCAATTATTTCCATGTCGGTTTCAATCATTCCTCTAGAAGTTATAGCAGGAGTTCCTATTCGAATTCCACTTGTTACGGTTGGCTTCATAGGATCTTTTGGGATAGAATTTTTATTACATGTAATGTATCCTTCCCATAAAATATTCTCGGCTTCTTTTCCGGTGATGTTTTTTGATGTTAAATCTATTAATATTAAATGGTTATCAGTCCCGCCTGAAACTAAACCAAAATTCCTTTTGAGTAAGGCTTTTTCCAGCGACTTGGCATTTTTTATTACTTGGTTTTGGTATTCAGTAAAACTAGGGTCTAAAGCCTCCTTCAAAGCGACAGCTTTAGAAGCAATAGTATGCATTAAAGGGCCACCTTGTATGCCAGGGAAGATTGCTTTGTTGAAATTTAGTTTTTCGTTGATTTCTTTAGAAGAAAGAATCATTCCACCTCTAGGTCCACGTAAAGTTTTGTGTGTAGTAGTAGTAGATACATGTGCATAAGGGATGGAACTTTGATGTTGGCCTGCAGCAATTAGTCCAGCGATGTGTGCGATATCGGCCATTAGATATGCACCTACCTTATCAGCTATTTCTCTAAAACGCTTGAAGTCAATTGCCCTTGGATATGCACTTCCTCCCGCAACAATCAATTTTGGCTTGTGGATAATCGCTAAGCTTTCAAGTTTGTCATAATCAATATAATCTTTGTCATCTAGTCCGTATGGAACTGCATTGAAATATTTACCCGAAATGTTAACAGGGCTACCATGAGTCAGATGGCCACCATTATCTAACGAAAGGCCTAAATATGTATCTCCTGGATTCAAAATTGAAAAGAAAACCGCCATATTTGCTTGCGCGCCTGAATGAGGTTGAACATTGACATATTCGCATTGAAAGAGTTCTTTTGCTCTCTCGATAGCTAGGTTTTCACATATATCAACGTATTCGCAGCCGCCATAGTATCGTTTGCCAGGATAGCCTTCTGCATATTTATTTGTCAATGGGCTACCAAGTGCTGACATTACCGCTTCGCTTACAATGTTTTCGGATGCAATAAGCTCTAGATGAGTTTGCTGTCTCGTTAATTCTTGTTTGATTGCTTTTGCTACTTGTGGGTCTGAATTATTAATATGTTCAAAACTATACATTTTTTCTCTCCTTGTTAAATCCTATACTGCAAATCATAATAGAATTATATCATATTTTACGCTATAATATAAAGAGGGAAATAGATATCTATTTTATTATTACATAAGTCATAATTTTTGAACTTGGAGGAAGTATGAAAAAAACAGAAGTTAGAAACATGGCATTTACTGCGCTGATAATTGCATTCATTGTTATTGCAATCATGTTGTTCAAGATACCAATCCCATTTACACAGGGATATGTTCATTTGGGAGATGGAATAATTTTTAGCGGATTATTACTTTTGGGAATGAGGTATGGTGCCGTTGCGGCAGGCATAGGGGCTGGGCTTGGAGACCTTCTAAGCGGATATGCTGTTTGGGCACCGTGGTCTTTTGTGATAAAAGTTGGAATGGTCATAATTGCAGGAATGGTATTGAAACAATTTAGAAAAAAGAATAACTGGACAAAAGCAATTGCAATGTCGATTGGGGGGATATTCATGATAGCAGGGTATTATGTCGCAGAAGGAATTATGTACGGCAACTATGCTGCGCCTTTGGTATCGATACCATGGAACGTTGGTCAAGTAGCGGTTGGAATAGTAATAGCATTAATTGTAAATAAAAGTATACCCTCACTGAAATAATGAGGGTATTTTTTTGAATATTTTTATTTTGTAGCTAAGTTCTCGGCTTTCATAATCCATATATCTCCCTTGATATCACTTGCCATTGAGAATTCTTTAGGAGAAAGGAAGATTTCATTCACTTGAGGACCGTCTGGGGAACAGTTCCTTTTGAACTGTTGAGAGAAAAATCTTCTGTAGAATATTACTAAACATCTTTTTATCTCGTTAACATCGTAAGCTTTTCCAAATGTTTTTCTTGACATTTGGAATAATTTTTCTGGTCCGACACCTGTTTTGATTGTGTGGTATAAGAAGAAATCATGTAATTCGTATTTCCCGATTTCAGATTCTGTTTGCTGTACAATATTGCCATTTGGATCAAGTGGCAATAGTTCTGGAGAAATAGGTGTTTCTGTAACAGCTTTTAATACAGGAGCTAATGCTTTAAATTCTTTTAGGTTAGCAATATGTTCTAACACAGTTGGAATAACAGTTTTAGGAATTCCTGCATTCACATTGTAATTGGAGATGTGATCACCATTAAAAGTTGACCATCCAAGTGCGATTTCAGACAAATCTCCTGTGCCAATAACAAGTCCATTTTCTGTGTTTGCTATATCCATTAGAATTTGAGTTCTCTCTCGTGCCTGTGCATTTTGGTATGTTATGTCATGTTGATTTGCATTTTTGCCTATGTCTTTAAAATGCTGTAAACAAGCAGGAACAATAGGGATTTCTCTATATTGCACGCCTAAGTAATTTGTGATATATGTGGCATTTTGATATGTTTGTCCGCTCGTGCCAAACCCAGGCATTGTAACGGCAATAATATCATTAGGAGTTTTACCAAGCATTTGAGCAGCTCTAACTGCTACCATAAGAGCTAGTGTGGAGTCTAACCCTCCTGAAACACCCAAAACCATTTTTTCTGACTTGGTGTGGCGCATTCTATTTGCTAAGGCATTAGCTTGTATATTATATATTTCCATTCCACAAATCATTCTATCTTTTGGTGTATTTGGGAGAAAAGGTGAAGCACTATACGACCTAAAACTTGTGTGTAAGGAAGTTACTGTTTTCATATTCGCAAAATTGCAAACACGAGAAGTGTAATTTGAATTATCTATATAATCTTTGTTTTTCGTACGCGCATATTGAATTGCTCCTAAATCAATATCAGAAATGACGATATTTCCCTTTTGGTAATCTGACTTTCCTTGCGCCAAAACTTGGCCTAATTCAACGATATAACTATCACCAGCATATAGACAATTAGATGATGATTCGCCTGGGCCAAGAGAAGAGTACATATATGCGCATGAAAGCTTAGAGCTTTCAGATTTGAGAATTTCCTCTCTTGCTTTTTGAGACCCTGTTAGTGACTTTTCGCAAGCGAGATTTATTATTAAATGTGCGCCGCTTTCTGACAAAAGACTCCCTTGGCTTTTTGATTTATTGTAATCGTCTCCTAGAACGATTCCTATGTTAAAATCAACTTGATAATTATGCAAAATGATATTAGAGCCAACTGGGATAGAGGAGAAATTACCTATAGAGATATCTTGCATATCGTTTGAAATCCATGGTGAGAACCATGGCGAGTTATTACAATTTTTAGGAATTATCGAAATGATTGCCCCTGATTTTAAAACAAAGGCGCAATTATATAGTGAAGATCTTATTTTTATATATCCTCCAACGATAATTAACATTTCAGAAGTGGTGCTATAATTTAGAATGGAAGTCAAAGCATCTATTTGACTTTTGTATAATTCCTCTTGATTGAAGAGCGTTCCACAAGAAGCGCCTGTTAAGGCAAGCTCTGGAAATGAAAGTATGCCTACATTTTTGGCTTCGGCAGCGTTAGCTAGTGCTAATATTTCTTTGCTATTTTCTAGCGGGTTGCCTAAGCAGATATTAGGTACTGCTGTAGCAACTCTAATCATATCTAATTGAAAATTTTTCATCGGAATTCCTTTCTTATAGGTGTATATTTGATACATAAATTATATACTAATACATGGAAATAGTATATAATTATATAAATAAACCTTAAAAAAGAAGTAAATATTTTAGGAAAAATAATGCAAAATAACTTCGAACAATGCTGTTCAATAAAAAGAGCAGCGAATATATTGACCGATAAAATAACAATATATATAAAAGGAGAGAACATGACTAAAACATATATAGCAGATTTACCAAAAGAAGGAAGAGTTGAAGAAACTTTTATGGCAAAACAAATTGATGTCAAAGTCGCGAAAAATGGAAAACAATACCTTAATATTTTTTTAGGAGATAAGACAGGCGAGATTGTTGGGATGAAGTGGGAACTTAGCGAAGAAGAACTTGAGAAATTTGGAAGAGCTAAACCAGGGGAAATATATTCGGTGAATGGAACTGTCAAAGAGTGGAATGGTAAATTGCAATTAAATATTACAAAAATTGAATCAATTCCTGATACGATGATAATTGATATGAATGATTTTGTAAAAGCCTCGCCAGAAAACCCTGAGGACATGTATAAGTATATTATAAATTGCATGGATACATTTTCTGATGATGAATTAAAAAACCTGTGCAAAAAGATATGGCAAGAAAGAAAAGATAAATTAATGTATTATCCAGCGGCTACTAAAAATCACCATGCGGAAATGGGTGGATTATTATATCATACAAAAACTATGGCAATGGCAGCAGAAGCTCTTTGCAATGTATACAAAAAGTTGAATAGAGATTTACTTTTGACAGGAGTTTTTTTGCATGACATAGAAAAGCTAACAGAAATTGATTCGAATGAATATGGTGTTGCTGATAAATATTCATTTGAAGGTCAGATGTTAGGACATATTGTTCAAGGAATAATATTGTTAGAAAAAGAAATGACAGCGCTTTCTATAGGCCATGAAAAGAAAATTATGATAGAGCATATGATTCTTTCGCATCACTACGAGCCAGAGTTTGGAAGTCCTAAAAAACCTCTTTTTCCAGAAGCTGAAATGTTACATTATTTGGATCTTGTTGATGCAAGAATGTATGATATGTATGATGCGTTAAAAACGACTGAAGAGGGAGAGTTTTCCGAAAAAGTTTGGACACTTGAAAATAGAAAATTATATAAAGTTACGAAGGAAGGTAAGTGTAATGATTAAATTACCTAAAGAAATATCGGCGATATTTAAATTGTTCGCCCAAAAGGGGTTACTTATTTATGCGGTAGGTGGGTGTGTTAGAGATTCCTTGATTGGAGAGAAGCCAATAGATTGGGACCTTACAACGGAAGGGACTCTTGAAGAAATTTTGAATATTTTTCCAGAAGCTGAAGTTATTAGTGAAAAATATCAAGTTGTCAGATTAGACTATTCAGATGAAAATGGAGAAGGACTGACAATTGACATCGCAAGAATGAGAAAAGAAAGGAATTACGATAAAAAAGGTAATCCTGAAGAAGTGATTTTCACGAACTTAATTGAAGAAGACTTAAAAAGACGAGATTATACTGTGAATGCAATGGCGGAGAACCCATCAAAAGGATTCCTTGACCCTTATTCAGGTAGAGACGATTTGAAGAAAAAGATAATTAGATCAGTAGGAGATCCTATTGTTAGATTTAACGAAGATCCAATTAGGATAATGCGTGGAGTTAGAATTGCAGCTGAATTAGGATTCGATATTAGTAAAAAAGATTACGAAGCAATGATGGAAGTGGCGCCAAAACTACAATCTATTAGTGTTGACAAAGTTAGATCAGAGTTTAAAAAAATCATTATTGCAGAACACGCTGGATCCGGGCTTAGAATGCTAGCAGGTGCAGATATTATGCCTGCTATAATTGGCGATATAGCTTATAACCTCTCTTCTAGGCAAAAAGAATTATTCTCGATATTAGCCGACAATATCGATAAGACTCAAAAAAACACATTGAGGAGAATGGGGCTTTTTTATCTTTGCTTTGAAAGGAAGAAAGGCTTAAAGGCAATTGAAGTTTTGAAATATGACAATAAAACTATAGAGCATCTAACAGATGCACTTACAATGTTAGATAGATTATACTTTTTAAGAAAAGGCGTTGAAATCAAGGAATGGCTTTTCAAATATGGCGAAGATAGATTTTATTATATGCATGATTTAACTAAAGCGCAAAGAATAGTTTACAATTTAAGTGAAGTGAAAATAGCGAGTCGCCACTATGTATTAAAAGATATAGAAACTAGAAAAGAACCAGTTTTTGTTGAAGATTTAGCAATAAATGGTCAAGATTTAATTGATGCAGGAATTGTACAAGGTGAACAAGTAGGAGATATTCTAATTAAGTTGGTGGATGTGGTTCATAGGAGGCCTGATAAAAATAATAAAACAGAGCTTACTGCTTATGCAAAGAAGTTTGCCAAAAATCCGCTGCTAGCTTCAACACGAAAAGTTAAATGGATTAGATAACATATTAGGGTAAGAATTACCCTAATATGTTTTTGACAAAATGAATATAAATTATTTTGAAGATTGCAGTGATACTTTCTGTAAATATATGATACGATAATGGAAAATAGTGATTATGCCCGATTTAATTGAAAAAAAAGTAAAATTAGAAAAAATAATATTTGCAAAAGCAGAAACATCCTTTGTGATAGGTAGCTTTGAAAGTGAGGAAGAGTTCTTTGTTGGGAAAGGCACCCTTCCTTTTCCACAAGTTGGAAAAACTTATACGCTTGAGGGTGTTTTTGTTATAGATAAAAAATATGGAGAGCAATTCAATTTTCAAATTGCAAGAGAACAAGCGCCAGAAAACGAGGAAGACATTGAAGGTTTGCTTTGCTCAGACATAATAAAGGGAGTAGGCCCCAAAACAGCCAAATTGATTATTGATGAATTTGGGAGCAATACATTAAATGTTATAGAAGACAATTATGAAATGCTAGAAAAAATAAATGGTATTGGAAAAAAGAAAGCGAAAGAAATACATGAAAGTTATATTACACATATTGAGTATGCACATATATCGTTAAAGCTTCAAAAAATGGGAATTGAGCCTAAATATATAGTTGCGATATACGAAATGTATTCTGGAAATTCTGCTGAGATAATAGAGGAAAATCCATATATTTTAGTGGAAGATATACATGGGATGAATTTTAAAAAAGCTGAAGAAATAGCAAAGAAAATCGGATATCCTGAAGATTCTCCCAATAGAATAGAAGCGGCAATTATTTCTGTATTAAAAGAAGAAAACTTGCGCGGGCATACGTTTTCAAGTAGAGAAGAAATCTTAAATTTCGTACATGAACAACTTGAGGTTTCTAGAGATGATATTGAAAAATCGTTAGATTTTTTGACGCTAGCCGCAAAGATTATAACGGACAACTTAGATGGGATGGAGCTTATATATATTTGGGAAAACTATTATGCAGAAGTAGCAATATGCAGAAAAATGGCACAGCTTGCGATGAGTAATACTCCGAAGCATATATTTGATATTAATGAGGAAATAAATTTAATAGAGAAAAAAGAGAAGATATTCTTATCTGAAGAACAAAGAGATGGTGTCAAAACAGCTTTGGAAAATAACATAACAATAATAACAGGAGGACCTGGAACTGGAAAAACAACTATAATTAATACAATTTTAAAAATACTTGAAAAAATGGATCAAAAGGTCGCTCTTGCAGCACCAACAGGGAGAGCTGCAAAGAGAATGACTGAATCAAGTGGAAAAGTTGCAAGTACAATACATAGACTTTTGGAGTTTCACTATTCTGACGATGATATGCTTATGTCTTTTGGAAAAAATGAAGAAAATCAATTAGAATTTGATTCAATAATTATTGATGAATCGTCAATGGTAGATTTAAAACTCATGGAAGGATTATGTAATGCTATAAAACCAACAACTAAGTTGATTATGGTAGGTGACACAGATCAACTTCCACCAGTAGGTGCAGGAAGTGTAATGCAAGATTTTCTGGATTCAGACTGCTTTTCGCAAGTAAGATTGAGAGAAATATTTAGGCAAGCGAGTGAGAGTCAAATTGTTGTGTCTGCCCATGCTATTAATAAAGGAGAAATGATTACGGCGAATAAAAGAGATGGTGATTTCTTTTTTGTAGAGCAAATTGGAGAACAAGCATTAGAAACGGTAATAGAACTGGCAGAAAAAAGATTGCCTAAGTTTCTTCAGGATTGTAACCCCTTGCGGGATATACAAGTTTTGACTCCAATGAAGAGGGGTGTGCTTGGTACCCACAATTTAAATAACATCTTGCAAGCGATTTGGAATTGTGAATCTACAAAGAAAAAAGAGTTAAAGATAGGGGAGAAGATTTTTCGTGAAGGAGATAAAGTTATTCAAATAAGAAACAACTATAGCATGGAATACACTATTCATGCAAAGACTAATTTCTTACGAGAGGACGACTTTGAAAATGAAGGTGAAGGAGTATTCAATGGAGATATAGGATATATATCTACCATAGATACAGAGTTTAGAACTATGACAGTTATATATGATGATGAGAAGTATGTTGAATATGATTGGGAGGAATTTGATCAATTAGAGCTTGCATATGCACTCACTGTGCACAAAAGTCAGGGAAGTGAGTTTAGAGCTGTGATTATGCCGATTGTAGGGGTTCCGAAAGTTTTGGCTACTAGAAATTTGTTATATACAGGAATAACAAGAGGAAAAGAGTTGGTAACTTTAGTAGGAGATAAGTGGCTACTAGGGCAAATGATTCAAAATAAGATAGATAAAGGAAGGAATTCAGCTTTAGACATTAGAATGAAAAATACAATCCAAGAAAACGACGATTACTTTGTATAGAAGTAAAGAATAATATATATGAACTGTGTTTGGCAGAGCTGTAATTGTTGTATATTGAATCGGAAATCCAAAGTTGAAAAAAAATATAAATAAGGGTATAATAATAATACCCCCAGTGTCAAGTTTACATTAAACAAATTGATTAGGGGTTTTACGTAATGATGAACTTTATTTTTCCGACAAGCATATATTGCATTGAATGTGGAGCAATTATAAGTAAAGATGTGGAATACTCTTTATGCCACAAATGTATAAAAAAATTTCATTGGATTACAGATGAGATATGTATAAAGTGTGGTAGGCTGTTAGAAAACAATCACATGTTTGAAGAATGCAATGATTGCAGAACAAAAACGCACACTTTTGAAAAGGGATATGTATGTGCCAAATATGGATTGTATGAAAGAACATTAATAATGGATTACAAATATGGAAATATGCCATATTTGGGGAAAATAATAGGCAGCATCATGGCAGAACGTATTCTTATAGAAAAAATAGATATTAATGTTGTGATACCAGTGCCAATACATAAAACAAGAAAAATAGATAGAGGATATAATCAGTCGGAGATATTGGCAAGTGTAATAGCACATAAATTAGATATAGTATGCTATAAGAAAGCAATCATGAGAAAAAAAGAAACGATTCCAATGAAGTCATTAGATTCGGTTCAGAGGGAACGAAATGTAGCAGAAGCATTTTCAATCAACAATAACTACAATGAAAGAATAAAAGGAAAAACCATATTAATTGTTGATGACATATACACGACAGGAAGCACAATAAACAGTGTGGCAAAAGCTTTGACAGAGTTTGAACCTAAACATATATATTTTACTGCATTTGCCGCAGGTAAAAATTAGTTATAACTTGATAGGTCTGTGATTGAAAATCCAAGCCAGTTACGGGCAAAAGGATCCACGTAAGCTATCTAAATAATAGATAGTGATCATGGCGTAGCTTAGAAGTAAGTCCTCCGAAAATCGGATAAAGGCGAGTGTGGGGTCAAAGATCAGGTCAGCTATCAAGTTATTATATAGTTATATCAAACACTATCTTATGGTGTTACAAGAAACGGAGGCTGAGTATGAAAACTAATATTGTGAGTAAGAATATCCATGTAAGTGACAGTTTCAAAGATGTTATTGAAAGAAAAATTGATAAACTAGACAAATATTTCGTAGGTAGTACAGAAGCAAAGGTTGTCCTTTCGGCTGGGAAAACATGGCAAAAAGTAGAAGCCACTATTATTACTAAGGGGTCAATATTTAGAGCTGAACAGCAAGCTCATGATTTGGGAGAAGGAATTGACAGTGTAGTGGAGAAACTTTCGAACCAAATGTCCAAATATAAGAAAAAACTTCAAAAGAAGCATAAAGAAATGGGTGACGTTGAGCTATTGTTTGGCAGCTGGCCAGAAAAAGAAGAAGAAATAGAAGAAGATGTAATTAAGACGAAAAGTTTCGTATTGACACCTATGACAATAGATGAGGCGATAATGCAAATGGAATTATTGAGTCATGAATTTTTTGTTTTTATGGATGGAAATTCAGGTAAAGTAAATGTACTTTATAAAAGAAAAGATAAAGGTTATGGCTTGATTGACCCGGAATATTAAAATTAATAAGCCCAATAGGGCTTATTTTAAGTAGGCATAAAATATAAACTAAGGAGAAGATGTGAAAGAACTTATTGACCAAATTGCAAATGCGTTTTCAATCGCAACAATATTTGATATAGCAATTATGGCGCTGATAATATATAAAATATTAGGGTTTATTCGAGAGAGTCGTGCTGAACAACTCGTGAAAGGGCTTATTCTTATTGTACTTATTGCAACTCTATCAGAATGGCTGGATTTATACACGATACACTGGATTTTTGGAGAGGCAATGACTATTGGTATACTTGCTCTGGTTATTCTTTTTCAACCAGAACTTAGAAGGGGATTAGAACAAGTTGGAAGAGCCAATATTGTAGCGTCTTCAATAAAGAACTTGGCTGATGTCAATGGTGAAAAAACGGTAGAGGAAATAGCAAAAGCAATTAACAGATTTTCTGCTGACAAAACAGGAGCGTTGATCGTAATAGAAAGAACGACAGCACTTGATGATATAGCTAATGGAGGGACTATACTAAATGCTCGCCTATCTTCAGATCTTTTAGGGAATATATTTTATTCAGGTACGCCACTTCATGACGGAGCAGTAATTATTAGAGGAGACACAATATTGGCGGCTGGTTGTGTATTGCCACTTACGCAAAACCAGAATTTGCCTACAGAATTAGGGACAAGACATAGAGCGGGAATAGGAATATCAGAAAATTCAGATTGTGTTGCAATAATGGTTTCGGAAGAGACAGGGATAATCTCTATAGCCAAAGAGGGAGTTATAACTAGAGAAATAGAAGAAAAAACACTGGTAAACATTTTAAATGAAGTGTTTACATATGAAAAACAGACGCTTGCTAACAGGCTGAATTTCTTCAAGAAAAAGTCTGGAGGTAAAAAAAATGTTCAACAATAAAACTTTGAATGTTGTTTTTTCGATTGTACTTGCAATACTACTATGGGTTTTCGTAGTTGTAGAAATCAACCCACAGACAAGTAAAAAATTCACTGGAGTTGAAGTTCAATATATAAATGCAAATGGACTGGACGCAAAAGACTTGGCAGTATATGATGCAGGGACTGTTACAGTAGATGTGGAATTAGAAGGCAATAGTAATGTTCTAAATGCTATGACTGCAGCTGATATATCTGTGACAGTTGACCTTTTCGGAAGAGAAAAAGGAGAAAATTCCATACCTGTTTCTGTTCAAGTTCCAGAAGGTGTGAGGGTAGCTTCTGTTTCACCTGAAAATATTCAGGTACTTATTGAGGATAAAATTACAATTTCTAAAGAATTAGAGCTAAATATTATAGGAAGTATTCCTTCAAATTATAAATTAAGTGCAACAATATTTAATCCAACGCAAGTAAATATAAGTGGTCCGGAATCCTTAGTTTCACAGGTTGACAGAGCGGTAGCTGAAATTTCTTCCGAATCAATTACAGGTGAAAAAATAACTGTTTCTGCGACAGTTAAAGCATATAATAAAGAAGGAAAAGAAATTAAAGGGCTTACAATATCACATAATACTGCAACGGCTACGCTAGAATTTACTATTGAAGAAACGGAAACAGGAGAGGGAACAGTTTATTACTATTATTCGTCTGACGATATTAGTGTTAATAATTTGAGTGAAAACCTTGAAGCAATTATAGAACAAGCACAAATCAGGGTTATTGTTACAGCGGATAGATCTATACTTGAAACTATAAGAAAAGAAGATATAATTCTTTCTGTAAATTTAGAAGACCTTATTGAGGGGAACTATACTTTGGATATAAAGACAACGACGGCACTTAACTTGACCGAAATTGTTGTAGAACCCTTAAATATTGAAGTGGAAATCAAAACAAAAGGGGAGGTAGAAAGTGAGTAGGCTCTTTGGAACAGATGGTGTGAGAGGTATCGCAAACCTAGAATTAACACTTGAATTAGCTTATAAATTAGGTAAGGCTGGGGCAACGACTATTGCAAAAAAAACCAATTCTGCCCAACCGATGATTATTATTGGAAAAGATACTAGAATTTCTGGAGATATGCTTGAAGATGCATTAGCTGCAGGAATAATGTCTGTAGGTGGGAATGTAGTTAAATTAGGAGTGCTTCCCACTCCAGCAGTAGCGTATTTGATAAAATACTATAATGCAGATGCAGGTGTAGTCATTTCTGCATCTCACAATACATTTGAATATAACGGTATAAAGTTTTTTGATGGAGAAGGATTCAAACTGGGAGACGAAGTTGAAGATGAAATTGAAGAATTAATACAAAAGAACTTAATATTAGAAAAAACGGTAACGGGGGAAAAAATTGGAAAAGTACTTTATTTTCAAGAAGACCCATCTGAGTTATATGTTGAATACCTTTTGAGTACTATAGGGATAGATTTACAAGGAAAAAAAATAGTTTTAGACTGTGCAAATGGTGCGGCTTCTAGCATAGCAAAGAAAACATATGAAAGGTTAGGTGCTGAGGTCATTGCAATCTCGAATGAACCAAATGGCATTAATATTAATGAGAACTGTGGGTCAACACATCCTGAAAATCTTCAAAACCTCGTTGTGGAGGAAAAAGCTGATTTTGGAATGGCATATGATGGAGATGCAGATAGATTAATAGCTGTAGATGAAAAAGGAAGATTGGTGGATGGAGATAAATTAATTTGCATTTGTGGGAAAAAACTATTAGATGAGGATCTTTTAAAAAATAAAGAAATAACAGTGACTGTGATGAGCAACATTGGGCTTCACCGATTTGCAGAGGAAAATGGAATGAGCGTAACTGTTACGAAAGTAGGAGATAGATATGTGCTTGAAAAAATGCTTCTATCTGGATCAGTGCTTGGAGGAGAGCAATCAGGTCATATGATTTTTCTCAACCATTCTACTACAGGCGATGGAATACTTTCCTCGTTACAAGTGTCTGAAACGATTGTCAAATCTGGAAAGAAATTATCGAAACTTTCAGATGAGATAAATATTTTCCCCCAAATATTAGTAAATGCAAAGGTGAATAATGATAATAAAACGAAAATAGAAAACGATATAGAAATACAAAATCTAATAAGTGAATTCAAAAGTGAACTATCAGATAAAGGACGAATTTTGATACGTCCATCTGGGACAGAGCCTGTAGTCCGTGTTATGATAGAAGGAAGCGAAATAGAAGTTATAGAGAAAATGGCGTATGAATTAGCAGGCTTAATAGAAAAAAGATATGAAAATTAGAAGTTGTTTAGAAAGGTTTAACATATGTGCGGGATAGTTGGATATATAGGAGAAAAAAACAGAGCGAGAGAAGTATTATTAGATGGGCTCACAAGTTTGGAATATAGAGGATATGATTCTTCTGGAGTGGCTATAATATCAGAGGGTGAATTGTTTCTTAGAAAAGAAGTTGGTGGATTAGATGATCTAAAAGAAAAAATCAAAAATGAAGAATTTAATGGTAACATTGGGATAGGGCATACTAGATGGGCAACACATGGAGCACCATCAGAAATAAATTCACATCCTCACTTATCTGAAAAGGGGAAGATTGCCGTAGTACACAATGGAATAATAGAAAATTATTCTGAAATAAAAGAATGGTTGATTTCAGAACATGGAATAAAGTTTAAATCAGAGACAGACACAGAAGTAATTGCACAACTAATTGAAATTCTTTATGAAGGGGATCTGTACGTTGCAATTAAAGATGCAGTATCTAGAATGAGAGGAGCATATGCAATAGGTGTAATTGCACTGTCTGAACCTGATAAAATTATTGCAGTTAGAAAAGATGCTCCTTTGATTGTAGGTTTGGGCAAGGAAGAAAATTATATTGCCTCTGATGTTCCTGCTATTCTAAAACACACGAGAAAAGTTTACTTCATTGAAAATGATGAAATAGTTATTCTTACAAAAAATGATGTAGATATATATAATGAAGATGGAGACATTGTTACACATGAAATAAAAGAAATTGACTGGGATGTAAACGCTGCCGAAAAAGGTGGGTATGAACATTTTATGTTGAAAGAAATTCATGAACAGCCAAAAGGAATTGAGGAAACTTTAAATCAGAGACTTACGGAAGATGGAAAGATTAAACTAGATGGAATAACTTTGTCAAAAGAAGATATAAAGAACTTCACAAAAATATATATTGTGGCATGCGGTACAGCATATCATGCAGGGCTTGTTGGAAAATATATAATTGAAAAAATGGCAGGTATTCCTGTTGAGATAGATGTTGCTTCAGAATTTAGATATAGAGATCCTTTTGTTGATGAAAAAACACTGTTTATTGCAATAAGCCAATCAGGTGAAACGCTAGATACTTTAGCCGCTCTTAGAGAAGCAAAAAGAAAAGGTGCAAGAATTTTATCGGTTGTCAATGTAGTTGGAAGTTCAGTTGCAAGGGAATCAGATGATGTGTTTTATACATGGGCAGGACCAGAAATAGCTGTTGCATCGACAAAAGCATACACAACACAACTAGTGTGTATGTACTTGATTGCGCTATATATGGGAGAGTCCATAGGCAAAATATCAAATGAATATTATAGAAAAATAATAAAAGAACTAAAAGAAGTTCCTAATAAAATAACCAGCATTTTAGAGAAAGAAAAAGAAATCAAGCAGATTGCAAAGAGATTTTATAGCAGAGAAAAAGTTTTCTTTATTGGCAGAGGAATGGATGCAGCTGTGTCATATGAGGCATCTTTGAAACTAAAAGAAATTTCATACATTAATTCGTTTGCGATTGCGGCAGGTGAGTTAAAACATGGTACGATTGCTCTTATGGAGGAAGAAGCGCTTGTTTTTGCTCTGGCTACTCAAGATTTTCTTCTAGAAAAGATGGTGTCGAATATCGAAGAAATTCGAGCAAGAAAAGCTTATGTAGTTGGTTTGACTAAAATGTGGGGAAAAGATATAGAAGAGAAGTGTGATGAAGCAATATATATCCCTGGATGTATGGATGAAATAAGTCCTCTTTTAGCTGTTGTCCCTATGCAAATATACTCATATTACGTTGCTCTTTTTAGAGGATGCAATATTGATAAACCAAAAAATTTAGCTAAATCAGTTACGGTGGAATAGTATTCCGATTAAATGAACTATATATAATAAGACGTTAAGAGAAGTATTGTTGAGTTGTGAGGGTAAAAACATGAAAAAAAATGAAAAACTTGAATATGATGTAAGAGACATAAGTTTGGCACCAGAAGGCCATAGGAAAATACAATGGGTTAAAGAACACATGCCAATACTTGCAGGTTTAGAAGAAGAATTTTCAAAAACAAAACCTTTTGAAGGAGTTAAAGTTAGTCTTTCTATACATTTTGAAGCAAAGACGGCATACCTTTGCAAAGTACTTGTAGCAGGAGGAGCGGAACTAAGAGCGACAGGAAGTAACGTTTTATCAACAAAAGACGATGTTGCCGCTGCGCTGGCAGACAGTGGTGTATCTGTTTTTGCACATTATAATGCGACACAAGAAGAGTATTATAACCATTTGCTTAAGACGTTAGAGCACAAACCAAATATAGTTATAGATGATGGTGGTGATTTGATTTCAATTCTTCACAAAGACAGGCCAGATTTAGCAGAAGAAACATGGGGCGGTTGCGAAGAGACAACTACGGGGATAATAAGGCTAAAGGCAATGGACAAAGCTGGTATGCTTATGTTTCCTATGTTGGCAGTTAATGATGCAGATTGCAAGCATTTGTTTGATAATAGATATGGAACGGGGCAATCAGTTTGGGACGCAATAATGAGAACAACAAATTTGATTATTGCAGGAACAACAGTTGTTGTAGGAGGCTATGGGTGGTGTAGCAAAGGGATAGCTATGAGAGCAAGCGCACTTGGAGCAAAGGTTATTGTTACAGAAATAAATCCTGTAAAAGCAATTGAAGCAAAGATGGATGGGTATGATGTAATGAAAATGGAAGACGCAGCTCTCCTCGGAGATTTCTTCGTTACGGCAACAGGGTGTGCTGATACGATAAGTTTGGAACATATGAAACTTATGAAAAACAATGCGATATGTTGCAATGCGGGGCACTTTGATGTGGAAGTAGATATTAATGGACTTAGAAAAGTTGCAAGAGAAGAAAAAGAAGTAAGAGAAAATTTGACTAGATTTGTGTTGGACAATGGGAAGTGCGTAAATATTATTTGCCAAGGAAGACTTGTAAATATTGCGGCAGCAGATGGACACCCTGCTGAAATAATGGATCTAAGCTTTGCCGTTCAAGCATTATCCGCATTATATATTTTGAATAACAAGGGACAACTTCCTAATAAACTAATAGATGTTTCGGAAGAAATAGATGGATTGATAGCAAAACGCAAGTTAGAAAGTTGGGGAATTAAAATAGACGAATTAACTAAAGAACAGGATGAGTATTTAAATAGCTGGAAATTAGACTAAATTCAAGTTGTTCAGTTACATGTCTTGGTGCAATAACTATGCGTCAAACAAATAGAATAAATTAACAAGGACTCTATAATCAATTAGAGTCTTTGTTTTTTGTTGCAGATATTTCTAGTTGTACAATCTCATCATAATTTATTGTTGAAAAATATTTTTTATTGCTTAAATCCGAAAAGAGCTGATACGATAATGTTGGGCATGTCGCGTTGTTTATTAATTCGATTTCATTTTCAGATAAGGTGCTGAAATTCAATTGTTCCCATAATTTAAAACATGAGTTGTCAGGGGATAAAATGCGCTTTTGAATTTTGATACAGCCATCCATGTTCTGAAAAGTGATTGAGACATCAATTGGATGTTTGTATGGGTTGAAAACCAAAAGATTATACTGGTTCCTGTCTGATGTTAGCAAATGGATTTCGGACTCGGAAACTATATTTTGATATAAGTCTTTAATAAAACCGTATATATAATAAAGTGGTTTTATTAAACCATTTGAGGTGTACAAACCTTTTGAGTTACCATTTGAGTCTATAAGGGTAAGTGCTCTTGTGCCGTCAGGAGAATCCAAGAATTTATTTAGAAACTTAGTAGGAGACATATTCTTGTATATGTTACGATAATCTATAGTTGAATTATTAGATTTTTTTTTCAAAATTGGGATGACATCTAATGCAAAATTTGAAGTTTTCGTTTTCATTTCACTTGATAGATGAAACGAATTACCGAAATCTATGATTATGGATTTGTTATGAAGCGTATCTGTGTATTTTTCTGCATATTTTTTTTCAAAGGAATTAATGAATGAAGAATTGATATTTTTGATATCAGGGTCCATGTTCCCCAAAATAAATTTACTATAGTTTTTTCTGTATTCTAAGGGCTCTTGCCCAAAAAAATTCTTAAAATATTTAACGAAATAAGTATAGCTGGAAAAACCAACATCATTCGCAATTTTTGAGATGCTATAATCTGTAGATAGCACTAGTATTTCAGAACATTCTGCACGCAGTGCTCCTAGTAACTCACGAAAAGACTTTCCTGTATATCTGTGAATAATATGAGAAAGGTAATATGGATTAACACTTTCGTCTTTTGCTAACTCCTCCAGGCTTATCTTGGAACTATAATTTTCGTATATAAAAGCTACAATTCTTTTTATTCTCTCCTCTTGAAATGAATCGTAGGGTACTCTATGTTCTAAAATGTATTCGTCATTTAGTAGGTATCCGCTAAAATTTTGCTGAATAAATGTAATGATGTCGTTTGCGGATTTTGTTGCAAATTCGATACTGTCTTTCTTTTGAATTGTGAAATCGAAAAAAGTTTTAAATAGTAGTTCTTTGAAGCTTTCTTTTTTGGCGATATTGATTGAGGTATCTTGCATTTCTGATGAAAAAATCGCATTTTCTATTCGTGGAAAGACTGAAGACAGATAACTTGTTTTCAACGTGATAATTAATATTTCGTTGTCTGGGCTTCCATCATGAAATCCGTGTATATCATCGGGCTGAATTATGTGAAAATCTCCAGCAGTTAGAGTTCTTTGCCTTTGAGCTATTTTCAAAAATACACTTCCTTTCAGAACATATATTATTTGGATATCGTCATGGTAGTGCCATGGATAAAATTTGACATTATGGACTTCCATATGAATGGGAAACCCTTCTTTGTAATTTGATTTTATATTCATATTAATCCTTTCGTGTGATTAAGTTGTGGTTTTGTATTAGAAATATTGGAAAAAATTCAAAATAATCAGATAATTTATTAATAAGTATATATTATTTAATGTTTTAAAGCAACTTAATAATGTAAATGGACTTTTAAATATTATATACTTCACACATCAAATAATGAAACAATTAGGAAGGTGGTAACATGAATATTATTCTTAAGAGCAAAAGTATATTTGACAGTATTGGCGATGAACCTTTTGAAGGATATGTAGTAGTGGAAGAAAATAAAATAAAAAATGTTGAAAAAGGGGAGATCCCAGATGAACTTGTATGCGATTCAAAATATCGAATAATTGACTGTGAAGAGCGAACGATCTTGCCAGGAATATGTGACCCACATATTCATTTATATTTGGGTGCAATTAACATGGCTACTGTTAACCTTTACGACTGTATATCAGAAGATGAGGCGGCAAAAAAAATTGCAGAATTTTATAAAGATAGAGACGATAAGTGGTGCCTTGCATTTGGATGGACCCATTATAAATGGGAAGGGGAGAAATTACCCACTAAACATAGTTTAGATAAGTACATTTCAGATAGACCAGTTTTGGCTTTCAACGATGAGATACATGGTGCTTGGGTAAATAGTAAAGCTTTGGAGATTTGTGGAATAGATAAAGACACCTTGGATCCTCTCGAAAATACGATATTTAGAGACGAACATGGAATTCCAAGTGGATATTTGCTCGAGCAACCAGCGATGAGATTGGCAGCAGATATTGCCTTGGTGGATGATGTGGATTACGAGAAAAAATTGATTGCGCAATTTATTGAGGGAGCTCATAAAAGAGGTGTGACTTCAGTAGGAGACGTACATGTAATGGATATAAACAAATATGAAGCGTGCAAAGAGTTAGAAAAAGAAGGAAACTTAAATTTGAGAGTTTTTTTTAGCCCGCCTATTGAGACTACATTGGAAAAAGCTATTGCACTAAAGAAAGAATATAACTCGAATAAATTATCTTTTTTAGGCTTGAAAGGATTTGTTGATGGTGTTCCTCTAGGGCACACTGGATATATGGTTGAAGAATATACAGATAAGCCAGGCTATAGAGGAGAGCCATTTCTTGATTTAGAGTGGTTGAACGAAAAAACAGTAGAGCTATATAAAAATGATATCCCTGTAAGATTGCACGCGTGTGGTGATGCGGCAGTAAGGGCTTCGCTGGATGCAATAGAAAAAGCTCAAAATATAAGCGGGAAAAAGGATGTTAGAAACACAATAGAACATATTGAATGCATACACAAAGATGATATAGATAGATTCGGCAACTTAGATGTGATCGCATCAATACAGCCTGCTCATCTAGTAATGGAAGACATGGAAACGCATCCTATATATGGAATATTAGGAGAAACTAGGGCAGAATATTCATGGTTAGGGAAGACACTGTTAAATAATGGAGCAAAAATGGCATTTGGGACAGATTATCCTATTGTTGAACTTGAACCTATGGAAACTGTATATAGGGCAACTACAAGAACTATGGCGAATGATTTGCCTAGAGAAGGATATAATCCAAAAGAAAAGTTCAACGTTTCTGAAGCCCTGAAGGGAATAACTTCATGGGCATCATACTTGATGAAAGCAGAAAAGTATATTGGAACTTTAGAAGTTGGAAAAATTGCAGACATTGCAGTTTTAGATAAAAACATTTTTGTGACTGACGTTTTTGATATTATTGATATAAAATTTGATTTAACTATATTTGATGGGGAAATTGTACATAATAATTTTTCAAAATAAGATAAGTGCCCTATATCAAATGAGAAACACTTCATACAGAATATTTTGAACTTGATAAAAAAAGTGTATAACAAAATTGATCTATACTTTTTATAAGTTTAGGTATATGTAATCATTGATTTTAATTGAAATTAAAATGAGAAAGGAGAAGAATTATGAGTAATCAAAATGGAAGTGGTGAGATTACACGTGGAGTGGCAGGACTTACGAAGAAAAAAATAAGCATTGCAGGCGTTATTTTCATCATGTATTGCAGTTGTGCAGCAGGAGCCTTTGGAATAGAAGATATGGTACCTGTAAGCGGCCCTGGTATGACAATTATTCTATTGTTGTTTTTTGCAATTTTCTGGGCGTTACCTATTTGTTTAGGAATAGCTGAAATGATGTCGGTGCTTCCTGAAGAGGGTGGTGCATATGTATGGACTAGGGAAACTTTAGGAGAATTTTGGGGGTTCCAATCATCATGGTGGGGAGCGCTGTCTTACTATGTAGGATTAGCAGCATACGTTGCTTTGGCAGTAGGATATATAGAATTCGTTTTTCCAATGGGAGATACGCAAGCATATCTTCTGAAAGTTGCAATTGTTATAATTTTTACAGTTATAAATTTAATTGGAATCAAGGAAGTGAGTTTTTTAAGTACGCTATTCTCAATTTTAGTTATTTTGGCATTTGCAACAGTAACGGTGGTAGGGTTTTTAAATTGGAATCAAAATCCTATGGAACCAGTTGTAGCTGAAGGAGTGCCTCTTTCTGCTAGTATCGCATCGGGTCTGGGCATCTGTGTGTGGATGTATTGTGGATTTGTAGCAATACCTACGCTTGCAGGAGAATTTGAAGATCCTGTAATATTAAGAAAAGGATTTTTATGGTGCGTTCCTATTATTGCATTGACATACTTGTTCCCAATTACTGCAGGTTTGGCTTCTGTTGGAGAATATGAAAGTTGGTCTACAGAAGGTGATGTAGGAAGTGGAGTTGGATACTCAACAGTATTGACAGAGTATATAGGTCCGGCGGCAGGAGTGGCATTTTTAGTAGTTGCAATTATATCTGCTATCTCAATTTATAATGCATCAGTTGCTGCTGGTTCAAGAATTTTCTTTGTGCTTTCCGATGATAATTTGTTCCCTAAGTCAATGAACAAATTAAGCAAAAGAAATGTTCCTCATATTTCGATTCTGTCAATGGCAGTTGTAGCATTATTATTTATACAGTTTGACTTTTCAACAATAATATTGATAGAAGTAATCTTTGTATTAGCATGTTATATGCTTCTTGCAATTGTATTGTTTAAGATGCGTAAAGTAATACCGTTAGAGAAAAGAAGAAAAGATTCTTGGAAAATCCCAGGAGGTAAATTCGGATTATGGTTCTGCATGCTTTCGCCTGTAATAGTAGGTGGTGTAACTTTAATGCTTAATGGAACAGACTATTTCCTTATGGGTATTGTAGGACTATGCTCTGGAGTAGTTGCTTACGTTATATTTAGAAAAATCTACGGTGGACTTACTAAGAAAGATCCAGTTGCTTACCCAATGAATCCTAAGACTAAGTTGGCGTTTGGCGACACAAAAATAATAGGAATTTTCTTGGTTTTAGCTGGACTACTGTCAGTTTTAGGATCGGTAGTATTGTATATATACGAAGGTTCATGGGCAGATGAATATTATCCATATATGTATGAAGGAGGACTCTTTGCTAATTTTGGTTTGATGATTGAACTATTAAGATATGTTGGAATAGGAATAGTAGCTGTAGGAGTAATATTGATAATATTATCAAAAAAAATCGAGAGAAGAGAATAATAGATATTGAAAAACGGAAAAGCTAGACACTTCAAATAAAGTGCCTATGTAAACTCCCTTTCAGAATTATTAGATAAGACGGGTAGCATTATGCTATTCGTCTTTTTTTCTTTTTCCGTAAAACGTCAAAATTAGTGAAACTAATTTTGTATTAACAATTACTTGTATCGAATTTTATATTTCATATAAAACTTATTGACAAAAATTACGACACTATATATACTGTAATTGTACCCCCTACGGGTATATGGTATAAGGAGGATTTTATATGAAACAATGTATGGATGTAGATGCTATAAATAAGCGTCTAAATAAAATTGAAGGGCAAGTGCGAGGCATTAGTAAAATGGTAAATGACGACAAGCCTTGTGAGGATATCTTGATTCAAATCGGAGCTATTAAATCTGCGCTTCATAAAACGGGGCAACTTATCCTTGAGGGGCATATGCAACACTGTGTTCTTGATGGAATAAGTAGTGGCAAAGAAGAAGAAACAATAAAAAATCTGATTTCTGCACTTAATCAGTTTTCAAAAACAATTTAGGGGGAAAGTCAAAATGAAGGATCAAATAATGAAACTCAACTCTATTCCAATGCTTTTGATTTCAGGTTTGTTTTTATTTGCAAGTTTTATTTTAGAGTATATATTACCACTGATGGATATATCTTTTGAACTTATGATAAACCCTGCGTGGGTATCGCTTATTATTTCAGGTGTCCCTCTTGTGTATCTTGCAATTGCCAACACTTTAGACAAGCGAATTACCTCTCCGCTTCTAATTACCATTGCAATGGCAGCAGCAGTATACATTGGAGATGTTTTTGCGGCAGGTGAAGTTGCCTTTATTATGGCTATTGGTGAACGTTTAGAAGATAGGACGGTTGAAAAAGCTAAAAAAGGCATTGAAATGTTATTGAATCTTGTTCCGCCACAAGGACGTCTAATTACAGAAAATAGCGAAAAAATGGTTGAGGCAAAAGATATCAAGCAAAATGATATAATCAGAGTTTTGCCAGGTGAAAGTTTTCCGGCAGATGGCGTGATTGTAGTTGGGGACACAACTGTTGACCAAAGCATTATGACGGGGGAAAATCTGCCAGTGGATAAAAGAGTGAATGATGGAGTGTTTGCAGGAACAATAAATCGATTCGGCTCAGTTGATGTTAAAGTCACAAAATCTTTTGAAAATTCATCACTACAAAAAATGATAAAACTTGTTGAAGATGCTGAAAATCAAAAAGCACCTACGCAGAAGATAGTGGATAAATGGGCAGGATATCTTGTCCCTTTAGCTTGCATAATTTCTATAGTTACATATTTAATTTTTTCTTTTGTTATGAACAGGCCAGATGACGCACTTATTCGAGCTGTGACAATTTTAGTTGTATTTTGCCCTTGAGCATTAGCTTTAGCTACTCCAACTTCTATTATGGCAGCAATCGGACAAGCAACAAAAAATGGAGTTTTAATCAAATCGGGTGATGCTTTAGAAAGGATGGGAACAGTTAGTACGATTTGCTTCGATAAGACAGGAACTATAACGCACGGAAAGCTTGTAGTAAGTGACATAAAAACTTTTGATTTTGATGAAGATATGCTACTGACACTTGCAAGTACAGTAGAAAGCCGTTCAGAACATCCTATTGGAAAAGCTGTTGTGACTTATTCCAAAGCGAACAATATTAAACTTGAAGATTTGAAATATTTTACAATGGTAGTTGGAAAAGGTGTTGTAGGGACTGTAGATGGTCTGGTGACATTCTGTGGAAATGAAAAACTTATAGAGGACAATGCAAAACTTAGTATTGAGAACGAAGTGGAAGTCGTTGTTTCGAGTTTGAGAGAGCAAGGCAAAGCTGTGATTATTGTAGCAAACATTGAAAAAGTTATTGGAGTTATTGGACTTTCTGACGAAATAAAAGATACATCGCAAGCGGCTATTTCAAACTTGAAATTAGCAGGAATTGCTAAAACTATATTACTTACTGGTGATAACAAGCAAAGTGCTAATTTTATAGCGAGTAAAGTTGGAATTACAGAAGTTAAATCTTCACTTCTTCCTGAAGATAAAGTTTCTGCGGTAAAAGAATTTATGAAAAACGGAAACGATGTTTGCATGGTAGGCGATGGTGTAAATGATGCACCTGCTCTCAAAACCGCAAATGTTGGAATAGCAATGGGAACAATGGGCAGCGACATTGCAATAGACGCTGCGGATATTGCGATTATGGGCGATGATATATCTAAGATTACATATATCAAAAAACTATCAAATGCGACGATATTTTCGATTAAATTTAACATTACAATGTCAATGGTTATTAATTTCGGAGCAATTATTTTGTCAGTTTTGGGATTGCTAAACCCAGCAACAGGAGCGCTTGTGCATAATGCAGGTTCTGTGCTTGTTGTTCTAAATGCTGCAAGACTTTATGATAAAAAAATTGTATAACTTTATTTTAAATAGTGTACTAGTGTGATTATGAGGAGTTTTCGTTTCTAACAATCTTTGTGTTAGGTGTGAATGTTCCTTTGCTTTATAAAAAAAGCAACATAGTCGCACGCCATAAAGGCTCTCGGCAGTTGCTTTTTATTTTGACGATGAATGTCGTTGTTAGATGGCGATTAACTTAAGTTATAAATCGTTGTTAGATAGTGATTAGCTCAAGTTGTGAAATGTAGTTCGCTAGTCTTTGTAATACTTTTTCTTTTCCCATGATTTGTTGAATCTCCCATAAATCTGGGGATTGCGAACGCCCCATTAATGCAACTCTAATTGCTGTGCTCACGTGTCCTACATGGCCTTTAAATTCTTCGGGATTTTTCTTGTAATCTTTTGGCTTTTTTGCATAGCCTAAATCTTCGGATATGTTTCTTACTTTTTCAAACCATTCTTCTTGATTGTCTTTTTCGTTATATGACTCTGAGTACCTTTTCAATATTTCCTTGCAGTCTTCATTGGAGATATTTTCAGGAATAGGTTCTTCTATTTTAAAGGTTTCGTCGAAAAAGTAACTGATGTAATCGTATATTTGAGAAGCATACATAAAATCTTTTCGAGGCTTATCTCCATCTCTACCAATTGCCAGAGCTTTAATTAAAGTATCTTGGTGCATAGATAAAAGGACATAAGCTGGCAAGTTAAATTCTTTTGCCCAAGTTAGCAAAAATGTAGAAAGAGAGATACTATCTATATTTAGAAGTACATCTTTTGATATATCATTTAATTTATTTAGATCAAATAAAGCGCCTGCTTTGCTCATTTTTTCTAATGTGAATATAAACTCTTCGATAGGAAGCGCTGGATTATCTATTCTCCATTCTTCAAAATTCGAATTTAGGATAGTCAGCAAGTATTCTCGGACAGCTTCATAGTGGTAGCCTTGTTCTTTATAATAACTTAATGCTAATTCAGGGTCATTCCTTTTTGAAAGTTTCTTTTTATTGCCGTTTTCGTCAAGCTTCATCAAAACAGTCGTATGGCAGAATATTGGTTTCTCCAGTTCTAGTGATTCGAATATTTCGATATGAATAGGAAGTGAGGCAAGCCATTCTTCTCCTCTTACGATATGTGTTATTCTCATCAAATAATCATCTACTACATGTGCGAAGTGGTACGTTGGAAGGCCAGTTTTTTTTAGAATTACAACATCTTGAAAATTTCTTGGCATGGTGATCTCGCCTCTAATACCATCTGTTATCGTGAAATATCCATCTTTGTTTTCTTTGTCGATTTGATCATTTCCTTGTGATTTGAGTCGCATAACAAACTCTTCGCCGCAATCTAATTTGTTTATAATTTCTTCTAAATCTAGATTTCTAGATTTAGCATACTTACCATAAATTCCAGGTGTAATTTTGTTTTTTTCTTGTTCTTCTCTAATTGAAGATATTTCCTCTTCAGTTAGAAAACAAGGATATGCGAGCCCTTTTTTCACTAAAGACTTAATGTATGATTTGTATATATGACCTCTTTTACTTTGTGCGTAAGGGCCATAACTTCCTGTTTCGCCATTGACTGTAATTCCTTCGTCAAAGTGTATTCCAAAATAAGAGAGAGAGTCTATTAAGGTTTCTACTGAACCTTCGACATATCTCTTCTCGTCAGTATCTTCTAATCTGAGCAAGAAAACACCATTGTTTTGATGAGCGAGCCTTTCGTCGACAAATGCTCCGTATAGGTTGCCAAGATGAATGAAACCAGTTGGACTAGGCCCTAGTCTAACAGCGGGAGCTCCCTCAGGAAGATTTCTAGGAGGATAAATTTCCTCGTAATCTGCTGGAACTTTCTCTATATCTGGAAAAAGTAATTCTGCTAATTTGTTGTAATTCATATGTTCCTCCATATACTATTCAAATGTACATTTATTTGATATATCGTTTTGTCAAAATCTTTCTTAATAATATTATATAACTTGATGACAATATTTTCTATACCAATTGCAATGGTATAATAAAAAATATATAATGAATGAGAAAATGAGTTTCTAATATTTACGTATGTCTTGTTGTATATAATTAGAATGAAAACATATATGCTACAGTGACTATTTTAAAGTAACGCGAGAAAACATTTAGAGGGGAATTTTGATGTTGGATATTAATTTCAAATTATGGAGCGACACTTTTATCAAAAGGGCATGTGTAATTGTTCCGATTGTTATAATTGCTGGGATAATTTTATTTGTGGTTATAGATAAATCTATTGAGGTGTCAAAAGCGGCAGAAGTACCTAACTTACCAATAATAAACTTTGAAGAGAAAGACAATGAAGCACATTTCTTCATAGAAACTGAAGAGGATAGAGAGGGTAGAGAGTTTGTATATTATATTTCCGAGGATGGGGAGAATTTCACAGAGGCACTTTTTACTGAAGAGAAAACAAGTGTGATAGATGGTTTTGAGTACGAAAAAGATTACTTTGTAAAAGCTATAGTACGTGTTCCTTATGAAGAAAACTATATATCTAGTGATTTTTCAGAAACAATTACAATACAATTGAGCTTGCCAGCGAGAGAAGAAAGAACAACAATTGAAGGGGTTGAAACGCCCGCTGTGGCAATGGAGGAAGGCTTTGTTGGGTTTGATCAAGAACCACATTATACAGCCATTCCTTGGGCTGATGAAGTTGAAAGACAGTTAAGAAATCATGGAGTGTACACGGATGAAAGAAAAGCTGTGATACTCAATATAATATATCATGAAAGTACGGGAAGAGAACATGTCGTTAACTCGCTTGGATATACAGGACTCTTGCAATTTGGAGAGCAATGGAAACATGACTATCCTGAAAGTTACTTTGATGAACATGACATTCCAGGAGAATATCAAGAAGACAATAGGCTTAGCGGGAATTGGAGTATACACAGATTGGTCGAAGTTATTGTTGCAAGTGGAGATGATGGAATAAAACAACATTGGGCAGAAACTTGGAACAAGTAATATTTGACAAACAAAGTGAATAAAAGGAGATTGGACAAATTGCACAATCTCCTTTTTAGTACTTGTGATATAGAATAATTCTGTGTTATTCTGAATCATTTTTAAATTTCATAGTTAAACTAATTCTGCCCTTTGTAGTATCAACGTCCATTACCTCGATATCCACGATGTCACCAACTTTTAGGACTTCTGAAGGATGTTTTATAAACCTATCACAAATTTGGCTAATGTGTACCAAACCATCTTGATGGACTCCAATATCAACAAATGCACCAAAATCAATTACGTTTCTTACGGTGCCTTTGAGTCTCATGCCGCTCGACAAGTCAGACATTTCTATAACATCACTTCTTAGAAGTGGCTTTTCAAGTTCCTCGCGAGGATCTCTTCCCGGGCGAAGGAGTTCATCAATTATATCGGATAAAGTTTCTGTGCCTATTTGTAGTTCGTTGCTTATTGTTTTTAAACCCAATTTTTGTGCTGTCTCTTTTAGATCGGAAATATTGCCTGATGCAACATCGCTTAAGGAATAACCACATTTAGATAGAAACTTTGCAGTTGCTTCGTATGATTCGGGATGAACCCCTGTTTTATCCAAGATGTCACCGTCTGATATCCTCAAAAATCCAGCACATTGTTCAAATGCTTTAGGGCCGAGTTTTGGCACTTTCAAAAGTTCTTTCCTGCTTTTGAATTTACCAGTAGATTCTCGATATGTAACGAGATTGTCTGCTATAGAAGAAGTTATGCCAGCAACATACGACAAAAGAGAAGGAGATGCGGTGTTTAAATCTACTCCTACAGAGTTTACACAAGATTCTACAACGCCTCCAAGCGCATTTTCTAGCTGTGCTTTTGGCATGTCGTGCTGGTATTGTCCTACACCTATTGATTTAGGGTCTATTTTTACAAGTTCAGCTAGCGGGTCTTGCAGTCTTCTTGCGATGGAGATTGCTGATCTTATTGAAACGTCGTATTTTGGAAATTCTTTCGCTGCAAGTTTTGAAGCTGAATAAACAGATGCACCAGCTTCGTTTACTATTACATATGAAATGGTTTTGCCTTCGCTAGTCGCATACTCTTTGATAAGGGTGGCTATAAACTGTTCGCTTTCTCTAGAAGCGGTCCCATTGCCTATTGCTATTAAATCGACATTGAATTTTTTGATGAGCTTCTTTACGGTGTTACTTGCTTCTTCTACTTTGTTTTGCGGAGGAGTTGGGTAAATGACATCTGAAGCTAGAGGTTTCCCTGTTTCGTCTACGACAGCTAGTTTGCAACCTGTTCTGTATGCAGGGTCTAGCCCTAATGTTACTTTTCCTGCTACAGGAGCCTGCAAAAGTAAATTCTTCAGATTTTCTGAGAAAACAGAAATGGCAGAAGTCGCGGCACTTTCTGTCAAAGCAGAACGTCTTTCTCTTTCCATTGATGGGAAGAGAAGTCGGTCGTATGAATCTTCAATGGCTTTCTCAATGTATTCACTGCATGTTGAATTGTTTCTGATATAAAAATCTTTTATCGTGTTTAAGCAGTTTTCTTTTTCGATGAATATTGCAACTTTTAAAAACCCTTCTTTTTCGCCTCTATCCATTGCTAATATTCGGTGAGGAGGAAGTAATTTTATTTTTTGGGAAAAGTCATAATAATCTGAGTATACGCTAGTTTCTTCGTTGCTATTGTTCGAACATACTATTTCGCCATCGCGTAATAGTAATTTACGGATAGCCTCCCTTGTGTCAGAACTATCAGATACTGTTTCGGCAATTATATCCATTGCACCTTGGAGAGCCTCTTCGACATTTGGAACCTCATCTGTAATATATTTTTCTGCTTCTAACTCTGGAGAAGTGTTGCTTTCGTCTTGTTCCATGATAAATATAGATAGAGGTTCAAGCCCCTTTGCTTTTGCCACAGACGCTCTAGTTTTCTTTTTTGGTTTGTATGGTCTATAAATATCTTCTACCTTAGCTAATGTCATGGCCCCCGCAATTTCCTTTTCTAATTCGGGAGTCATTTTTTCTTGTTCAACAATTGATTTGATAACTTCTTCTTTTCTTTTTTCGAGATTTCGAAGATATTCAAGTCTGTCTGAAAAAGTTCGTAAGAGTTGATCGTCCATAGAACCTGTTTGTTCTTTTCTGTATCTTGCAATGAAAGGGATGGTATTCCCTTCGTCGATTAAGTTGATGATGTTTTCTCCGTGAGAATTTTTCACATTCAGCTCTGTGCATATTGTTTCGTTAATGTTCATGATTCTGTTCCTGTCTCGTGTAATTATAGAAATAGCGGATTGCATATTATCAATTTTAATTTTAAAGTTTTGAGATGTCAACACCTAAAAATAATGGTACAATTAAGGTGCTTTCGTTTTGAAGAAGTTTAATAAAATAAAAAAACATTATTTTTTCGTTAGGAAGGGAGGAAATGATGGTAAATAATATAATGATAGTGTATTTTACAGGAACAGGAACTACAAAAAAAGTGGTAGAGGCGATAGGAGAAGCAATATATACAACTCTATATAATGGTAGGAAAAATGAAAAAGGATTTGATGGGATATCAGATTCGAAGATTTCGTTAAACTGTGTAGACTTTTCCTTGCCCGACAAAAGAAAAAAAACACTTGTATTTGATGAAAAAACACTTGTTGTTATGGGAATGCCTGTAGTTGCAGGAAGGATGCCCAATTTAATCAAAAAAGAAATAAAAATTGTAGGAAATGGAGCCTTGGCGATTCCAGTTGTCTTGTACGGAAATAGAGATTTTCAAGATTCGCTTATAGAATTAAAAGACTTGATGGAAGACTCAGGTTGTAAACCTATAGGTGCAGCAGCATTTATTGGAGAGCATTCTTTTTCGACAGTCCTTGCAAAAGGGAGGCCAGATGATTTGGATATAGAGGAAGCAACGAAATTTGGATGTGACATTGGAAAAAGAGTTCTATATAAAGAAGAACCATTTTCAAAATGGGAAGAGGTTGGTAACCCCAAACCATACTTCGGTTACTATAAGCCGATGAAAGAAGACGGAACATTTATAGACATTAGACATGTGAAACCAGTGACTAACGAGGATTGTATTTTGTGTATGAAATGCGTTTTGGGATGTAGAATGGGTGCGATTGAAAAAAATAACCCAAACCTTGTTTCGGGAACATGTATGAAATGCTGCTATTGCATAAAGAATTGCCCTGTAAGCGCAAAAGAATTTAATGATGAAAGTTTTGTATATCACAAAGAAGATTTGGAATCAAAGTACTTGAGAAAAAAAAATAATAAAATATTTATATGATGTAGGAGAATCAGAAATTGAACAACAAATTAAATGGAAAATATGAAAGCAGAAAACTTGCGTGTTTTTTGATGATTTCGTCATCGTTTTTTTTCGCCTCAATGCAAATATTTATAGCGAAAACATCTCAAACCATACCAATTTTCGAACAAGTTTTCTTTAGAAATGTAATTGCCATGGGGATAGCATTTTTGTTTCTGAAAAAAGGGCGAATAAAATTCTCAGGCAATAAAAAAAATATAAAGCTTCTTGTTTTTAGAGCAATTGCTGGATACTTAGGAATGGTTACTCTTTTTTATGCAACGGGAAATGGAACACAAGGTGATGTTGCAACTCTTTTTAGATTGTCACCGTTTATTACTGTTTTGCTTGCGGCAATATTTTTGAAGGAAAAAATAAAAAAAATACATGTTGTCGCTTTGATAATTGCATTTGCAGGTGTGATATTTGTTTCGGGCCCCAATCTTACTTCGGATCTTATGCCAATATTGGCAGCTATCGCATCGGCAATATTTGGAGGAATCGCATATACGCTAATTAGTTCTTTAAAAGGAAAAGAACATCCTTGGTTAATAATCTTCGTGTTTTCTTCATTGTCGACGCTTTTTACGATTCCTCTAATGATTATGGATTTTGTAATACCTACATATATAGAACTAATATTTCTTTTGATGATAGGGCTTCTTGCAGCAGCGGGGCAAATATGCCTTACATATTCTTATGCTTTTGCTCCTGCTTCGGACGTGAGCATATATAATTACTCTGGAATAATTTTCTCAATTGTGCTGGCTTATATTTTTCTTGAGCAAATTTTATCTATTACATCGTATATTGGAGCCTCACTTGTGATTTTGGCTGGATTTTTGATGTACTTTGTTGGGATAAAGAAGAAAAAGAGATATGTTGAAGATGGATTATAACGTTACTTTTAATCGCTTTTGCGAAATAAATAACAAACATTTTAACTATTTTGCTAGTTAGTGCAAATTGTTTTGCTTTATACGATGGAATAATAGCAAATTAATTGAATAATTTTTCTAATGCAAGAATTTTGTTGACATTTAAAGCATCGTAATATATTCTTATATAGGAAAGCGATGCAAGTCGGCATTGCTGTTTTTTCAAAAGGGGATTAAGACATATGTTTAATGACAAAACTATCGTTTGCAAGGAATGCGGACAAGAATTTACTTTCACAGCTAATGAGCAAGAATTTTATGCAGAAAAAGGATTTGAGAATGAACCACAGCGTTGCAAGACGTGCAGAGATGCTCGTAAAAATGCTTCTAGAGGACCACGCCAAATGTACGACGCAGTATGTGCGGATTGTGGAACTGACTGCAAGGTTCCATTTGAGCCTCGTAACGAAAAGCCTGTATACTGTAGCGACTGTTTCAAAAAATAGAGAAAAGTATTTTAAAAAAACTTCTGAAAAGGAGTTTTTTTCATTCAAAGGCAAAGCCGAAATCAAAACATAGCGATAGAGTTTATCCTTGTAAAAGAATGCAATGTTGAGAAACATTACATTTTTGTAATGTTTCTCAATAAGTATTGACAAGCATGAAGTGTTTGCATAAACTGTATGTAACTATGTATTGCACATGATATGGAGGAATAATTATTATGAAAACAAAAAAAATACTTGCATTTGTACTTGCGGCATTGATGATGGTAGGTGTGATTTCTGCACCGACGCAAGTATCAGCAGCTACTGATGTGGACTTCTCTCTAAGAGTCACAGATGGGGCAGTAGATGGCGAAATTACAATATGGTTAGAAGGAACCATTGCGGATAATGGAGTGCCAGCAACACTTCCTTCTGGAACTGTTACGTGGGATCAAACTGGAGAAACTTGGAGTGCTAACTCTGGTAAACATTTTATAAATTTTGCTCACGACTTCTCTACTGATCTTACTTTTGAAGTTACATTTACGCCAGATGATACAACAACAGATAATGTTACAACAAAAAAATTCACACTTTTTTCAGATGCAAAGCTAAATACCATTCCAACTTTAAATGATGGAAATATTTCGGCAGAATTACTTTCTGCTGCAGCTGCAAATGATTTGGAAGTTATCGAGCTTGTTCTTGATGATATTAGAAGAGTTGATGAAGAAATGTATTTTTCGTTATTAGCGGCATATTCTACTTTTTTGAATAACCAACCGCAAACTATGGGAACGCTTGCTGTATTTGTGTCGATTACTCCTGACATTACAGTTGGACCAGATGAAAATTTCAGACTTAACGTACCTGGTCTTAATGAAGGAACTCCTGTTACTGTATTAAATCTAGGAGGAGACCAAAGTATTACTTCTTTAGATGCAACAGTAGGGGATGGATACATTGATATGACTACATCATTTGATACTCTTATTCCAGGCGACGGATCATTATTCATGGTTTTTGTTGATGAAACGGAAGCTGACATAGATGTGCCTGCTACAGGTGATGATACAAATATTATGCTATATACAATTATAGGCATGATGGCTGTAGCTGGAATTAGCTTTGTTGCTTTAAGAAAAAGAGTAAACGACTAAATTTTTGAATAACATAACAACATATATTATAGAACTATATAATGTAAGATATTAATATGCCAAACAATATTGCTTGGCATATTTTATTTCTAAGGCCAGGTGCATTGACATGTGAGCAGTATGTGAATATAATGTATGTAACTGTGTATGACACATGATGTTTGGAGGAATAACTATGAAAACAAAAAAAATATTTACTTTTGTGCTTGCGGCATTGATGATGGTAGGTGTGATTTCTATGCCGACGCATGTATCGGCGGCTAGCGACGTGGACTTCTCTCTTCGAATTGCGGTAAATGGTCATGATCAACTTCGAGTATGGTTAGATGCGCCTACTACAAGTGATGGGGCGCCGGTGGCACTTCCTGAAGGAACTGTTACGTGGGATCAAACTGCAGACAATTGGGGTGAGGACTCTGGCAATTACTTTATAGACTTTGCTCACGATTTCTCTAGCGATCTTACATTTGAAGTTACATTTACACCAGATGATACAGCGACCTACAATGTTACAACAAAAAAATTCACGCTTTATTCGGGTGCGGAGTTAAAGGCTGTTCCAACATTAAATGATGGAAATATTTCTGCGAAAGTTACGGATGCAAGATTTTCTCATATTGCAGTAGAAATTGTTGAAATGAAATTATCTGACTTTTATGAAGATGAGATAACTTGGCTGTTAGCAAGCATTTCCAACGTTCTTAATACGCATACATCCTTAAACCTTGGAACTCTTGTTGTAAATGGAACAATTGAACCAGACGATATAATTGAAGAAGGAGCTAACATTAGACTTTATGTAGCTGGCATGAAAGAAGGAACTCTTGTTAATGTTTTCTATTTTGCAGAACCAGGTAGCGCTGATCTTTTGAAAGGAACAACGGGAGATGGTTATATTGATATAGAAACTAATGAACGTGGGATGCACCCTTTTAATGCACCATTATCAATATTCACTTATGAAGCTGATATAACTGATATAGATGTACCTGCAACAGGTGATGATACAAATATTATGTTATATACAATTATAGGCATGATGGCTGTAGCTGGAATTAGCTTTGTTGCTTTAAGAAAAAGAGTAAACGACTAAATTTTTGAATAACATAACAACATATATTATAGAACTATATAATGTAAGATATTAATATGCCAAACAATATTGCTTGGCATATTTTTTTACTCAGCATGCAGTGGTAATTACATAGAAATCATGTATTTTAGAAAGTGTAAGTACATCTATATGCTACTAGTAACGAATAGAGAGAAAACAGTTAAAATATCAAGAAAAAAATACAAAAAAAACAAAAAAACTTCAAAAAAAGTATTGACTTGATATATAGAAAAATGA
>CAYJEX010000005.1:0-19901 GCA_964369465.1 uncultured Oscillospiraceae bacterium
TCCTCCTATACATTTGTCCCTTTTAATACATTATACATTTATTTTGTGTTATGTCAATTATGTACACTTTAGCAGAATTTATATTTTGTCTAATTCCTTAATTTCCTCTAAGTCCTCGTCTCTTATAATTTTGAATTCTTTTCTATAAAGCAAATCATACATTACAGGAACTACAAATAGTGTCATTAACGTCGCATATAAAAGTCCACCTATAACTACTATCGCCATTGGACTTATCATTTCTGTCCCTGTTCCTATTCCCAACGCAAGAGTCATCAAGCCCAGCACTGTAGTTAGAGCCGTCATCACTATTGGTCTAAACCTTCTTGTTCCTGCTGTAATTAACGCTTCTCGTTTTTCCATTCCCTCTGCTCTAAGCTTATTAGTATAGTCAACAAATACAATTCCATTATTTACAACTATCCCCGATAGCATTACGAAGCCCAACATAGCGATTACGCTTAGCTCATGTCCAGTTATTACTAATGCCAAAAACCCTCCTGTAAACGCTAGTGGCATAGTAAACATGATTATAAAAGGCGACAATAATGTTTGGAATTGTGCAACCATAATCAAGTACACGAACGCAATAGCAACGAGAATCAAAACTATTAAATCATACATAGTTTCCATGATTGTTTCCATCTCTCCACCGTAATCTATTTCATATCCGTCAGGCAATTCGTAGCCTTCAAGTGCGTTTTCAAGGTCTCTACCTACAAGCGTAACATTTTCGCCTTCTTCTGGCGTAACAGTAACAGTCATAACTCTAGTAAGATCTTCATGACTAATAGTTGCCAATCCTTCCGCTTCTTCAAATTTTGCAATTTCACCTAATTCAACTTCGCTATTACCTGTAGCTCCATCCATCGATATTATATGATTTTCTAGTTTGTCATACGTCAAGAAATCTTCATTATCCTTAATTACTACAACTTGATAATCTTTAGCATCCAAAGTAACTGTAGTTGAATCTACTTCTGTCTCTAACGCCTTGCTTATTTCTTGGTAAACCTGCGCCACTGTCAAATTATATTCGCTAGCTTTATTCTTATCAACTATTATTCTTTTCTCTACAGCAGCTTCTTCCTGTCCATTTGTCGCCGTTTCTACACCTTCTATCTCTAAAGAAATTTCTTTTATTTCATTCGATATTTTTATCAAAGTGTCTAAATCCGTTCCTAAAATTTTCACTTGAATTCCAGTTCCAGAGAGAGCAGACATATCCATTGTAGAAGTTGTGACTTGAGCTTCCACAGGGTAATCCATAGCTATTTCGCTTATCATCATGCCTATTTCTTGACTGGATTTATCTCTATCTTCGTCAAGCTTAATATATGCAGAAATATCTTTTCCTTGACCCATCATAGAGCCTTGCTGGACACCTACAATTTCTATTCCTTCAATTTGCAACATTTCTTCTACTATATCATCTCCTAGTTCTCTTGCCTCGTCAACTGTGGTTTCCTCATCAACAACAAACGTTGCCGACATTTCATCACTATCCGCTTCTGGAATGAAAACTATTCCTGTATTTGCTGCTATTCCAGCACTTGCAACTAACAACAGAACAGCTGTAATCAAGACCAACGCTCTTCTTTCCAATGTTTTCTTTAATAATTTTTCGTAAACAGCTAAAGATTTTTCAAACAACTTTCCAGGTTGTTTTAGTTCTTTTTTAAGCAGCGTAGCACTCAATGATGGAACTACCGTTAGCGCTACTACCAAGCTGGCAATTAAAGAATATGCAATCGTAAGGCCCATATCCATAAATAGTTGTCTTGACATTCCATCCGTAAAGAGTATTGGCATGAAAACACAAATTGTAGTAAGAGTGGAAGCAACTATCGCACCTGAAATTTCTTTCGCTCCTGCAACTGCCGCTTTTAGAGATGACATCCCTTGGCTTCTCATCCTAAAAATATTCTCAATTACAACTATACTATTATCTAAGAGCATCCCTACTCCTAGTGCAAGACCCGATAACGAAATAATATTTAAATCTACTCCCGAAAAATACATGAGTACAATTGCGAACATTATGCTTATAGGAATACTAAGCGAAACAACTATTGTTGGCCTTACATTTCTTAAAAATAAGTATAATATAAGGATTGCAAATATCCCTCCCAATATCAAATTGTTCAAAACAGAACCAATAATAATATCAATATACACGCCTTGATCCATAAGCGGAGTAAGCCCGAGGCCTTCATTTTCCATTATCATTTCCTGCATTTGGTTATTGATGTTTTCGGAAGCTTCTGCAGTTGAAATGTTGCTTTGCTTTTGGATACTAAGAATAATTGCATCTTTCCCATTTACTTTTGAGTATACGTCTTCCCTCGTTTCTTGAACTGAAATACTAGCAATATCTCCAAGTTCAACTTGCATCGTCCCCGTATCCATTATTACTAAGTTTTCAATTTCTTCTAACGAAGTAAACTGTTCTCCAATTTTCAAGGCAAATTCTGTATCACCTTCGCTTACATAACCCGCTGGCAACGAAAAATTTTGAGCCATGAGAATATTACTTATCATTTCTGCAGTGAGTAGTTCTTCGATATTCGCCGCTTCTAACGCGTCAGATTTTTCCGACTCAAGCTGTGCTTTTTGGTTTTGCAAAAGACTTTCCTGTATAGCAATTTCTGCCCTTAAATTGATATAAGCAGAATTGATAAGGTCTGCTCCACCTGAAATGTCAATCAAAGTTTTTTCTAGTCCTGTTTTTGTTGCTTTTAAGGGAGCTATCTGACTATCTATTGCTTCGACTTGTGCAGTTAAAGTGAAAACATTCGAATTTAACAAAGCCAAGCTATTCACTTGATCTGCCGACGGAGTCCCTCCCCCAGCTTCAATGGAATCAATTATCGCCTGGAGTTCATCTCTTTGTTTTGTAGCTGCATTAAGCTCTGTATTTAGTTGTGCCTGTGCATTTATAAGCGGGATAAGCGTCGTTTCTATTTCTGTTATACTGTCGATCAATTCCTTTTGCTGTGTTGTGAAATCTCCAATTTGTTCAGATATGTTTTTTTCGAGTTCAGCGTTTAGTTTTGCAAGTTCAGCTTCTCCCAACTCTATTTGTTTCGTAATTCCCTCTAGACTCGAACTAACGCTTCCTAAAAGTTGTGCATTTATTTCATCTACTTTTTCTTTATCAAGAGTAATTTGTAATTGTTCGCTCACAAGTCCTGTGGAATTAACCGCTCCCACACCTTGTATTCTTTCTAATTGCGGGATAATATTATTTTCTATTTCTTTGGACAATTCTGTTACATCTTTTCCGTCCTGACTAACTCCCATTATCATTATCGGCATCATATCCGGGTTCATCTTTATTACCATTGGAGGTATGACCGCATCATCCAAGAAGCCTTCCAACAAATCAAGCTGACTATTAACCTCTATTAATGCCGAATCCATATTAGTCTCATATCCAAATTCCAGAAAAATTATGCTTTGATTTTCTGAAGATGAACTAGAAATATTTTCTATACCCGGCACAGTAGATAACCCAGTTTCTAACGGTTTCGTAACAGTTTCTTCTATCTTTTCTGGAGTAGCACCAGGATATGTTGTTGCGACAACTATAAATGGAAGTTCCATACTAGGAAGCAAGTCCGTTTTCAGCTTGGAAAACGACAAAAATCCCAGTCCGATAATCAGCACTACCGCAACTAAAACCGTCATTGGTTTTTTTACACTATACTTTGATAACATTTTTTCCCTTTCTCATATACGAGGCATTTGCTTAATTCATTTCTGCGAGCAATTTATTTTTCCAAACAAACTAAACGTATTCGCGTCTGTAATCTCCACGTTTACTATTTCCCCAATGTATTTTGCTAAATCTTCTTCTATATCTTGAATTGAAAAATTCACAGTCTTAAATTGGCTGCTTCTTCCAGTTAAGTAGTTCTTATTTGTTTTGCTAAGTCCTTCTACCAATACTTTTTCGATTTTTCCAATTCTTTCCTTGTTTTTTTTCTCAGACGACGAATTAATAGCGTCAACAAGTCTATTGAATCTTTCATGCTTTATCTCTTCTGGTATTTGATCCGAGTAGTTCTCGGCAGGAGTCCCCTTTCGAACAGAGTAAATAAATGTAAATGCAGAATCGAATTCTACACTTTTTACAAGATCTAAAGTTTCTAAAAAATCTTCCTCTGTTTCTCCTGGAAATCCAACAATAATATCTGTGCTGATTGAAATATCTGGTTTGACTTTTCTAATTTTATTTATTAAGTCTATATATTTTTCTTTCGTGTATTTCCTGTTCATTCTATCAAGAATTCTTGAACTCCCCGACTGTACAGGTAAATGGATTGAATCGCAAAGTACATTGGAAACTTTATACGTATCAATCAAATCATCCGACAAGTCTTTTGGATGAGATGTCATAAATCTTAACCTTTCAATTTTAGTCTCGTTCTCTATTGCATCTATAAGTTGAGGAAAATTTAATTGCGCGTCCTCTATTGCGTTCTCACCAACACACTCCTTGCTACAATTCTCATTATTCTTTTTTTCGCCATCAGAAGCTTTCCCTAAATAAGAGTTCACATTTTGACCCAATAAGGTAATTTCTTTGCATCCATTTTCAACTAATTCATTTATTTCTTTTATTATTTCATTTTTAGCTCTACTTTTTTCTCTTCCTCTTGTATATGGAACTATACAATAAGTACAAAAATTATTGCAACCATACATTATTGTTACATAAGCTTTATAACTATACATTCTTTTCGATGGGAGGTTTTCTGAAATACAATCAGTGTCATCAAAAATTTCAAAAATTCCGCCTTTTGCATTTATAGCTCTTCTTTTGCTTTGTGACAATGTGTTTTCGAGTAATTCTGGAAAATTTTGAATGTTATGCGTTCCAAAAACAATATCTACCCATGGGTAGCTTTCTTTTATTGCGTCCACTATATGCTGCTGTTGCATCATACAACCACAAATGCATACAACATAGTCTCTATTTTCCAACAATGCTTTTTCTTTCGACTTTTTAAATTGTCCTAACGTACCAAAAAATCTTTGGTCAGCATTATCTCGTACACTACAAGTGTTAATAACAACAACTGTAGCATCTTCCTTATTTTCTGATTCAAAATATCCTTTTTGGGATAAAATTCCCGCTATTGTTTCCGAGTCTCTTTCATTCATCTGACATCCGAACGTTTGAATATAGAATGTTTTATTTTCTTTCATATTGTTAAAATCCATACCTATCTAAGAATCTAGGCTTTGTCCTCACTTATTCCACCCTTATTCTATGCAACACCTAATAATCTATTCGGGTTTTCTTTCTCTACCCATAAGTATATGCACCGCTTCTTTTGCATCGTATTCACCTTTGATAATTTTATATATTCCCTCTATAATTGGCATTTCAACTCCAACTTTTTGCGAAAGGCCATATATCGCTTCTGTAGAGAACATTCCCTCCACAACCATCTGTACTTTTTCTGTAGCCTCTTCTGGTTTTAAGCCTTCCCCTATAAGGATCCCGCATCTTCTATTCCTAGAATGCATGCTTGTACACGTTACAATCAAATCACCAACTCCTGTTAAGCCTGCAAAGGTGTTTATATCAGCGCCTAATGCAACACCTAATCTTTTCATTTCTACAATCCCTCTAGTCATAAGGGCAGCTTTAGCATTGTCTCCAAATCCCATGCCATCTGAGATTCCCGCTCCCAAGGCAATTGAATTTTTAATTGCTCCACCTAACTCCGCCCCAACAATGTCAGAAGCAGTGTACACTCTAAATCTCTCTGTTATAAACAAATCTTGTATATAGTCTGCAAGATCTTGATCTTTCGATATGGATACAACTGTAGTAGGCATTTTCTTCCCTACTTCTTCTGCATGTGATGGTCCAGATAATACAACATATTTCACATTTGGCCTTATTTCATATGCTATTTCTGAAAGTCTTTTATATGTCTTTTGCTCTATTCCTTTAGCTACATTTACTACAACAACCTCATCATTTAAATATTGTTGTGCACTTTCAAAAGCGCTTCTGAAGTGTTGCGTCGGTGCTGCAAAGAGTGCAACATCTACATCATGCAACGTCTCTTCCACAGTGTTTGTAGGCGCCAAATTATTATTGAATTCTATGCCTGGCAAAAACTTTTTATTTTCTCTATCTCTTTGCATAGCTTTTACATGTTCAGAATCAATATCCCAAATTCTAACAGAATGTCCTTTTTCGCTTAATGTAATTGCTAAAGCAGTCCCCCAACTTCCTCCACCTATTATTCCAATTTTCTTCATAAAAAACTTAGCAAAAATTACATCAAATAACTTCTGCACTCCTTTCTTTTTTAATTCTTGTTTTTTGCGAAAAGCTTAGGCTCTTCTCCTTTAATCAGTCTCCCTATATTTGCCCTATGTTTAAATATAAGAAGTACTGCAATAATTATACCTGGAATCAAAAATGTAGGTTGTAAAATGTACGCCACCACTGGAAACGTTAAAGCTCCTAATATAGCTCCTACCGACATTCTTTTCGACACTATAACTCCTATTGCCACAATAGCCAAGGCAGCGAGTCCCATTATATAGTTCAGCCCTAATAAAGCTCCAAAGACAGTCGCAACACCTTTCCCACCTCTAAACCCAAAACATATCGGCCATATATGTCCTAGAAAAACTGCAACTGCACAAAGTTCTGCTATTAGTTGCCCTCCAATATAGCCTGCAAATACTACAGCCACAACACCTTTGAGAATATCTATAATAAGCGTGATAATCGCCGCTTTCTTTCCCAGCGTTCTAAGTGCATTAGTTGTTCCTGCATTTCCACTACCTGAATTTCTAATATCTATATTTTGTTTTTTTGCCAAAAGTATTGAAGGCGAAATATTGCCTATGAAATATGCCGCCAGTACCAATAATACCATTTCTAAAGTTATCGTCATTTTATCCCTCTATTCTTTATCTCTTTTTTCTCTAAAAACAAATTTAATCGAAGTTCCTTCAAATCCGTACGCTTCTCTAATTCTATTTTCCAAATATCTGGAATATGAAAAGTGCAATAATTCCCTATCATTTATCTGAAATGAAAAAAGTGGCGGTTTAACTCCAACTTGAGTACCATAATATATTTTCAATCTTCTTCCTTTATCTGCTGGTGGTTGTTTCATCATTACAGCATCTGCAATCAAACTGTTTAGTTGCCCTGTAGGAACTCTAAGAGCTCTTTTCTCAGCAACATATTTAGACATTTCTATAACTTGGTTAATTCTTTGCTTCTCTTTAACAGAAATGAATATTGAAGGAGCGTAAGACATAAATGGGAATTCAGCTTTGATTCTTTCCTTATACTTTTTCATAGTGTTTGTTTCTTTTTCAACTAAATCCCACTTGTTAATTACTACAACAATTCCTTTACCTGCTTCATGCGCAATGCCAGCAATTTTTTTATCCTGTTCACTTATACCCTCTTCGCCGCTAATCATCAGAACGCATACATCACATCTTTCAATTGCAGCTATTGCCCTTACAATACTGTATTTTTCAATCACTTCATTTATTTTATTCCTTCGCCTAATCCCTGCAGTATCAATAAGAATATACTTTTCCCCATCTTTTTCAAAAGGGGTGTCAATAGAATCTCTAGTCGTTCCTGCTATTGGCGATACAATCACTCTGTTTTCACCAAGTAACGTATTAATCAAAGATGACTTTCCAACATTAGGTTTTCCAATTACTGCAATTTTAGTTATATCTTCTTCTTCATCTTTTTCGTTAACCTCAAAACTCTCCACCACTAAGTCAAGTAAATCTCCTAACCCCAACATGTTAGTAGATGAAATAGGTATCGGTTCTCCTAAACCTAATTCGTAAAAATCATAGATAGAATCATTTTGAGCTTGTGAATCCACTTTGTTGACAACCAAAATAACTTCTTTTCTTGTGTGCATCAAAATAGTCGCAACATCTCTATCCGAAGCAGTCAACCCATCTTTTCCATCAACAATAAATAAAATAACATCTGCCATGTCCATTGCAATTTCTGCCTGTTCTCTCATTTGAGAAGGGATCACCTCCTCAGAATTTGGTTCAATTCCACCCGTATCAATTAAGGCAAAATTAACTCCACACCATTCTGCCTCTGCATATATTCTATCTCTTGTAACTCCTGGCGTATCTTCTACAATAGAAACTCGTTGTCCAACCACTTTGTTAAAAAATGTAGATTTTCCTACATTAGGTCTCCCAACTACTGCCACTATAGGTTTACTCATTGTTTGTCTCTCCCGCATTTCTTCAAATATACTTTGAAATTTAGTCCTCAAAAATTCCTTCTACAAAATCAGTAGGATTAAATTCCTTTAAATCTTCTGCTTTTTCACCTACCCCAATAAATTTTATCGGGATATCATATTGATCTGCTATAGTAATCGCAATCCCGCCTTTTGCTGTTCCATCCAACTTAGTAATTACCAATCCTGTAATCTCCGATATTTTGGAAAATTCCTCCACTTGAGAAATCGCATTTTTCCCAGTAGTAGCATCCAAGACTAGCAATGTTTCCTGGCTTGCTCCCTCATACTCTCTATCAATAACTTTACTCATTTTCTTGAGTTCTTCCATTAAATTTTTCTTCGTCTGCAATCTTCCCGCCGTATCACATATGAGGACTTCCGCTTTTCTAGCCTTTGCTGCATGTATTGCATCAAAAATTACAGCTGATGGATCGCTACCCTCTTTGTGTTTTACGATATCTGCACCTGCTCTTTCTGCCCATACCGTCAGTTGGTCACTTGCAGCTGCACGAAATGTATCGGCCGCAGCCAACAAAACTTTTTTTCCTTCGGAAGAATACTTATTTGCAAGCTTTCCAATTGTCGTTGTTTTTCCCGAGCCATTTATGCCAATAATCAAAATAATCAAAGGAAACTCTTTCGACATTTTTTTTGTATTTCCTTTTTCAATTAGATCTACTATTATTTTTTTTAATCTCATTTTTATTATTTCAGGCTTTGTGAGTGTATTATTTTTCACTTCTTCTCTAAGGATTTCAATTATTTCTCTAGTTGTATCCAAGCCAATATCAGACATAATTAGTATTTCCTCAAGATCATCAATCAATTCTTCATCTACAGAACCTCTCGCCATTATTACGTCGTTTATTTTTTCAGAAAGATTTCCAAAAAATCCTTTTTTATCTCTTAAACTCATTTTTCCTCCAACATTTAATCTTACATTATCGCAATCTTACCCTATACAATTTTCTATGCAATTTCATCTTCCATTTTTAAAGAGTAAATTTTAGATATGCCCTTCTCAGGCATAGTTATCCCATACATAGCATCTGCATGTTCCATCGTAGCCTTTTGATGTGTAATAAGTGTAAATTGAACACTCTCAAACTTTCTCAAGTATTTTGCAAATATATCTATATTCGAATCATCTAGGGCAGCTTCTACTTCATCCAAAACACAACAAGGCGTTGGCTTAGTTTTTAGCACAGCAAACATAAGTGCAATCGCCGTCATCGACTTCTCACCACCCGAAAGTAAGTTAATATGCTTTAGCTGCTTCCCTGGGGGCTGAGCATTTATTTCTATGGTAGCTTCCAACGGATTATCTTCATTATCTATATTTATTGTCGCTGTTCCACCACCAAATAATTCTTTAAATGTTTCTTCAAAATTTACTGTAATTTTATCAAAGCTTTCCTTGAATCTAGAAGTAATTATCTTATCCATATCTTTAATTATCGCTTTTAATTCATCACTCGATCTAACAATATCATCTCTTTGCTCTGTCAAAAATGCATATTTTTCACTTACTTTTTCATATTCTTCTATTGCTCCAACATTTACATCTCCTAGAGCTCTCATCCTATCTTTTATTTCTTTATTCTCTTTTGTCGATGTAGACATTACAAAATCATCACGCTTATAATCTAGCGCACCAGCATAAGAAACTTCGAATTCTTCCCATAGCTTATTATTCAAATTTTCAAGTTGTGTTTCCTGTTTCGCTAAACGCAAGCTTAGTTCATGTTTTTGATTCTGAAGCTTTTCTAATTCAAAATCCAACTCGTCTCTTATTTTGATTGTTTCCGTAAACGCAGACATTTTTTCGGATTTTTCAGATGCCGTCTTCTGCATTTCGTTTTCTAATTTTTCTTTTTCTGCTTTAAATTTATTTATATTATCTTTGGAGCCTTCACTTGAAGTCAGATTTTTCTCTTTAAATAAATCTATTTCTGCTATTTCCTTTTCTTTTTCTTTTTTGTTCTTTTCTAAATTCAATATGGAATTTTGTACAATATCTATTATAGAAATAATTTTATTTTTCTCCGATTCTTTTTGCGATAGTTCTATTCTAATCTTCGTTATTTCTTCACTGTTCTTCTCAATATCACTTTTATATAAGTCTGATTTGGAAAGAAGCTTCTCAATTTCGCCTTCATTAGATTTGAATTCTTCTAGAAAATCTTTTGACTCTGATTCAATTCTGCTAATATCACGTGTCGAGTTCTCTTGTTCTTTTTCAATTTCTAAAAGTTCTCTATCCCATTTTTCCTTGACGTTATTGTAATCGCTCAAAGAATTCTTAAATATGCTTATTTCTTTTTCCTTCTCAAAAACATCCAACTCTAAAACTCTAAGATTATCTTTTATCTTCATACTATCAATAATCATATTTTCTAAAGCAGCTCTAGTTTCTTCTAATTTACTTTCACATAGTTTTTTTTGTTTGGAAACCGCATCTAACTCATCGTTCAATTTTACGACTTCAGCTCTTCTTTCCAAAATATTCGCAGACTTATTTTTAAACTTCCCTCCTGTAATTGCCCCACCACTACTAATAACTTCTCCTTCCAATGTAACATATTTAATATATGCCTCTTTTTTTGCCATAGCAATAGCACTGTCCATATCCTCAGTTACAACAACATTCCCTAGCAAATGCTCCATTACATTTCTATATTTGGGATTAAAATCCACAACATCAACAGCATATCCACTAAATCCTTTTTCACTAGTCAAGTCTTTCTTTTCTCTCTTTTTTGGATTAATGCTTCCAATAGGCAAAAATGTAAGCCTACCTGCTTTATTTTGTTTTAAGTCTCTTATTGCTCTTTTTGCATCTTCATCGGTTTGGCATATTATATTTTGTAGGCTTCCTCCTAGAGCTGTTTCTAATGCGATTTCGAATCCAACAGGGACATCTATCAATTCAGCAACAACACCCTCTATTCCCTGTCTTTTATCTTGCATTATATATTTAACTGCTGCAAAATAGCCCTCGTAATTACTCTCCATTTCTTCAATGGTTTTCTTTCTGGAGCTAAGTTGTCCATCTTTTATTCTTGCCTTCTCTAACTGACTTATTAGTTCTTTTTCAAGTTCCTGTGATTTTTGGATTCCCTTTGAAAATTCTGTATTTTCCGTTTCTAATTTTTTCAGTTTAGCTAATTCTACGGTTAAGCCTTCTTCTAAATCTTTCAACAGGGTTTCTGTGCTTTTTAGGTTATTTCCACCCGTCTCCAGTTCATCTAATATCTGGATTTTTCTTTTTTCCAAAGTTTCACACAAACTAACCAATCCTGCTTTTTCATTATTTCTTGATGAAATTTCTTTTTGTATATCAAATATACGTCCTTTTCTTTCTTCTACTTCTTTATTTACTTTTTGATTAGCATTTTGCAATTCCAGATAATCTTTATTTTCTTTTTCTAAACAACTCTTAAGCGCTCTTAGTTTTTCATCAACTTCAGTTATTGAATTATTCTCTTTGATTGAGTTTTCGCTTTCTCTTGCAAGATTTACATCAATTTCCCCTATTTCTTTTTGTAGTCTACATTTATCTTTTTCTCTTGCTTGAAGTCTTTCCTTATTAACCTCGTTTTCACTTTCTAGTTCATTTATGTTTTTTATAGCCTCTAACATTTTTTCTTTAGCTTCTTCACCTTGTCTTTCAAGCTCTTCTGTAACCTTCGCAAGAAGATTTTTTTCTTCATCCAATTTGTTTTTCTTTTTTTTCTTCTCATCAATATCCGATTCAAACATCGCAATATCATCCTTAAATATGGAATTCCTATTTTGTAGTGCTTCCATGTTTTTTAAGGTAATGTTTATTTCTAATTCTTTGTATCTTTCTCTTAATTTTACAAATTCCTTAGCTTTCTCGCTATCTTCTTTAAGGCCATCAATTCTGCCTTCAATTTCTCCAATAATATCATTTACTCTATCTAAATTAATACTAGTAGATTTCAATTTAGATTCTGTCTGGGCTTTCTTGCTTCTATACATTACTACACCCGCAGTTTCTTCAAATATTTCTCTAATGCTATCACTTTTATTGCTTACGATGTCTGAAATTTTTCCTTGACCAATAAGGGAATATCCATCGACCCCTATCCCAGTGTCCATAAATAGTTCTCTTATATCTTTCATTCTGCAAGGACTATTATTTATTGCGTACTCACTTTCCCCTGACCTATACATCCTTCTTGTAACAGCTACTTCATTATAATCGATAGGAAGCAAGGCTTGACTATTATCAATTACTAACGTAACCTCTGCCATGCCTCTAGACTTTCTACCTGTAGTCCCTGCAAAAATAACATCTTCCATTTTGCCGCCTCTTAAAGTCTTTGCGCTTTGCTCTCCTAGTACCCATCTAATCGCATCACTTATATTGCTTTTTCCACTTCCATTTGGTCCAACAACACAAGTTATCCCCTTATCAAATTCAATGATTGCAGGATCCGCAAATGATTTGAAACCATGCATTTCTATTCTTTTAAAATACATTCAATTACCTTTCTTCCAAAGCCATTTTAGCAGCTTCTTGTTCTGCTTCCTTTTTGCTTTTACCTATGCCAACGCCAGCCACCATATCCCCTATTTTCAATACTACTTCGAAAATCTTTTTGTGATCTGGTCCATCCTCTTTAGTTACTATATATTTAATATCATTTGTTGTAATGGGTTCTCCAAACAATTTATCTTTATATTTCACGTTTCCTTGAACTTTTTCTTGAAATGAGCTCTTATAATCTCTATTCTCATTTTGAGTTTGCAAAATATCATTAATTGTTTTTTTAAATATATTCAATACAATATTTCGTGTGTTTTCATAATTGCTATCTAAAAAAATCGCTCCTATTACCGCTTCCATCCCATCTGCAATTATTGCTTTTTTTTTCCTTCCCCCACTGTTTTCCTCACCTTTTGTAAGCCAAACTAAATCTCCTATGCCCATATCTTTCCCAATTTTTTCTAGTGCATTCTCACAAACTATTCTTGATCTAGTTTTTGTCAAAAATCCTTCATCGCGCTCAGGAAACATTCTATACAGCTCTTCGCCAATTATTGCATCAAATATTGCATCTCCTAAAAATTCTAGTCTTTGATTACTATCAACCTTTTGGCCAACTTCTTTTTTTTCGTTTTCTACAGAAGCATGCGTTAAAGCCACTTTCAACAAACTCAAATCCTTAAATGAATATCCAATCTTTTTTTCTAACATTATAAATTCGTTTTTCATTATTATTTTTCTCAAATTGTACATATCCGCATCCACTTTGAACTTCAGGACACATTTTTATATTATCTTCTTATAATTATTCAGTAATATTATTTTCAATTCTTTCTATTTCAATAACTGAGTCTTCTATTGTTTTAACTACATTTCCTTCAACAAATGGAATTGCTCTTAGAATTGCATTTTTAACTGAGTTACCATTAGATGATCCATGCATTTTTACTAACGCCCCTTTAACTCCTAAAATCGGAGCTCCGCCATATTCAGAATAATCAAATTCTTGTTTTATTTCTTTCATTTTATTAAGCAAAAACATTGCACCTATTTTTGCCTTTACACCTGCTGTAAATTTTTCTTTAAGCAAACCTGAGATTTTAAGTGCCAATCCTTCTGTAAGTTTTAATATTACATTTCCTACAAAACCATCACAGACTATAACATCACAAGCTCCGTTAGGCAATTCTCTTGCTTCTACATTTCCCACAAAATTAATATCAGCTTTGCTTAAAAGCTGGTATGCTTCTTTTGTAAGCGAGTTTCCTTTTTTTTCCTCTACTCCTACATTAACTAATCCAATTTTAGGTTCATCTATTTTCATTACTTTGCTCATATAAATATTGCCCATCATAGCAAATTCTAGCAAGTTGTTTGGATTACACTCTGCATTTGCCCCTGCATCGATTAACAGGGCTGCTTTATTTTTTCCTAAAATCGGGTATACACTTCCTATCGCTGGTCTATCTATTCCTGGTATTCTTCCTAGAATAAATAATCCAGCGGCCATAATTGCTCCAGTATTCCCTGCTGAAATAAACAAATCCCCCTTGCCTTCTTTCACCATATTTAGTCCAACAACAACCGAAGAATCTTTCTTTGTCCTTACCGCCTTAACAGGAGCATCCTCATTCTCTATTTTCTGACTTGCATGAATAACCGAAATGTTTTTTCCCTTAAATTCTAGAGCATTCAATTCAGCGTTGATTTCATCTTCGTTTCCAATAATAATTATTTCATGATCTCCGATATCATTTGCAACTAAGACAGCCCCTTCTACTGTAGACTTTGGAGCATTATCTCCACCATTTCCATCTAAAATTATTTTCATATCATTCTCCTTATCATCCAAATATTTCCTCTGTATAAATTTGTAATCGGTTACGCAAAACAGAGAAGTTCAGTGGTAATTTTTTACCTTTTTCTCCATCTATATCTGTTGAGATATGAACAGGAGACTCTATAATTAGTTCATCCGTACTAAAAGTTAAAATTTTCTTGTTATCTAAATGTGTGCCATTCAAAAGACTAACAAAAAGTGTTCCCATGTCTAATATGTTCATTTTTCTAAAAAGAACTACATCAAGTTTTCCATCATTAATATATGAGTCTGGAGCAATATTCTTAAATCCGCCTGCTGATTCTCCATTCATTACCACCATGAAAAACATTTCCTCTTCATACGTTTTTTCAGGCGTTATTAGTTTTACAGGGACTGGCTTTATCACAGGCAAATCCAGCGCTCCTCTCAAGTAATAAGCTAAAACACCCAATGAATTCTTCAAGTGAACATCAGTCTTTTGACTCACATCTACTAACATCCCCAATGCTGTAACATTAATAAAACATTTATCGTTTACTTTACCTACATCAGCGTAGCTTAATTTATCTCCTAAGGCAATTTCAATCATCTTATCTATATCCGATGGAATTTCAAAATATCTTGCAAAATCATTTGCAGTTCCCGACGGAAAGATTGCAATTGGCAACTCAATATTGTGTTTTATTATTGCATTCACACATATATTAATCGTGCCATCTCCTCCTGCAATAATTATTTGTCTATATTGGCTTTGATCTATTTTTGAAAGAATGTCATTTACAACATTCCCCCTTGTTCCTCTTACAGGAATAATTTGCAACCCATTTTGCTGGAATTTAGTTATTATCACATCTAAATTGTCTCTAATAAATCCATTCCCTGCTACTGGATTATAAATAAAAAGTACATTTTTTTTCTTTTCCATATACAACTCCAAAAACATTATACATTCAGACCATTCCAATAAAATATAGTGCTTTAAACGATCTATATTATTGAATTAAAGTTATTTTTTAATCTTTGTTAGCATTTCACCTATGAAGTACAAAGACCCTGTAACCAGAAAATATTCATTTTCACTAGCATACGCTTTTTCAGTATTAGTGTTTCTGATGCTTTCAATTACTTCGTCAGCTTCACAAACTTCAATTGATAATTCCGAAGATATTTTTAGCAGTTCTTCTTTCAAGCTATATGGATTCATCCCTCCAGGATACTTCATCTCTACAAGAAAAAATTTGCTCCCTAAATCAGCAATAGCTTCAAGCACATCCTTATTGGCCTTCCCCTCTAAAATCGACATAATCAAAATCGGTTTTTTGTTAGGAAACATATAATCAACATTTTCCTTTAATTTCTTAAATGCTGCCAGATTATGTGCACCGTCTAAAACGACCGGTATATCTCCCTCAATTATTTCAAGCCTTCCCTTGTTTCTTGTCTTATTCAATCCTTCATAAACTGCGTCTCTATGAACTTTTATTATACCATTTTTTCGCAGAAATTCAATACAAGACAACGCAGTCACTGCGTTATCCACTTGATGTCTACCTGGCAAAGAGACTCTAACTGCGTCATAGTTCGTGTCAAATATTTTTGTGGAAAACACAGTCCCATTTTTATCTGCCTGTTCAATTCTATTTTTTAACTTCGACAAGTCATATAAAGTAGACCCCGCACTGTATGCTTTCTTTGCAATTTCTTTTTTTGCCTCTTCCTCATTCACGTTAATAATTATTGGGGCTCCTTTTTTTATTATTCCTGCTTTTTCTCGTGCAATTTCAGCAAGCGTATTACCCAATCTGTCCATATGGTCGTATGAAATAGATGTGATAGCAGTTATCAAAGGTTCCTTAATTATATTAGTAGAATCTCCTAACCCTCCAAGTCCTACTTCTAAGACAACAAAATCAAGCCCCATTCTTTCAAAATATAAAAGTGCAATCACAGTAACGATTTCAAACTCTGTTGGTTGGTCTTCGCTCTTTTCTGAATATTCATTTGCAATATCGATAACAACGCTCCCTAACTCCTCTAACATCTCTATCGAAATCTCTTCACCATTTGCTTCTATTCTCTCTGTAAAGTTTTCAATAAATGGCGATGTAAACAATCCCACTTTGTATCCATTTTCAATCAAAACATTATAAATAAATCTACATGTAGATCCTTTTCCATTTGTTCCCGCTATATGAATTACCCTCAGATTTTTTTCAGGATTTCCTAACATTTCCAGAAGCTTTTCCATTCTCTCAAGGCCTAGCTTACTACCAAATTTGTTAAATTCTGCAATTCTATCCAAAATATCAGACATTACTTTTCTCCAAAACCAACAAGCGCTCCTCAACTTTTGTGAGCATCTCCTTGTATCTCATCATTTTTTCTTTTTCCTCTTCCACAACTTTTTCTGGCGCTTTACTAATGAACCCTTGATTGCTTAACTTTCCCTCTACTCTCTTAACTTCTGCTAGTAATTTTTCCTTTTCCTTTTGAAGCCTTTTTATTTCTGCATCAATGTCTAAAAGTTCTTCCAAAGGAATAAATATTTCTGCTCCATCTACAACTGTCGAAGACAATTCCTTTTGTAAATCATTCTTATCATAGATATATTTTATTTCATTTATATTTGCAAGTTTTTTAATATATCTTTCAGCCCCTATCGCCGCTCCTTCAACTCTTTTTTCCGGCAAAATAAACGCATTGAGAGCTTTGCTTGGAGGAGCTTCTGCCTCAGCTCTTATATTTCTTATCGCTTTAATTGTTTCCATTGCAAATTCCAAATTTGACACTTCCACTTCAAATAATTCCTCGTCAGAAAACTGAGGCCAAGTAGCATTTATCAACAATTCTTCCCCCTTATATTTTGGAAGATATCCCCATATTTCTTCAGTAATAAAAGGCATATAAGGATGCAATAGTTTAAGCATATCTTTTAGTGACTTTGTCAAAATATACCTAGCAATCTCTTTTTCCTCTTCATCCGAACCATAAAGCCTACCCTTTACAATTTCAATATACCAATCACAATACTCATTCCAAATAAGTTCGTATATTTTTTGGCTTGCAAGGCCCAAGTCAAATTTTTCCATAGCTTTTGTTACATATTTCGACGTCTCGTTTACCCTAGCTAATATCCATTTATCCTCATCTGCGAGTTTTTCTTTCCCCATCAAAGTAATGTTTCCAAACTCATCATACAAGTCATTCTCTCCCATTTCAAAAAAGTTTCCATCTTCGTCTTGGAGGTTCATTATTACAAATCTAGAAGCATTCCATAGTTTATTTGCAAAATTCCTTGACGACTCAAGTTTATCTTCTTTAAATCTCATATCGTTCCCAGAAGTCGTTCCAGTTACTAGCATGAATCTAAGTGCATCAGCACCGAAATCATTTATTACTTCTAACGGGTCTATTCCATTCCCTAATGATTTACTCATTTTTCTTCCTTCTGAGTCACGAACTAAACCATGTACATATACATATTTGAATGGAACTTCATTTGTTACATACAATGCCGAAAAAACCATTCTAACTACCCAAAAGAAAATGATATCATATCCAGTTACCAAAACATCAGTAGGATAAAAGTAATTCAAGTCCTTAGTTTTTTCTGGCCATCCCAAAGTTGAAAAAGGCCATAACGCAGAAGAAAACCATGTGTCTAAAACATCCTCATCTTGCCTTGTATCCGCACCACATAATGGACATTTATGTATAGGATTTTCTGATACATGAATTTCATTACAAGAATCGCAATAATAAGCTGGTATCCTGTGCCCCCACCAAAGCTGTCTTGATATACACCAATCTCTTATTTCTTCTAACCAATTTAAGTATATTTTCTCAAATCTTTCTGGAACGTGCAGAAGCTTTCCTTCTTTTGCAACTTTAATTGCTGGTTCAGCAAGTTTTTGCATAGAAACAAACCATTGGTCTGAAAGCATTGGTTCAACTACTGTATCACATCTATAACATCCTCCAGATGATATAGTATTTTCTTCAATTTTAATCATGTGACCTGCCGCTTCAAGATCTTTTATCCATTGTTCTCTACATTCGTACCTTGTCATTCCCTCATACTTTCCTGCAAGGTTTGTCATTTTTGCATCAAAATCAATACAAACAGGTTTCTCAAGTTTGTTTCTTTGTCCAACTTCAAAATCATTTGGATCATGAGCTGGCGTAATTTTTACTGCACCTGTACCTTTTTCTGGATCTGGATAAATATCTGCTATAATAGGTATTTCTTTATCCGTTAAAGGTATTCTAACTTTTTTGCCTACCATCTGCGTATATCTTTCGTCATTAGGGTTAACCGCAATAGCTACATCTGCAAACATAGTTTCTGGTCTACTTGTTGCGACAGTAATACTTCCATTTCCATCTATTTCATCGTATCTAAAGTACCAATGTTTCCCAGCTTTCTCTTCATGCTCCACTTCTGCATCACTTAATGATGTTCCACAAGTAGGACACCAATTTATAAGCCTATTCCCCCTATATATGTATCCTTTCTCGTAAAGATCTACAAAAAGTTTAATAACAGCTTTGCTACAGCCATCGTCCATAGTAAATCTTTCTCTACTCCAGTCACATGAATCTCCAAGCTTTCTACATTGCTCAGTTATTTTACCACCATAGACTTCCTTCCACTCCCATGCTCTTTTCAAGAACTCCTCTCTTCCTAGATCTTCTTTCTCAAGTCCTTCGTCTTGTCTAATTTTTTCAACTACTTTTACTTCAGTAGCAATACTTGCATGATCCGAACCAGGAACCCAAAGAGCCGAGTATCCTTGCAATCTTTTCCATCTAGTAAGTACATCTTGGAGTGTTTGATCTAATGCATGCCCCATATGTAATTGCCCCGTGATATTAGGCGGCGGCATAACAATTGTAAAAGGTTTTTTTCTTTCATCTACATGCGCTTTAAAGTATCCACCTTCTTCCCACATTTTGTATGTTCTATCCTCGAAATCATGTGGATTATAGTTTTTTGATAAGTTGCGTTTTTTCTCCATATTTTTCTCCCTATTACATTTTATTTTCATAATTTTCCTATAAAAAACGTCCTACTAAAAGGACGAAATGTTCCGCGGTACCACCTTTTTTCCATAGCAAAGCTATAGCACTCAATTGTTTTGAAGCTCAAATGCAACATTCAGAAAATCCTTCCATAGAAAACTTTTCAGCCACGAGTTTTCATCTCTAAATGGGGTGTTTTTCCTACTCCTCATCTTCAACACTTCTATTAAATTTCAACTTTAATTGTACACTAATATAT
>CAYJEX010000005.1:20001-62229 GCA_964369465.1 uncultured Oscillospiraceae bacterium
TATTATATTAATTCTATTCCCCTATACACACTTTCTTTATTGATTATATTAATACCAGACAAAGGCTCTATCTGTTTAAGTAAATTGGATTCTTCCTCAAATGTCATCATTAGTTCAATCGCTACATCTTCTAAAAAGACGCTGTTTTCGACACTAGCATCAACTCGTCTCAAAACACCCTCTATTTTTCCATGTAACGAATACGGATATTTTAATTTTATAAGCAGCATGGGTTTGTACTCAATTATTCTTGCTTCTTTTATCGCTAGTTTTGCTGTAGAGGTATATGCTCTAACAAGCCCTCCTGTCCCAAGCTTTATCCCTCCAAAATACCTTGTTACAACAACGACAACATCGGTAACTCCTTCTTGTTGAAGCATTTGGAGGATAGGAGCTCCAGATGTTCCCTGAGGTTCTCCATCATCACTTGCCCATTGGAATTGAAAAGAGTCTCCCAATATTATTGCAGGCACATTATGAGAAGCATCCTTGTGTTTCTTTTTTATTTCTCTAACAAATTCTTCCCCTTCTTCTCTATTCTTTATTGGCTTTGCATATCCAATAAATTTAGATTTGTCTATCACTTTCTCTATTCTAATTTCACCTTTGATCGTTTTATACGTTTTCATAAAATCAATATTGTGTTGTTTACACTTTCCCTTCACTTTACATATTTTTGTATTTTCCCATAATATGCTTTTTCTATTTCAACTTCAAGAAGCGAACCTTCCGCAACATACTCTTTCGAAACAACTTCCCCTTTCTCATGAATATAATTTAGAATTTCTCCTTTATCAAACGGAACAAGTAATGTACAATATATTTTTTCACTAAATATTTCTTGACATATTTTTTCCAAAAGATGATTTATTCCTTGCCCTGTTTTTGCTGAAATTACAAAAACTTCGTCATGTATTAAATTTTTAGAGTTGATATGGTTATCGTTATCTGAATCATGCAAAAAATTTGTGTCTTCTTTTTTCAACAAATCAATCTTATTATATACTAATATTTTAGATTTATTTAGTGCTCCTATTTCATTTAATACTTTTTCTGTAGTCTCTATATGAAAGTCAGGATTATCGTACGTCGAATCCACTAAATGTATAATAAAATCAGCGTACTTAGCTTCCTCAAGTGTGGATTTGAACGCTTCTATTAAAGTATGTGGAAGCTTGCTTACAAAACCTACAGTATCAATTAAAATAAACTCTCTTTTATTTTCTAGTTTTATACTTCTATGTTGTGCATCCAACGTTGCAAATAGCATGTCTTTCGCCAAAACTGCTTTATCATCTTTTTCAACAATTGACAAAATCTTATTCATAAGGGCTGACTTACCTGCATTAGTATAACCAACAATAGCAACTTGAGGTATCTCGCTTTTTTCTCTATGGCTTCTTTGTGTCTCCCTTACTTTTTTATACTTATCTATTTCTCTTCTAATATCGTCTATTCTTTTCTGTATATGTCTTCTATCTGTTTCAAGTTTTTTTTCACCAGGGCCCCTAGTTCCTATTCCACCACCTTGCTTTGAAAGAGACTTACCAAAGCCCAATATTCTGGGAAGGCGATATTTTAGTTGTGCAAGCTCGACTTGCAACTTCCCTTCCTTTGATGTTGCTCTCTTTGCAAATATATCTAATATTAAGATAGTTCTATCAATAACCCTAACCCCTATTTTATCTTCCAAATTTCTAAGCTGTATTCCTGAAAGTTCTTCATTAAATATAACTGTATCAATTTCCATGTTAGCACACAATTCCGAAATTTCTTCAACTTTGCCTTTTCCAATTAAAGTGGCACTATTATATTTAGGCAAGTTCTGAACTATCTCACCTTCTACAACTAGGCCTGCCGCTTCCGCCAAACCTTCCAGTTCTTTCATCGAATATGCAATGTCTTCTCCTTTTGAAACTCCAACATTTATGACTCTTGGAGGAGTTTCTTCATTCATTTCAGCATAAAATTCTGCATTTTCACTACTAATTTTATTGGACATTTATCTCCCCCCTTTTAAACATAAAGCAACAATCTTATTTTGAAAATACTATTTTATTTCCATGTTTATATTGTAACACATTAAAAAATGTCTTTCTAACAAAAGAAAAACATTTTCACATTACAATTGATTATTTATATTTAACACCTAGAAACTTTTTAGTTTATTTAAAAACTGACTGTTTAGAACTTTTATATGAGTCCCTTTCATTCCTAGCGATCGAGATTCAATAACTCCTGCGCTTTCTAGTTTTCTAAGAGAATTAACAATTACAGATCTTGTTATGTCGGATTTTTCTGCAATCGTGCTAGCCACAATTACACCTTCCGTCCCTTCTAGATATTCAAATATTGTGCTTACCGCTTGTCCCTCTGAGTATGATAAAGACTTGAATGCCATTTCAACTACATCGGCATCCTTTTGAATCGATTCATTCTTAATAGTCTCTTTCCTTCTCATTTCAATCGCAACAACCGTTGCCCCCACTTCTCCAAGAACAAGATCCTCATCAGAAAATTCTGGCGAATATTTAATCAAGATTAAATTCCCCCATCTTTCTTCTCCTGTTTTCACTGGAATAATAGTGTGAAATTTGTCTTTTGTTGCAGGATGAAATTTAAAAATCTCTAAAGCTTCTTCATTTCTAAAATTAGCTTTTGTAGCAGTAATCTGCATCATAGCTTCATTATATTCAGTTTGAAACTTTGGTAAGCCGGTATTTTTATCAACCATTGCAGCACTGTCTTCTTTATGCGTGTAACATACACCTATAACATTTCCCTCGTTATCTGCCAAATACACATTAGCATCAGTAAGATCGCTCAAAAGCTGGCATAATTCATTAAATGAAAACGCCCCTTTCAAACTTTCTTGCAAAACCCAATTTAATTTTCTAACTTTTATCAATAATTCACTATTCATTTTCATCTCCTAGACATTCATAATTCGCTTTATACATAAATTATACACTAAACTTGCAATTTTTAATAGTTTGAATATTATATTTTTTATGTTTATTTCACTTTTTTTCCTTAACTAACTGTTTTTGAAATTGTATGACTAGTCCATATATTGAGATTATTCAAAAAACAGCCATGACTATATAATCGTCATGGCTGCCCTTATTTCGTTGGTTTGGACTCTATAAGATGAACTTATCAATATCTTCTGGTTTCAGTTTTTCTTGGAATTTCTCTCTTACATATTCCCTATCTATAGTTATTTTTTCTTCTTCCATCTCCGGAATGTTAAATGAAATATCTTCTAACAATTTTTCAAGTATAGTATGCAATCTTCTTGCTCCAATATTTTCTGTTTGCTCATTCATAAGAAATGCCATTTTTGCAACTTCTTCAATAGCTTCATCTGTGAAATCTATTTCTGCTCCTTCTGTTTCCAACAATGCTTTATGTTGTTTTATTAATGCATTTTCTGGTACAGTCAGAATCTTAAGAAATGTTTCTTCTGTAAGACTTTCAAGCTCAACTCTTATTGGAAATCTCCCCTGAAGTTCAGGAATCATATCTGTCGGTTTTGCAACATGAAAAGCTCCTGCGCCTATAAATAATATATGATCTGTTTTAACAGGACCATGCTTTGTATTTACAACACTTCCTTCAACTATAGGTAAAATGTCTCTTTGAACACCTTCTCTTGATACGTCAGCTCCTGATTTGTATGTAGACCCTGATGCTATTTTATCAATTTCATCAATAAATATTATCCCGTTTTGTTCTGCATTTTTCAATGCATCATCAGTCACTTGATCCATATCGATTAAATTTTGAGCTTCTTCATCTCTCAAAAGTTTTCTTGCATCTTTAACTTTAACAGTTTTATTTTTTTTCTTTTTAGGCATATCTCCAAAAATATTTCCTATCGCTATGCCCATTCCTTCATTTCCCATATCAAGCTGATTTGTCTTAGGTGCCTCTGTAACTTGTATTTCTATATACTGTTCTTCTAAAAGACCTTCTTTTAATTGTTGTCTTACTTGCTCTCTAGCAAGTTCTGTTTCATTTTTTTCTTCAGGAGAAATATTTTTTTCAGCTTCTTTTTCTTTATTCTCTTCATAAAGTTCTTTTTGAGATTTATACCCTCCATTTTTCATTAACATATCAAAAGGATTTGCAGAAGGCGAATTAGATGGAGCTTTTTTTCTTCCTCCTGGAATAATAGCCTCAATTATTCTTTCTTCAACTAATTCGTCAGCTATTGCATATTTTTCTTCTAGACGAGTCTGCTTTGTTAATCTAATGGAAGCCTCTACCAAATCTCTAATCATAGAATCAACGTCACGCCCTACATACCCTACCTCAGTAAATTTTGTAGCTTCTACTTTTACAAAAGGGGCATCCATAAGTTTCGCAAGCCTTCTTGCAATTTCAGTTTTACCTACTCCTGTAGGTCCCATCATCAAAATGTTTTTCGGAGTGATTTCTTCCATCATTTCTTCTGATAATAAACTTCTTCTATATCTGTTTCGCAATGCTATTGCAACACATTTTTTTGCTTCATCTTGCCCAATAATGTATTTATCTAATTTCTCCACTATTTCTTTTGGAGTCATGTTGTATAATTTTCCCACTATCTCTCCACCTCTCTATAGTTTTTCTACCGAAATATTATCGTTAGTATATACACAAATTGACGCTGCTATTTCCAATGCTTTTCTAGCAACTTCTTCCGACCCTAATTCTGTATTATTGTACAACGCATCCGCCGCAGATTGTGCGTAATTACCTCCCGATCCTATTGCAATAAAATCTTGGTCCGGTTCAATCACTTCGCCATTTCCTGAAATAAGAAGCATTGATTCTTTATCCACGGCTATCATAAGAGCTTCTAAATTCCTCATAACTTTATCCGTTCGCCATAACTGTGCCAACGCTACCGCAGCTCTCTTCAAATTTCCCCCATGTTCTTCAAGTTTTTTTTCGAATTTTTCTGTTAAAGAAAAAGCATCCGCTACCGAACCTGCAAACCCTACCAAAACTTGGTCTTTATATATTCTTCTCACTTTTTTCGCATGAGCTTTCATAACTGTACTTTGTCCCATAGTAACTTGTCCATCTCCCGCGATACAAATATCCTCAGGGCCTCTTTTTACAGCTACTATTGTGGTTGCATGAAACGATGTATTCATATATTCCTCCCTCCGCTTTGCTACTTGTTTAGTATTATAGCAAGCATATAAACTCGCAATTTTCGTTTTGTTAGCACTCACTTTTAATGAGTGCTAACTATATTCTACACCTTTTTTCTATTATGTCAATATAATTTATGTTTTTTGTCAATTTATATATTTCAACATGATACTTGAGTTATGTAATCTCGAAAATCACTAATTATTTTTTCAATATCAACAGATTCGTCGTCTAATGCCAAACCATAAAATCCTGGCAACGAAAGCCCTCGTGCTTCAATTGCTTTCTTCAGTTCCTCAATATATATCCCTTCACCCTCAACAATCGCATCATTAAACGAAAGCTCTATAGGACTTCCTCCCCATTTATCGTCAATACCAGTAATTGAAACTCCGCACGTTGGCGATCCATCACAGCTAAGTACCGCTACTACTTTATAACCTTCTCTATCATATTCTTCCATATACGTCACAATTCTTTCTGCAATTTCTCTGCAATGGTTTCTGAATCCTCTTGAATCATATAGATTTTTAGTATGCCACCATCTTTGTATCCCCAAATATAATGTTTCAGGACAGTCCATCTGTTGTATACCAAGCCCATTTTCGTATAAAATGTCAAAAACTTCCTTGCACATTCCCGAATATCTAGCAAGCCCTTTTACTTTATTATTTGTATTCAACAAACAACTGGCCACAAAAACAATTTTCTTTCCTCTATTATCATCTCTTCTATCCATAATTCTACCCCCTCTTCAATATTATTTTACTGTTTAAAACACCACAATGATATCAATATACTGCATGATTGATGCATGCTGATGTTTGCATCAAGCACAAGAAGGGTTTTATCTCTCAGAATTTCAGAATATGAATATTCACTCACATCTGAAATGCTGAAATTATATCCGTCACCTAAGGGTGAGTACAACTAGTGCTTGCTATATATTTATTCTTTATATGAACATTCTTTGTTTGAGCATTCTATAGATGTTTCCTTCCCTTTTTTTTCTACTAAAACACCGCCACATTTTGGACATGATTTTTGAATTGGTTTATCCCAATAAAGTTGTTCACAGTTAGGATATCCACTACACCCATAGAATATTTTGCCTCTCTTTTTGCTTTTTCTCTCTACAATTTCTTTCCCACAAACAGGACATGCCACCCCTGTTCCTTTTATAATTGGTTTTGTATTTTTACATTCAGGATAAGCCGAACATGCTAAGAACTTACCAAATCGTCCTTCCTTAATTGCCATCTGTTTTCCGCAAAGTTCACATATTTCTTCTGTTAAAACAATAGGTATTTCAATTTTTTCAATTTCTTTTTCTGCTCTTTCCAAATCTTTTGAGAACACCTCATAAAACGTCCTAATGATTTCCTTCCATGGTTTACCTTCTTCTTCTATTTTGTCTAAACCTCTTTCCATTTCAGCCGTAAAAGAAGCATCTACTATTTCATCAAAGTACTCTTGCATCATTTCAATAACAATAAATCCCAATTCTGTAGGAATCAATATCTTTTTTTCTCTTTTTATATATTTTCTATCTACTAAAGTAGACACAATTGGAGCGTATGTGCTTGGCCTACCTATATCCTTCTCTTCTAAATATTTTATAAGACTTGCTTCATTAAATCTTGCAGGAGGTGTTGTAAAGTGTTGTTCTCCTTTTGTTTCTCTTCCATTTAATACAGTACCCTCCTCCAAAACAGGCATCCTTGTTTCTTCTTCTTGATTTCCACTATATATTCTAAGAAATCCGTCAAATTTCAAAGTTGAACCTGTTGAACGAAATGTATATTTGCCATTATCAATATTCGCCGAGACAGCATCATATACCGCCGCAGACATTTGGCTAGCCAAAAATCTAGTCCATATCAATTTGTAAAGTTTATATTGATCTGTCGAAAGAGAAGCTTTAATTAATTCTGGATCCATATCAACATAACTTGGTCTTATCGCTTCATGTGCATCTTGAATATCTTTTTTCTTACTTGAGTAAAAATTGTCCGAGTAATATTTTTCCCCAATATTATTCACGATAAAATCTTTTGCAGCAGCCTTTGCTTCCGCAGATACTCTTACCGAATCTGTTCTAAGGTATGTAATTAGTCCCACTGTTCCCTTACGCGGAATATTCACTCCTTCATATAGTTCTTGGGCTATTTTCATTGTTTTTCTTGGATTAAAGTTGAGTTTACTTGAAGCATCTTGTTGTAAACTACTTGTAGTAAAAGGAGCATACGGTTTTCTTTTTCTATCTTTTTTTGTTGCAGTTTTTACAATGTACTTGCCTTTTTTAAGCTCCTCCAGTATAATATCTGCTTCTTCTTTATTGCTTATTTTTATTTTTTTTCCATCAAACATCAAAAGTGTTCCAGCAAATTCTTCTGGCTTTTCTCCTTTTTGGGGATTATCAAAAGTGGCAACAATATACCAGTATTCTTCTGGAACAAATTTTAATATTTCATTTTCCCTATCACAAATTATCTTAAGCGCAGCAGACTGCACTCTTCCCGCACTTAAACCTGTTTTAACTTTTTTCCAAAGGAGCGGACTTATTTTATATCCTACTAGCCTATCTAAAATTCTTCTGGCTTGTTGAGCATCTACTAACTTTTCATCTATTTTTCTCGGTATTTTTGCCGCACTTTTTACCGCTTCTTTTGTTATTTCATTGAATACAATCCTGCATTCTTCATTTTTATCAATATCTAAAATATATGCTAGATGCCAAGAAATAGCCTCACCTTCTCTGTCAGGGTCTGTAGCCAAATAAATTTTGGATGCTTGTTTTGCTTCTTTCTTCAAGCCTTTTATAACATCTCCTTTACCCCTAATATTTATATATTTAGGTTCAAAGTCGTTCTCTATATCAATTCCTATTTGGCTTTTCGGCAAATCTCTTACATGTCCAACAGATGCTATCACACTATAATCACTTCCTAAAAACTTAGCGATCGTTTTAGCCTTTGAAGGCGATTCTACGATAAGAAGTTTCTTTTTCTTATTAGCTTTTGTTGTTTTTTGTGTCTTTAAGTTATTTTTACTCATTTTTACCTCCATACTATTAGAATTGATTATAGTAGCCTTTTTATATTTTTGCAAGAAAAATTTTCCCCATTGTCGAAAAAATTATTCCCTTTATCTCCAATACTGAAATTATCCCATTTATTTTGTTGATATCGTTCCCCATTCTTCTATATAATTCGTTTATATCTACTTCTCCCTCTTCTTTAAGAATTTTTACAATTTTAAATTCTATTTCTGAAAGACCATCATAAGATTCAGCCTCAAATTTAGGTTTTATACCTAAGTCATATAGTATATCATCAAAAAATACAAGTGGGGTTGCACCATCACGTATCAGCTTGTTTGTCGCCATGCTAAATTCACTATTTATATTCCCCGGAATCGCATAAACTACTCTGCCTTGCTCTGCAGCTAATTCTGCAGTTATTACTGCACCACTATTTACGCCCCCTTCTACCACTACAATTGCTTCCGACATACCGCTTATAATCCTATTCCTTCTTGGAAATGTGTATTTAGTCGGCTTTATATCATCCTCATACTCAGTAACAACCAAACCTTTTTCTTCTATTATCCTTCTTAGTTTCGCATTTGACACAGGGTACTTGCAATTTAAACCTGCACCCAAAACTGCTATAGTACTGCCTATTTGTTCCACAGATGCACTATGCGAGCAACTATCTATTCCTATCGCCAAACCGCTAACTACAGTTATACCATTATTTGAAATTCTTTTTGATAATTCTATTGCAGCCCATTTGCCATACGGGGATGCTTTTCTTGAACCTACAACTGCAATTTTTCGATTCTTCAAAAGCGATATATTCCCCACACAAAATAGTTTTTGAGGCGGATCACTTATTTCTCTTAAAAGGTCAGGATAACTCTCATCTTCAATATCTATAATGTATCTCTCATTTTTCGCATCCAACATTTCCACATTTTCACTCCTATTTTGTCTCACTCTCTAAAAATTCCTTTCTCATAAAATTTCCTTTTTATAAGAAAAATTCTCTCACACCCATCTTGTTTTTCTTTCAAGTTCAAAAAAAGCTTACTCCTTTAAAATTTTTTCTCTATACTGTATAGCTTCCGCAATATGTTCCTCTCTTACCTCCTCGCAATTATCAATATCTGCGATTGTTCTTGAGATTCGTTTTATCTTATTATATGTTCTAATGCTTAAGCACATGTTTGCGTAAGCACTATCAAGAAGAAGTATTCCTTTTTTAGTAATATTTAAATATTTTTTTAAGTGTCGATTATCCATATCTCCATTACACATTATTTTTTCTTGAGAATATCTTATTTCTTGTATCTTCCTTGCAGCTATTACTCTTCCCTTCATATACTCAGAATTATATATATCGTCCCCTAACATTTCATCTTTTTCTATTCTTCCAAGTTCCACATGAATGTCAATTCTATCCAAAAGTGGACCAGAAAATTTTCCACGATATCCATTTATTTGCGACTGCGTACAAGTGCATAATCTTTTTGTATCTCCAAGATATCCACATTTACATGGATTAGATGCTGCAATCAAAAGAATATTTGCAGGAAGCGACACCGTTCCTCCTAGTCTTGCGATTGTCACCATTTTCTCTTCCAAAGGTTCTCTCATCCCATCTAGAACCTTACTATCGAACTGAGATAATTCATCTAGAAACAAGACTCCGTTATGCGCCAAAGTCATTTCACCCGGAATGACCTTTTGCCCTCCTCCAAGAAGCGCAGGCAAAGTAATTGTATGGTGAGGCTGTCTAATTGGTCTTTTATTTACGAAAGGCATTTTCTTGTTCAATAGGCCTGATACACTATATATCTTGGTTGTTTCAAGTATTTCATCTTCCGTCATTGGCGGCAGTATAGATTTTATTCTTTTACAAAGCATTGTCTTTCCAACTCCTGGACTTCCTATCATTAACAATCCATGATTTCCTGCTGCACAAATTTCCAAAGCTCTTTTCGCTTTTTCTTGTCCAAAAATATCACTATAATCTAAATCACAATTTATATCAGATGAATTAAAACTATTATTCCTCTCAACAATACATTTTTGAATACTCTTTTCACTCCATCTATCATTATATTTGCTTGGATTTTCAAATAATTCTATCATATCTTCTAGTGACTTAACAGGGTAAAGCTTGCCTTTTTTTATTATTGACACTTCTTCTATATTTTCTTCTGGTATAATTATTTTTGTTTTCCCTTCTTCTATCATTTTTATTGCCATCGGCAATGCACCAGTAATTCTATTAACTTTTCCTTCTAACGACAATTCCCCCATTACACCATATTCGTCAAGGGTTTTTTGGGGATAGTTGTTCTCAACCGCCAAAACTCCTAATGCAATCGGAAGATCAAAATGGCTTCCATCTTTTCTATTTCCTGCCGGAACAAGATTAACCGTTATTTTCTTTTTAGGATAATTTATTTCGGAATTTGCAAATGCTGGTTTTATTCTATTTCCACTCTCTCTTATTGCAGTTCCCGCTAATCCTACTACGTTATAAGCTGGAATTCCTTTATCTACGGATACTTCTACTCTTATTAACTCTGCATCTAAGCCTCTTACACTTGCCGAATATATCCCCACCACCATATCTCAACTCCTTATCAATCAACTTAATGCTTTAGCTAAATATCTTGATGATGTTGTAAAAGTATTTCAAAAACATCTATCCTAGATTCTGCATCAATCAGTCCTCTACTATATTTATATTCAGCACCAACCCTTTGAATTCTTTTTATTTTTTTAATATCTATCGATTCTATCGGGTCACCAAAGTTTAAAGTTGTTCTTGTTTTTACTTCTACAAAAACTAATTCGTTTTTTATGCTCGCAATTATATCAATTTCACCTATACTAGTTCTGTAGTTTTTTTCTTCTATACAATATCCTTGCTTTTCCAAATATTGAACTGCTAGTTCTTCACCAATTTTTCCTATTTCCTTTTTAGTAATCATCTAATTATCTTTCGCTTCTCTTTCAAAATATTTATTGGCATATTTTATCATTATTTACATAATTTGTCAATTAGCAAGCTATAAAAAAGATATCTTCAATAAATCCAATACCTTTCTCACATATTCTCATATACTGTTTTCTTATCTTATACTTTCTATAAAACAAATCTCCCTATGGCTTCCGCAACACCATCAAACTCATTTGAAGATACTACGAATTTTGCAACTTTCATTATTTCTTCATTGCCATTATCCATCGCAACCTTAATTCCAGCCATTTTTAACATTTCATAATCGTTAGAATTATCTCCGCAAGCCATAACTTCATCTTTACTAATATTTAATTTTTCCATTAAAACTTTTAGCGCTGCAGCTTTGCTCGTATTTTTACCACCTATTTCCCAATTATTTATCAGAGATGTTGTTATTGTAACATTTGGTATTGCATCTAATATAGGTTTTGCTTCCGCTTTATCCTCTAAGTTTTTAAAGAACACATTTATATTTTCTATTGCATCACTGTTCCTTCTTGCAAAGTTCAATACATTTTCAATTGGCATTCTCGTTTTTGCAATATACTCACTATGCCTATATGTGATTTCTCCCTTTATAATCCCTTCATATATCGTTTTTTCCATATATGCTTTTCCGTCTACAAATATTTCTATCATATGAGGCATACTTTCTAAAACTCGAATTATATTTACTATTTCAGCCTCATCTATACACTCTTTTGCTATAGTTTCTCCATTTTGATTATTTACTGTAAGTCCACCATTTGAAGTCACTAGATATTCAATTCCATCCATTTCTTTGATTTCACTCGGTATAGCAGAATAGCATCTCCCTGTTGCAATTACTACATGTACTCCTTTTTCCATAGTTTTTCGGAGCGCATTTTTTGTTCTGTCAGATAATACACCATCCTTGTTAAGAGTCGTTCCATCAAGATCTAGTGCAACAAGTTTTATGTTTTTTTTCTCATCAGTTTTCATTATATCTATATATTCTGGATTGAACTCCCGAACTTTTTTCATCGTGCATCCTTCGCCATGCCCTGGACTAATAAATATTTCATTGCTCCAAAGCGATACAATATTCTTTATTGATTCTCTTTGCTCCTCTTCACTGCCATCAATTAAATCAGTTCTCCCTAAATCCGTGCTAAATATTGTATCTCCTGTGAAAACTTGATTTTTTTCTCTACACATATAGCAAACGCTTCCTTTTGTATGCCCTGGTGTATTTATTACTTTAAAATTATATTTTCCAACTGTAAATTTGTCTCCATTTTCCAAGTATATGGCTTCTCCTTTATACATATCTCCATCACTTCTATGTATGTATACTGGGCAAAAAAATTCAGAAGAAACTCCTTTTACCGCTCCAACATGATCATGGTGGTGATGTGTAAGGTATACTCCTTTAAGCGATATTCCTAATTCATTGATTTCCTTTATGAAATTTTGAGGATTATCCCCTGGATCAATAACTATTCCTTCTCCTTCATCATATATGATATATCCGTTACATTCATACGAACCTTCAACCAATCTTTTTATTTTCATTTATCACCTCAAGTTTTCCATTCATTTTACTATAATCGAAATCCACCTACTTCTTTCTATATTTTATTATTTTTTTTGATTTTCTTCAAGGTATCTAAGCGTTTGAGTATTGATTTTAAATGAATAAGTGCTACAATACTCATAAGGCATGTTAATTTGAAAAGTAGTAGCAAGTAAAGAGAGAACAAATTATGAAAATCGCAATTGTAGGCGCAGGAAAATTAGGATTAAGAGTAGCAGAAGCTTTATTGGGTGGTGATCACTCAATAACCCTTATCGACCACAACGAAAAAGTATTGAGTAACTTATCTTCACAATTAGATGTAATGACTGTAACCGCTAATGGAAAGCAAATATCAGTACTTAAAGAGATACACATTTCATCATACGATTTCTTGATATCCACAACGGATAGCGATGAAGAAAATATAATTATAGCCTCTTTTGCAAAAGAATTGGGTTGTTCTCGAGTAATCGCTAGGGTTCGTGACCCTGAGCATACACACCAATTTGACTTTATAAAAAAAGTTACTGGCATCGACCATATCATCAATCCGGATTTATCAATTGCTACTGAAATTTACAAATATGTTGCCGAAAAGTACACCCTTACTAACGGTATATACACAAATGGAAAAATTGGACTTACTGAATTTCTAGTTGACAGATTTCCAAAACTAATAGGAATGACACCTAGTGATATTAGGCTTGTTCTTTCTAATACCCAAATAGCCGCTATCTCAAGAAATGGAAGAATAATAATTCCAACAAAAGATATAGTCATTGAAAAAGAAGATGAACTATATGTAATTGGTGCAAGAGAAGATATTTTGAAATTGAACTCCAAAGTTCATGAAAAAGGGAAATGGACCGATCTACAAAATGTAATGATAATAGGAGGCGGAAACACCTCATTGTTCTTGTGCCAAAAACTATCAGATTTCGGCGCCTTCGTCAAAGTAATCGAAAGAAACAAAGAACGATGCCATTATTTATCTGAACATCTGAATGACACAATGATATTACATGGAGATGGTTCTGATATGACTCTTCTCATTGAAGAAAATCTTGACGAAATGGATGCCTTCATCACAACAACAGGCTACGATGAAGATAACCTTCTTTTAGCCCTAGTTGCAAAAAAACATGGAATTGAAGATGTTATCGCAAAAGTTAGTAGGGATATTTATGAAGAAATAGTCTCGAGCTTAGGCGTTGATATGGCATTAAATCCTTTGGATATCTCCGCAAGTACAGTTCTTAGATTAATACAAGGCACGAGCAAAGTAATAAGCTCTCAACTAATACAAGGGCAAGCAGAAATAATAGAAATAATTGCCCGTGATCCAATGAAGATACTGGATGAGCCAATTAGAAAAGTTGGACTTCCGGAAGGGGCTTTTGTAGCATCAGTTACCAGAGGAACTGATATAATCATTCCAAACGGAAACACAGTTTTAAAAGATGGTGACAGACTCACTATTCTTTGCTTACTTCACGATTTAGACGAACTAGAAAAGCTACTTAGAACAAAAAATTAAAACCACTGCCAACAATTCTATATTTTATATTCCCACTAACAGCAAGTACAAAAGGTAAAAAATGGATTTAAATTTAAAAGCACATCTGAAAATAATAGGAATGATTTTTGTAATTCTAGGTATATCACTTATAGTTCCTACTATAGTTGCTCTCATTTATAAGGAGGTTTCGTCTTTTTTTGCTTTTTTATTCACTCTTGTTCCCTCTATTTCAGTTGGAGTAACCTTAATGCAAATTGACGTTCCCTTAAAAAGAAATTTCCGTGTTAGAGATGGGTTCTTAATTGTATCTGAGGCATGGGTTATTTCATCAATTGTTGGAGCTTTCCCATTCATTATTTCAGGTGATATCCCTAGTTATATCGATGCATTTTTCGAAACAGCATCCGGATTCAGCACTACAGGTGCCTCTATATTAACCGATATAGAGAGCCTTTCTATGTCTATGTTGTTTTGGAGATCTTTCACACATTGGATAGGTGGAATGGGGATAATAGTTTTGGTAGTTGCTATTCTACCTGCCTTAGGAATAGGTAGTAATTTCATAGTATCTGCCGAAACAACGGGACCTTCTTTATCAAAAGTTATGCCTAAAATAAAAGATACAGCTACTATACTATATTTAATCTACATCGGGTTGACACTCCTTGAAACATTTTTTCTTTGGATAGGCGGATTGTCAATTTTCGATGCTTTAACACATTCTTTCGCAACAGTGGGAACAGGAGGATTCTCCACATATAACGCGGGTCTTTCACACTTTGATAGCGCATACGTTGATGGAGTAGTCACAATATTCATGTTAATATGCGGCGCAAGTTTTTCTCTTCATTTTCTAGCTTTCACTCGAGGATTTAAGCTATACTATTATGATACAGAATTCAAAACATACATACTAATAGTTTCAATAGTGACTATTGTTTTAACAATAAATCTTTTTGCAACTGGAACATACGAGAATTTAGGAACTTCCTTTAGATACTCTATTTTCCAAGTAGCTTCAATAATAACCACTACGGGATTTGCAACTGCCGATTATATTTACTGGCCATTGTTTGCACAATTTCTGCTTTTATTATTGTTTTTTATCGGGGCTTGTTCTTCTTCAACAGCTGGAGGGCTCAAAGTCATTAGGGTCTTAGCATTGTTTAAATTTGTTAGAAGAACTATCGTCCTCAAGCTACATCCAAATCACATTAGCTCCATCAAACTTGGAGAAAAAACAATAAGTAACGATACTATGTCCAACATAGTTAGCCTCGCACTTTTATATATTGCATGTTTATTCATAGGAACATTTTTGCTTTCCTTTGATGGGTTTGACTTAACTACTACATTTTCAGCTGCTGCATCTGCACTCGGAAACATTGGCCCTGGCTTTGGAGAAATTGGACCTATGCTTAACTACAGCGTGTTTTCAGATTTTTCAAAAATAGTCTTATCTCTTTTGATGATAGCTGGTAGGTTAGAATTTTATACCTTCCTTATGCTTATTTCTCGAAGATTTTGGAACCCTTATAGATAGGAGAATAAATGAATTTTAACATAAAAGCACTAGCAAAAATATTGTCAATTATATTTCTGATAAATGGAATCGCACTTTTTATTCCAGTTATTTTTGCGATAATTTACCGTGATGTAAACCCCCTTGCCTTTGCTATTCCAGCCATTATTTCTCTACTATTTTTTGCAGTAATATATTTCTATTCCAAAAATAATACCTCTATCCTTCGAATCAGAGAAGCATATTTATCTGTTATTTTATGCTGGATTATTTGGTCCATATTTGGTGCTATTCCATATTATGTAACAGGAGCCTCGGAAACATTTGTTGACGCATATTTTGAAGCAGTTTCAGGATATACTACTACGGGAGCTACGCTACTCACAGAATGGGAATTGCCTCAAAGTCTTATGTTTTGGCGTGCACTAACACATTGGCTTGGAGGAATGGGAATTCTTATTTTCATTATTTCTGTACTACCTTCTTTTGGTGTGGGAAGCCAAAGAGTTGCTGCAGCAGAAGCCCCCGGACCAGGATTTAACAAAACTTCAGCAAAAATGGGAGATTTAGCAAGAACGCTTTACTTAATATATTTCCTCTTTACATTTATTGTTTTTATTCTTTTTATGATTGGACCAATGGGAGTTTATGATTCTTTAATAAATGCTATGGGCTGTGTGAGCACCTCAGGTCTATTTCTTCACCCAGAGGGAATTTCTTATTATAATAGTTGGTATGTAGAAGTTGTAGCTTCTATATTTACAATTTTGGCGGCGACAAATTTCGTATTATACATCCACCTAGTGCAAAGAAATTTTAACGATATTAAAAGAAATATTGAGATCAAAGTCTTCATACTCATAATACTAATATCAGGTATTATTGTTTCGTTATCCCTTTATTTCACCAACACATATAGTACATTATCCGAATCATTTAGGTATGGATTTTTCCAGAGCATTTCTTTCATTACAACTACAGGTTATACTCTAGAAGATTACACCACATGGCCAGTTTCAGCCACTGCTATTTTGTTTATATCATTATTTATTGGAGGATGTGCCGCATCAACTAGCGGATCCGTTAAAGTTATTCGAATTATTATAGTATTCAAGTTAATTGCTCGAGGTTTTTACAAAAGACTCCATCCAAGAGCTGTTCGATCCATAAAAATAGGAGGCAAAAACATAACCTCCTCTATGGCCAGCTCTATATCTGCATTTATATTATTATATTTTACAACATTTATTTTAGGAAGCCTTGTCTTATCACTTCAAAATTTAGACATGGAAACAACATTGTCTGCAACAGCTTCACTCATGTCTAGCACAGGTATCAGCTTTGGGGAAATTGGAGGTACTGGGAATTATAGTATATTCACATCTGACTTTCTTAGAATATTTATGACATTTTTGATGATTGCAGGCCGTCTTGAGTTATACACAGTATTCCTGCTGTTCATGCCTAGTTTCTGGAATCCAGATAAGGTTGGAACTAATCTAAATAGGCACATATAACTAATTCACTTTAGCCTTTTCTATGTTGATTTCGAATCAAGTAAAAGTCTACTTCTTTTTTTTCAGTACTTGCGTTTTTAACTTCAATGCGTACTTTATCTCCAAGGGTAAATGTTTCCCCTGTTCCAGCTCCAATTAGCGCCTTCTTTTCATGATGATATTCATAATATTCTTTGCCCAAATCATCTAACCTAATCATACCTTCAATTGTATTAGGAAGTTCAACATAAATTCCAAAAGATGTCACGCCAGAAATTATTCCATCATATTTATCTCCTATGTGATATGTCATGTATTCTGCTTTTTTAAGCTTTTCTACTTCTCTTTCTAATTCTATCGCAATCCTTTCAGTAGTCGAACAATTTGTGGCCACTGCTGCAACTTTTTTCTCGTAAGATAAAACATCATTTCCCTTAATATAATTTTTAATTATTCTATGTATCATAAGGTCAGAGTATCGTCTAATGGGAGATGTGAAATGACAATAATGTCTAAATGCCAGACCAAAATGCCCTTCACAAGTTGTATCATATGCCGCCTTTTGCATAGTTCTTAATACCACTCTACTCACAACATCTCCATATTCACACTTCGTACCTTTTTCTAATATTTCTGCGATCTGCATAGGATGTATATTTTCTAAGTTTCCACTTATTGAAATTCCTAGCCCTTTGAGAAATTCTTTAAGGTTCTCCATAGACTCTAATTCCGGTTTTTTGTGACTTCTATAAACAAAAGGAAGTTGTAAATGATAAAAATGCTCTGCGATAGTTTTATTTGCCAAAAGCATAAACTCTTCAATTAGTTTATGTGCACTCCTTCTGTCTGCTAAGTTTATTTCCAAAGGAATCCCATCTTTATTAAGCACTATATGCGCTTCATCTAAATCAAAATCTATACTTCCTAGTTTTTCTCTTTCTTCTTTAAGTTTCATTGCCAAATTATTCATTTGAACAAGTTTACCCTGAAGAATAATATCTAAGTCAAAATTTGAAATAACACTTTCAAACTCTCCTGTCCCTCTATCTCTACGCTCTTTCGAATATTCTTCCGCCTTAACTTGTTCATCCTTATTACATTTTTCTAAAAAATCAGAAACAACATTATATGTTAATCTATATTTAGAATTAATTACACTTTCATAAATCTTATAGTTTGAAACCTTTAAATTACTATCTATTTCCATATCTATAGATAAAGTCAATCTATCCTCATTCGGATTAAGGCTACATATTCCATTAGATAAATTCTGAGGTAGCATAGGAACTACCCTATTTAGAAGGTATATACTATTTCCTCTTTTAAAAGCCTCTTTATCAAGAGCTTTATCTTCCTGAACATAATGTGCGACATCTGCAATATGAACACCTAATACCCAATTACCTCTCTCATTTTTTTCAATCGAAACAGCATCATCAAAATCTTTCGAGTCATCACCGTCTATTGTGAATATACATTCTTTTCTCAAATCCACCCTATCGCCCAAAATAAGTTCGCTTTTAGAAACATGCGTCGCTTCCGCCAAAGCCGAGCTAGGAAAAGTTTCTCTTATGCCTTTCTCACGAAGTATCATTTTAATATCTGCTCCAGCTTCATTTTTACGTGCAATTATTTCTGTAATTTTACCTTCAGCACTATTCCCTCTTTCTGGATATTTCATGATTTTTGCAACTACTACATCCCCATCTTTTGCCCCAGATGTAAACTGTTTCGGAATAAAAATGTCTTCTTCCCTACTATTTGCAGTAATAACAAAACCATATGCCTTTTGTTTATGGAAAATTCCTACTGCTTCTTCCATTGCACGCGACAATACATCTACTACAACACCTTCTTCTTTTTCTCCTCTTGATTCAACTAATGCTATTTTTACAACATCATTATGCATCGCCCCATTTAGCTTCGTACTATGAATAAAAATGTCTTCTCTACTTTCATCTTCTGTAATTTCGACAAAAGCAAAGCCTCTTGTTGTCATCCTAAGAATTCCATCTATATATACAGATTTGTGGTTTTTATTTGAATGCGTTTTTTTTCTTGTGATTTGAACAGAAGCATCATTTTCTCTACGTTTTCGCTTTTTTCCATTATTCACTTTCGCTTTTGCTCCAAAGTTGTTCTTTGTTTTTTTATTGCTACTTTTTCTCTTACTCATTAAATTCCTTTCTTGCAATTTTCTTTTTTTCAATATTTAATAACTAGCATACTATATTAATGAATTTTTAATAACTAAAAATACTTTTTTCTTTTGAAGGAAAAACTAACTGGTTGAAAAAAGGATTGTTTTTCAATAGTAATAATTATATGACTACTTAATCAATAGAATTAATATTTAAATTGTATTTTTTTATTTTATACTGCAAAGTTTGTCTTTTTATTCCAAGTTCTTCAGCAATTTTCGATAAACTTTGAGTCGAAACCAGTTTACTTTGAATTATGCTTTTTTCTATTGATTCCATATATTCCGACAAGCTCACATCTTCTAGAGAAACATTTTCGAAAGTATTATTAGTTTCTTTTATCGTTATCATTGTGTGTGCCGCTATATCATCTACATCTAGATGGGAAATATTATCGCTCAATGATATTGCTGAATAAATGATATTTTCTAGTTCGCGTACATTTCCAGGAAAATCGTATTGTTCTAATAGAGCAAGAGCTTCTTTCGATAGACCAGCAATATTTTTACATAACCTCGTATTATATTTATTGATAAAGTGAGAACTTAAGTGAGAAATATCTGCTTTTCTATTTCTCAAAGGAGGAATGTTGATGTTAATAATATTCAGCCTATAATATAAGTCAGCTCGCAAACGTCCTGTTTCTATTAATATATTAGCAGACTCATTTATCGTTGCAATTATCCTAACATCAATAGGTATATCTGTTTTGCCCCCTATCCTACGAATCGAGTTTTCTTGCAGAACTCTTAACAGTTTACTTTGCAACTCTATTGGCATTGCACTTACTTCATCAAGCAAAAGCGTTCCACCCTGTGCTTGTTCAAATAATCCCGCTCTATCTACTGCACCTGTGAAAGCTCCTTTTGATGTTCCGAAAAAAATTCCCTCAAGTAATGTTTCAGGTATTGCTGCACAATTTTGTGCCAAAAATGGTTTGTTTCTTCTCACACTAGTATAATGTATATTTTTTGCAAATAGTTCTTTTCCAGTTCCCGTTTCACCATAAATCAATACAGGCGCTGAATTTTCTGCAGCTTTTCGTGATAGTTTTATTGTCTGTAATAACTTAATATCATTGCCATGAATATCACTAAAATCAGCCTTATTGTTTTGTTGAAAATTCCCCTTATTTTGAATGTCCAGTATTCGATTAGCCATTTTGTTGAGCTTAGTTAGATCATGTGCTATCTCAACCACAGCAACTATTTCCTTATTGGCATCCTTCACAGGGATTGTTGTGTTTATAGTTGTCGTTTCATTTCCGTACAAATTTGTGAATGTTTGATTTAGATTTTTAGTAATAATTCCCTTTTCAAGCGCAGCATAAAGAGTGCTTTCCTCTTCCAAAATGTGTGAGAAAATTTTTCTATAATGTCTTCCAATCACATCCTCTTTTTTTGTTTTTTCAAATGTTTCCATAGACTGATTATAATAAATCGGATATCCATCACTGTCTATTATTAATATTCCGTCATTAATGTTCTCAATTAGAGTTTCCAAAATTTGTTTGTAATTTATACTATCCATAAATATCCTCCAATAATATTTTCATCATTATATCAAAAAAAACATTTTATGGCAAATTTTTTTGCACCATTGCAAAATTTTTTGCCACAAAGAAAGTTTTTATATACAGATATGCTGAAATTCGTGGGTTGTAACAAGATCATATCTTGGCACAAATGTTGCTCTATTAGATAAATATGCAATTGCATAATAGTTTTTTTCCAAAGTGGAAACGGTAGAAATAGAAAGGAGTATTGAAATGAAAGTTATTGATTTTACACAAACAATATCAGAGGACATGCCAGTATATCCAGGAACAGAAGGACCAGAATTGGCACAAGCAAACACTTATGAAGGCGATGGCTTCAAAGAAACCTTAATGACCATGTATAGTCATACAGGAACTCATATGGACCCTCCTGCACATTTGTTTGAGAGCGGTACAACGTTAGATAAGATGCCAATAGAGCAATTTGTTGGAAAAGGTCTCGTTATTGATTGCACTGATCTTGGCGAAGGTGGAATCGTAGATATTTCGTATATTGACAAAGTAAAAGAAAAAGCTGACGAAGCTGAATATATCTTATTTATGTTCGGATGGGACAAATATTGGGGAAAAGAAGAATATTTCGGAGAGTATCCATGTATAGATGAAGAAGTTACATCATATCTTGTAGAGACAAAGAAAAAAGGAGTAGGGCTTGATTGTATTGGAATTGATCCAATCGCTGACGAAAACTTAACGATTCATAAGAGGCTTTTTTCCAACAACGAAATGGTTGTCATTGAAAACTTAACAAATCTTTCTCTAGCAGGAAATGATTTATTCACGTTCCTTGCTTTACCATTAAAATGGAAAAATGCAGATGGTTCACCTATAAGAGCCATTGGGTTGTTTTAATAAAGATTGGAGATTATGATGGAAAATTTACACGAATTTTTGATATCACATGCGAAAAAAAATCCAATATCTTTCCATATGCCTGGACATAAAGGTTCTCATATATATAAAAAATATGGTTATGAAAGTTTCTTACAAAACATTATGGACTGTGATGTAACTGAAATTCCTGGTGCTGACAATTTGTTTCAAGCTGAAAGTACAATAAAAAACCTTCAAGAACAATACGCCAGATTATATGAGGTTAAAAAATCATATGTTCAAATTAATGGCACAAGTGGTGGGTTAATTGCTGCTATTTTAGCCTCAGTAAAACCTGGTGGAAAATTGATAATGGCAAGAAATTGTCATAAATCCGTTTTCAATGCTCTGAACCTTGGAAAAATACAACCCGTTTATGCTTACCCTGAATTAATGGAGAAATATGATATATTAGGCGAAATTACTGTAGCTGAAATAGAAGATAAAATGGATAAATATCCTGATGCCGAAGCAATAATTCTCCCTAGTCCAAATTATTATGGAATATGTTCAGATATAGATGGAATAGCTAAAGCGGTGCACAAAAGAGGGAAAATTTTAATTGTTGACCAAGCACATGGAGCTCATCTAAAGTTTTTTAGAAAATTCGGAATTAATACTTTTCCAAAATCAGCAGAGGAATCAGGCGCTGATATTGTTGTAAATAGTATTCATAAAACATTGGCTTCTTTTACACAAAGCGCAATTTTAAATGTGAATAGCGATAGAGTTAATTTATCAACGCTTGAAGACAAATTGCAGTCAATCGAGAGTACAAGCCCTTCATATATTTTGATGTCGTCCTTATCGATAAACGCAGAGATTCTAGAAAAAAATGGAAAGGAACTTATGACAAGTTGGGCAAAACTAGTGGATTTTACATACGAAAATGCACAACAAGTAACAAATCTACAGCTTTTTGAAAGAACAAAAAATCTCGATGCTACAAAAATTAACTTTTATTTTAATAAAGACAACATCCCAGGAAATTATATTGAAGATTACTTGATTGAGAAAAAAAACGTCTACATTGAACTATACACCGGCAAATATGTTATGTGTATGACAGGCATAGGAAATACAGAAAATGATATAAGCGAATTATTAAATGGTCTTTCAGAAATGCAAACAGATCCATCTTTTGAAAAAATCAAACAACAAAAGCAAACTATCCAAGTTAAGGCTTTTGGTAGGGCAGAAATATTTCAAATCCCTGCAGAAAAAAAATGGATTCCTTTAAAAGAATCTCTCAATTCTGTTTGTGCTTCAAGTATTATTCCTTATCCTCCTGGAATTCCATTAGTATGCCCAGGCGAAAAACTCACAACAGAGTTAATAGAATATATAATCAAACTTAGAGAGAATGGAGAAAAAGTTATTGGTGTAAATGATAATTATGAAATTATTGTAGGAATTTTAAATTTAAATTGAAAGGAGTTTAAAATGAACGAGAATGGATTAGCAAAGAAATTGAAATTTTGGCATCTATGGGCTTTATGCGTAGGTGCAGTTGTAGGCGATGGCATATTTTTATACATTGCAAAAGGTGCTTCGGCAGCAGGTCCTGCTGCATCAGTATCATACTTAACAGCAGGTGTACTAATCATGATTGTATGTATGGTTATTTCAGAAATGGCAGTAGGTATGCCTGGAGCAGGATCAATACATACTTGGAGTAAAAGAATGTTAGGACCAGTTTGGGGAACTATGGCCGGTCTATGTGAAATTATAATGAATATAATTTTCCTTGGTGCTGTTTCTCTAGCAGCAGGAGCACTAACTAACTATTTCTTCATGATAGGAGATGACCCTGCTATCTCTGCAGTTATATGGGCTGTTATATGGTTGACACTAATATTAACAATTGCCCTTTTAGGAGGAGAAATTACAGGAAAAGCGCAGCTAGGATTAGTAATATTACTAGCAGGTGTTATGCTTGCATTTGCAGTACTAGGGGCATTCAGCGGAAAAATCAACCCTGCAAACTATGAACCTTTTGCACCATTTGGCGTAAGTGGAATGTGGATTGCAATGGGAGCCGCAATATATGCATATTTAGGACCAATCGCAATTTTAACATCAGGCGACGAGGTGGAAAAAATCACTGACCTTCCAAAAGCTATGTTCTGGGGATTTGTTACATTTTTAGCTTTATACACAGCGGCAATTGTAGTTATGGTAGGCTTAATACCTTATACTGAATATGATTCTATGGAATCACCGTTTACTGCTGCTGCTGCATTTGTATTTGGAGATGCTGCAGGATTTATTATGAACTTCACCGCATGGATTGCTGCAGTTACATGTCTAGTTGCTGAAATCTTTTGCTCTTCTCGCTTGTTATTTGGCATGTCCAAAGATGGAGCTGTACCAAAGAAATTTTCGCTTGTAAGCAAAAGAAAAGTTCCTTGGTTTGGTTTAGTATTTTCATACGCAGTAGCACTTATTATTATAGTAATTGGTAGCATAGGAGCACTTGGTAACCTTTATGGTCTTTTAGCTACGCTCGGAAGTGTTGCCGGAACTGTTTGCTTGACATTATCAGTTATTTCAAGTACACGTTACAAAAAAATGTTCCCAGAAGAATATTCTAAGCTACCTTGGAAACTACCAGCAAGAAGCCTTTTAATTGTGATATCTTATATTGGAATAGCCGCTATGTTATTTGCACTATTTAGTGCAGATCCGATGCTTCTAGTTCCTAGTGGAATATTCTTACTAGTAATCGTTGCGTTCTATCATTTGTATTCCAAGAAAAAAATGGAAAGTAATGAAGCGTAAAATTAGCACAATTATATTTTTATAAAATAATTTGAAAATAGAATGCCTTTTCAACATCTCGAATAGGCATTCTATTTTTGTTTATTGCCACAAATTTCCATAATATGTTTCTCCTTTACTTGTAAAATACATATCAAATTGATATAATTAAAGTGAAATGACTATGTACACATGCCATGATTTATAACATTTTCATTATATAATTATTTTCTATTGTAGTAGTGCTTACTTTTGGAAAGGACACGATCGTTATGGACACAATACATTATGTGTTATTTTCTATAGTAATATTTTCTCACTCATATTTATCATTCTATTTGACTGGGAGAATTTTCGTTAAACGCCCTTTATATCCCATCCTTATGCCTTTATTTTCACTGTTCAATACTGCTGCATTTATTTTCCTATTTTATATTTCTGATGGGCTTTTTCATATTCAGTATTCTGTAGTATCAGTTATTTTCTTAGTACAAATACTGTTTCTATGCAGAGGCCATGTAATCGGTCTTTTCACTGCAGGATTTGCTATATTATTACATTTTTTTGCAATAAGAGCTATTACAGTTTCAATATTTTCATTCGCACTTGATACTTCCACAGGTAATATTTTGCTTGATACTTCCACTTTTTTACTTTCAACTTTTATTGTATTTTTTGCACACATAATAATATTGTCCTTATTCATTTTACTTGTGCCACTTAAATACTTAAAAATCATTACAAAAAACTCCGAACTGGTAACATTCCTATTTGTCTTTGCCGCAATTCTTTGTTTGTTAATTATTTTTGACGGAGCATTGCTTTACATAAAAATCAAAATCTTTGAACTTACTTTGCTGCAACTTATTTTGCCTTCAACACTCCTAGTTTTCTTCTATATAGCACTATTTATGATGTTCAACATCATAGTTCTACATGGATATAAAGACAAAACGTCCTTACTTGAATCTTCAATAAAAAAAGACAAGGTTTTGAAAGATGCCTTGTTTAGCCTTACAGAAATTTTTATAGAAGTCAATTGCACACAAAATGAGATTAAGCAAATTTTTATCAAAGGTAACGAAATAAACTCTTCCGAGTTTGGCACTTATTCAAATTTTCTGCATATAACCTCTGAAAAATTCATGCACCCTGAAGATTCTCACAAAACAGAATCTATATCACCTTTTTCACTTGTTAATTTATCAAATGAAAACAAAAGAGAAGTCACATACCATTACAGATCCCTTCAAATAATGGCAAAAGATACTTTTGAAGAAACAATGACCATCGCAGATAGTTACCTTTGGTACAAACTACAAGCCAAAACACAAATTGACCCAGTTTCTAAAGATGTTATTGCAATAATTACTGTAGATGAAATTCATGAAGAAAAGGAAACAGAAATTTCTTTAAGAAACGAAGCGACCTTTGATTCTTTGACTGGAGCATTAAACAAAAGACACGGAACACAGCTAATATCAGACAAAATAAATGACGGAGCAACAGGAGCTCTATTTATGATAGATATTGACAACTTCAAGCAAGTAAACGACCAATTCGGTCATACAGCAGGAGATACAATTTTAAAAAAAGTGTCGGAAGCAATCTCTTCTCAATTCAGAAGTAACGATTCTTTTGTTAGAATTGGGGGAGATGAGTTCATTGTGTTTTTGCCTTCTGAAATTTCTTCGGCAAGAATAGCTGAAAAAGCTCAAGCCCTATGTTATGAAATTTCAAATTCGCGGTTTTTACCAGAGAATCCAGACTTTACTGTTACAATTAGTCTAGGCATTGCTATATGCCCTAAAAATGGTAAAACATATTCCGATCTTTTCGATGCGGCAGATTTGGCTATGTACTCGACAAAAAATAAAGGGAAAAATACTTACACTATATCTAGCACTACAAAGCAAGAAACCTTTTTTGAATAAACTACTCCAAAACTTATATAAATTTATAATTGTACCTGATACTTCATTCTCAATAGAGCTCTCTAAATCAAATCTTGCTATAATCATTGTATTAATACAGAATCCAAAAGGCAATCCAGATTACCAGATTGCCTTTTTTACATTTAGTTATAATTTATATTCCGTTGTATTATTTTATTTTATCTTTTAACTATCATAGCAGTTCCTTGACCTCCACCTATGCATAGCGTTGCAAGTCCAGTCTTCGAATCTCTTTTTATCATTTCATGAATTAACGTTATTAATATTCTAGTACCTGATGCTCCAATTGGATGTCCCATTGCTATTGCCCCACCATTAACATTCAATTTTTCCGGATCAATACCTAGGTCCTTACCAACTGCTAATGACTGCGCCGCAAATGCTTCATTGGCTTCTATTAATTCAATATCTTCAATTTTCATATCTGCCTTTTCTAAAGCTTTTTTCGATGATGGAACTGGCCCAATTCCCATAATCAAAGGGTCTACCCCTGCCGAAGCATAAGATGCAATTGTACACAATGGTTTAATGCCTAATTCATCTGCTTTTTCCTTAGACATTACTACTACCGCTGCTCCACCATCATTTATTCCCGATGCGTTCGCTGCAGTTACTGTTCCATCTTTCTTAAAAGCAGGTCGAAGTTTCGCAAGCCCCTCTACAACTACACCCGGTTTTGGGTATTCATCTGTATCAAACACTTTTGGTTCTCCCTTTTTTTGAGGAATAAGAACAGGCACAATTTCTTCTTTGAATTTTCCTGCTGCTAATGCAGCCTCAGCTTTTTGTTGAGAGTTCGCAGCAAATGCATCTTGCTCCTCTCTTGTAAGTCCCCACTGCTCTGCTATATTTTCAGCTGTAATTCCCATATGAATGTTATCAAATGCATCTGTGAGGCCATCATATACCATTGTATCAATTACTTGCGAGTTCCCCATTCTAGCACCCCATCTTGCTGCTGGCATTACATACCCTGACTGTGACATGTTCTCTGCACCACCTGCTACTACAATGTCTGCATCTCCAGCTTTAATAATCTGAGCAGCTAGAGACACGGCTCTAAGACCCGAACCACATACTTTGTTAAGTGCCATAGAAGGAACTTCTTTTGGAATGCCAGACTCAATACTTATTTGCCTTGCAATATTTTGTCCAAGACCTCCTTGTAATACACAGCCCATAATCACTTCATCAACCTGCTCTGCTTTAAGGCCTGCTCTTTTCAAAGCTTCTTTAACTGCAATAGCTCCAAGTTGCTTTGCTGAAACATCTTTTAAACTGCCTCCAAATGTTCCAATTGGTGTTCTCGCCGCACTTACAATTACTACTTCCTTCATATTATTCCTCCTGCTCAAAATAAAAAATAAATTACTCAACAAAATAATTATTCTTGTATACTATATTCATTATTTCATCTACAGTAATATTTTACCACGAAATCATAAGTTTTCTATATATTTTTTGACCAAATAAAACAATTCTACTATTCGCACAATTCTGAAAATGAACCGTAATGCACTTACAGTTAGTATTTCCCTTCAATCATTTTATTATTTTCGATATTTCCTTGAAACCTTCTGTCTTCGCATCTTGAAGTATGTCAAACAAAATTGCCTCACAAGTAGATATTTCTACCCCTGCTTTTGCCATTCTAGCGATTGCAACTTTTTTATCATTTGAATTTCTTGAACTCACACAATCTTCCACTACTAATACCTTGTATCCTTTTTTTAATAAATCCAAAGCAGTTTGTGCTACGCAAATATGTGTTTCTATTCCACAAACAACTATTTCCTTGCATCCTCTTCCATGTTTATTTATGAATTCCATAAATCCTTCTTCAGCAACGGCACTAAAGTGTGTTTTGTCAAAATACTCTGCTTTTTCAGCAAGCGCTTCTTTAATTGATGCCACTGTGTTTCCTAGTCCTTTTGCGTATTGTTCTGTAACTAAAATTGGCATTCCAAGTACAGCAGCTCCCTTTGCTAATTTTATTGTTTTATCTGTTAGTACTTCCAACCCATCCATAGCTGGCATTAGCCTTTCTTGAAAGTCCACAAACAAAATTATTTTTTCCTTATTCATATTATTCACCCCATCTAAAAACTTTCTAATCTAATTATCATCTTCAAGTAATTTTTCATCTTGCCAAATCTTTTCAAGTAGATCATGTGCAGTTAAGTCAAAATGAAGCGGCGTTATCGTCGCATATCCTTCTTGCATAGCTAGAACATCATAAGATAGATTCTTACTTCTATACTTTTTAGGATAACCTTCATATTGATACACTAATTGTCCCTCTTCATTTTCATTAGATGATAGCCACTCTTCATATTCTCTTATACCTAATTTAGTGTATTTTATTCCTTTCACTTCCTCCTTAGGCATATTAGGTACATTAATATTCAAAACCATGCCTGATTTTAATTCCTTAAACACTTTTTCAATTGTATTCACAATTATACATTTTATATATTCAAAATGTTTCGGGCTATGACTGTTTACCGAAAGTGCTACAGCAGGAAGTTTACACATTGCCCCTTCTATTGCAGCAGATACCGTTCCAGAATATAACGTATCTGTACCCAAATTTCCACCATGATTTATTCCGGAATAGACCAAATCAATATCAATTCCTCTTTCATTATAATATTTTAATCCTAACTTGACACAATCTACGGGAGTTCCACTGCACTTCAATGCCATTTTTGCTCCTTCATATTGTATTTCCTTAATATAAATCGGTTTTCCAACTGTTATTCCATGGCCACTAGCACTTCTTTGTCCGTCAGGAGCGCAAACATACACCTCTGCTTTTTCTGCTACAGCATTTACAAGTTGACGTATTCCTTCTGAATCTATTCCATCATCATTCGTAACTAATACCTTAATCATTTGTTCTCCCATTATTTCTCAAGCTCCTTATTTCTTCTTGTGTAAGTTTTCTATAATGTCCTTCTTTAAGTCTACCCAAAACAACCTCTCCTATTGCAATTCTTTGTAATTCTATAACCTTGTTACCCACCGACTTGCACATTTTTCTAATTTGCCTATTTTTCCCTTCAGAAACAGTGATTTCTAGTAAAGCTGTAGATTTCATCTGCTTTATTAGCTTAACCCACGCTTTCCCTGTTACATAGCCTCCTATATCCACGCCATTTCTCAACTTAACTATTCTTTCAGTAGACATTATTCCAGAAACCAACACTCTATATGTTTTATTCACTTTGTTAGCTGGGTGAGCCAAGTCATTAAAAAAGTCGCCGTCGTTTGTCATGATCAAAAGCCCTGACGTTTCGTAATCCAATCTTCCCACTGGAAATATTCTTTCCTGTATATCTGTCACAAGTTGCATAACTGTAGGTCTTCCTTGTTCATCGCTTACTGTAGTGATATATCCAGCTGGCTTATTCAAAAGAATGTACACTTTTTTTTCATAAGGTTTAATAATTCTTCCATTTACCTTTACCACATCATCTGGTTGAACCTGGTACCCCATTTCTTTTACAGTTATTCCATTTACTTTCACATTTCCGTTTGTTGTTAATTCATCTGCTTTACGTCTACTAGTTACACCTGATGAAGCTATATATTTATTTAATCTCATTATTCATTCTCACATTATAGCATTTACTGCCTACTCCAACTCTTTAAGCTTATTATTATTAATAAGTTTGTTTCTATTGATAGTCTACCATATACAATTAAATTGTGCTACAATTTATATATGAAAGGTGGTAGCATATGTCCAACGTATTAGAAAGAAAAGTATTGTCTTTGGCACTTTTAGCAGGAGAAATAATGCTAAAAAGTGGTGCTGAAATATATAGAGTTGAAGATACAATCACGCGAATATGCCGCGCATGCAAAATGGATAATGTTGGAGTATTTAGTACTCTTACGGGAATTTTTGTTTCCGTATCAAGAGATAGAGAGGATTCACATTCATCTACTGCTATTGCAAATGTAAAAACTTCATCAATAAATTTGAACAAAATATCAAAAGTCAATTCTTTTGCGAGAACATTTATTGCGACAGACCTTTCGGTTGATGAAGGAATAGAAATTCTCGAAAAAATAAAAACAAAAAGATTATATCCTGTCCCCTTTAAAATTTTTATCTCCGGTATTTCGTGTGCATTGTTCTCGGTTATTTTTGGGGGCTTGTTTTCAGATAGCATCCTAACAGGATTTATTGGCCTAGCCTCATATTCAATATTTTTAGGCTTAGCCGCCTTGAATACAAATTATTTTCTATGTGATTTTCTAGCCATTGCTTTTGCAGCCTTCGCCTGCTTAGCTGCCAGTCATTTTGATTTGATTTCCACATCTGGCCCTGCAATAATAGGTTCTCTAATGTTATTTGCACCTGGATTTTCAATAACTACATCTATGAGGGATTTCCTTTCGGGCGACATGCTTGCTGGACTCTCTCGATTAGTTGAAGCGCTTGCAATTGCAATTTCACTCGCTGCTGGAGTAGGCTTTGCTCTACAAATTTGGAACTATACAGGAGGGCTTTTTCAATGATATCTAGTCTATTTCTTGTTTTTTTTGTAACATTAGGTTTTGCCATCCTCTGCCATGCACCAATCAAAATCTTGATTCCCACATCTTTCATTGGGATGTTAGGTTACACCACATATCTATTGTTCCTTGATGCTTATGGTGACGTTCTACCTGTATTTATTGCTGCATGTGCAATAGGACTATTGAGTGATATTTGCGCTAGGTTAATGAAGGAACCTACTACTATATTTATCATCCCTGCCATCGTTTCCCTTGTGCCTGGTTCAAAACTATATTACACAATGTTAGCTGTAATTGAAGGAAAATTAGCTTTGGCTGCTGAGTTAGGAACATCTACACTATTTATCGCGGGAGCTATTGCTCTAGGTCTTGTTGTAGAAGGGTCTCTCTTTAGAATAGTCGTAACAATTAAAAGAAACATTTTTAAAAAGGGTAAGTAGTGCAACTAACCCTCTATGTTTCAATTTTTAACTGCTTCATCTCCCATTGCCCTAACAACTCTTCTTCTATATCATTAGATTCTTCTAACTCTTCTAGTTTTGGTAATTCCTTAAGTGATTCATATCCAAAATATCTAAGAAAATCGTTTGTCGTTCCATATAACACTGGTCTACCTATACCCTCAGATCTTCCCACCTCGCAAACCAATCCTTTTGCATTCAATCCTTCAATTACCCTATCACATTTTATTCCTCTTACAGCTTCTATTTCCGCTCTTGTAACAGGTTGTTTATATGCAACAATAGCAAGTACTTCTAATGCAGATTGACTTAATCTCCTTTTTCTAACAGGAGTACATAACCTCTCTACATACTCAGCATTTTCTGAAAAAGTTACTAATTGAAACGTTTTATCAATCTCCCTAATTCGAATTCCTCTATTTTCTTCTTCATACTGCGTTGCAAGTTCTCTCATATACTTTACTGCATCTTTTGTTTCTATATTTAAAACATCTGCCATTGCTTTTGCTTCCAAAGGCTCTCCCCAAACAAAAAGCATCGATTCCATTGCTGATTTCATTCTTTTTTCGCTAGCCATATTCCCCTGCTTTCCATAAATATACTATAAATTATCTGTAGCTCCTACTTTAATTGGACCATATATCGTCTGTTGCTTCGCCCATAACCTGTCTTGTTTCACCAATTCTAACATTGAAGAAAAAGAAAGCGCAACATCATATTTATCATTTTTTTCATTAACAAGGCTATAAAAATCAACCTCATTCTTTCCTTCTAGATCAAACAACTTTTTTATAAATGTAAGTTTTGCTTCTGTTGTGATTTTTTCTATCCTCCTGCTTTCATAGTTTTGTTTCATGACTGATTCTTTTTTCTTTTTCAAAAGAAACCTATTGAAGGCAATAACAAACTGGTCAATATCTAAGGATAAATATTCATCAGCATCATTCGTATACTCTGTCAAATCCTCTTGTGGTTTAGAAAATATACTTCTTCCATACAACTCTTGTTCACTCAACGATTCAGAAATTGCCTTAAATTTTCTGTACTCAATTAGTCTGCCTACTAGTTCTGCGCGAGGGTCTTCATCAAAGACATCAACACCATCTACACTTATTTTAGGAAGAAGCATCTTGGATTTTATTTCTAAAAGGCTTGCTGCCAGTATCATAAATTCCGTAGCAATTTCCACATCTAATTTTTCCATATTTTCAATATACTCTATATACTGTTTTGTTATTTCTGATATTTTGATATCATATATACTCATTTTTGCAGTCTCTATCAAGTATACCAAAAGATCAAATGGTCCTTCAAACTGTCTTAGTTTAACTTTATATGACATCTTTGTTTTTCTCCTCGTTTTGTTCTATCTCCATGATTTTTTTAAACCCTTCGTCATAAGGTGGATATACAATTCCTTTATCTGTAATATACGCCGTAATGTACTTGCTATCCGTTACATCAAATGCAGGATTAAATTTTTTAACAGTTGTGGGAGTCATAGGTTTTTCGTACCAAAGCTCGCCTATTTCCTCTCCATCCCTTTCCTCTATGACAATATCTGCTCCCGTAGGTGTTTCTAAATCTATAGTACTTATAGGAGCATACATATAAAAAGGTATTCCAAATTCTTTTGCCATAATAGCTACTTGCATTGTACCAATTTTATTTGCACCATCTCCATTTGCGGCAGCTCTATCACATCCTACAATTACCGCATCTATAAGTCCTTTTTTCATGACCGTTCCTGCCATATTATCACATATCAATGTGACATCTATTCCCGCTTTGTCCAATTCAAAAGCTGTTAATCTAGCTCCTTGAAGTAACGGTCTCGTTTCATCTGCATATACTTTGAAATTGTATCCTTTTTCCTGCCCTAAATATATGCTCGCCAAGCAAGTTCCATATTTAGCCGTTGCTAATGTTCCAGCATTACAATGCGTAAGTATTCCCATGTTTGGTTTTAAAAGCGAGAGTCCATATTCTCCCATATTAATAGAAGATTCAATATCTTCTTTTCTAATCAAATCTACTTCTTTAAATATCTCTTCTTTTATGTATGCAATTTTTTCTTTTTCCGGCAAATCAACACATAGTCCCTCTTCCAAGGCCGCTGATTTTTTTGTAATTCTATTTATTGCCCAAAAAAGATTGACTGCAGTAGGCCTAGATGATTTCAGATAGTCTCCTGTATCTGTAATTCTAGCATGAATTTCGTCAGAAGAATTAAATTCCAAATCTTTTATATCTATATACATTCCATAAGCAGCTGCAACTCCTATTGCAGGTGCTCCCCTAACTGCTAGTATCTTTATTGCTCTCCATACTTCTTCTCGATTACATAATTCTATATATTTTTCCTCATTCGGCAAAAGCGTTTGATCAATAATAAACAACTTGTCATTCTCCATATATACAGGTTCAATTACATTTATTTTCATATATCAATATCCTTTCAAAATATTTCTCATATAAATAACATCGTCTTCTTTGATTCTATTTCCGACTCCATATTCGAAGTAATGTCGAGTTTAACAAAAGTGCAATTTTTCTTTCACTACATACACAATAATTATAACACATTGAAATCAGCTCGATTCGATTTTGTTGACTTTTTTGAAAATTACCTCACCATTTGTTGATAACATATTCTAAAAAAGATATAATTACCATGAGAAATGTAGTAAAATATCAAACTGCATATTTTTCATTAGGAAGGAGAACAAAATGCAATACAGACAATTTAACAAATCTGGCGATAACATTACCTTATTTGGCCTTGGCACAATGAGAATGCCAACAAACGACGATAAAAAGATTGATGAACCTGCCGCAATAAAAATGATCCGCAACACAATAGATCAAGGAGTGAACTATGTGGACACAGCCTATATGTACCATGATTTCTGTGCGGAAAAAGTAGTGGGAAAAGCATTACAAGATGGATATAGGGAAAAAGTTTTTTTAGCAAATAAAATGCCCGTTTGGCTCGTTAATAACGAAGCAGAGATGGAGCAACTTTTCCAAAAGCAGTTAGAAAATTGTCAAACTGACCACTTTGATTTTTATCTACTCCATAACGTCACGCAAGCTATATGGAAGAGAGCAGAAAAATTCAAATGTCTAGAATTTTTAGAAAAAATGAAAGCCAAAGGCAAAATAAAACATTTGGGATTTTCTTTTCATGACGAATATGATTTTTTCAGGGAAGTTGTAGATGCACACCCATGGGATTTTTGCCAAATACAATTAAATATTATGGATATGGATTATCAAGCTGGTGTAGCTGGATTAGAATATGCAGCTGCAAAAAATCTACCTGTAATCATCATGGAGCCAGCTAAAGGAGGAAAGATTGTCGACAAACTTCCTCCTACAGTTTCTGAATACTGGAAATCCGCACCAAAACAAAGAAAGCCAATTGAATGGGCATTAAAATGGCTTGCAAATTTCGATTCAGTTTTGACCATTTTATGTGGCGTTCATTCCGAAGAACAAATGCTGGAAAATCTAAGTATACTAAATGAATCAAAATCCAATAGTTTGACAGAAGATGAACTTGCCATTATAAAAAAGGTCTCTGAAGAATATAACAAACTAATAAAATACTCATGTACAAGTTGCGAGTATTGTTTGCCGTGTCCTGAAAAAATTGATATTCCAACTATAATAGGCCTTAGAAATGATTGGGAACTGTATTGTCATTCTGAAAAAACAGCAAACGACTATTATCTATGGATACCAGAAGGCAGAAGAGCTTCTAACTGCACCAACTGCGAGAAGTGCATGATAAAATGCCCTCAGCAATTACCTATTCCTAACATCATGAAAGAATGTTGCGAAATATTCGAATGACAATTAATATAGAAACTATTTTGTTATATAAAATGTTTTCTCGAACAAACTCAAAGCCCTTCATCGTATTCGAATGAAGGGCTTTATACTTTAAATTAATATTTTTGGACACTCGATATCACAACAGTAATATCCTTTTTTTCTGAAAATATGTTGCTTAAATGCTTGCTTGAATTTTTGCCAAAGCTTGCTCGTTTATTGAATCCGCATATTCAGAATCCATTTCTTTCATCCCACCTGGGAATTCATATTTTGCCATAAGGTCTACAAAATATTTTGGCTCAAATTGCTCTGGGTTGCAAACTCCAACGCCTTCCCATTTACCTGTAGCAATAAGTTCTAGCATTATAACTGGGTTAAATGCAGTTTGTGCAACTACTGCGTTTGTGCCATATTTTTTTACACATTCTTCGTTATCTGCTACTTGATATAAGTAAACTGATCTTTTCTTTCCATCTTTAAGTCCAGTTACCCAAGTACCTGCGCAACCTTTTCCTGTCATTTTCAAAGTAGCTTCTGTAGGATCTGGAATTACCTTACATAAGAAATCTCTTGGTGCTATTTCAGTGTCTCCAATTTTGATTTTTTCCCAAGCTTCTGCCATTCCCATTTCTCTTAAGTTAAGTAGTATTTCTCTAAGTTCTCTAGGAACACCAAATTTAAAAGTAACTCTTTCACAGTCAATATGTCTTGGAACCATAAGAACTTCTTCGTGCTCTACGTTAATTACTTCTACTTCTCCTATTCCACCTGGGAAATCAAACATCTCAGCTTCTGAGAAGTTCTCAGTAGTGAACCATCCTTTGTCTTTTTCCCAAACAACTGGAGGGTTCAAACATTCTTCTATAGTAGTCCATACTGAGAATCCAAAATATCCAACATCCTCTCCATCATAATTGTCACCATCTCTAACGTTTACTTCATGTACTACATCAAACAAATATTTTTCTGCATACTTTGCATATACATTAGCCATTCCAGGTTCTACTCCTGAGCCTGCAAGTGCCAATATTCCTTTTTTCTTCCAATCTTCATCTTTTGCATATTGATAGTCGCCCAATTTAATATGGCATTTATTATATGGATCTTCCGGATGCACTTTAGATAGAGTCATTGCACAATCCATATATCCTATCCCTAAATCGTAACAAGTGTCAAATATGTTTTCGTTAAAGTTTGGCGGGCAAGCATTCAAAACAAATGTGATATCATGTTTTTTAGCTACTTCTTTAATGCTCTCAGAGTCCTTTGCATTTACAAACTCGCCAACAAATCTTTCATCAGCACATCCCTCAGCAACTGCTTTCGCTCTTGCTTCATCAAAATCCGAAACAACAACTTTTTCAGCCCACATTCCACCTTCGCCAGCTCTTTTAATTATTTTTGCAGCAGAATTCCCTACTCCACCAGCACCTAAAATTAATAATCTCATGTTTCTCCTCCTATTTCTTTGCTCGTAGCCTATTTAAAATTTGTTGAAAAATATATGTCCTAAGTTTTAGCAAAAAGGCATTCAACTTACCTTTTACTATATACTCTTATTTTAACAATACAGTTTAAATTTACAATAATGTTTTTGCTAAGGAAATGTATTACTTTGCTCAATTTTTCAGCTTCAAGTTTCAGATGAGGGTTTAATGTACTATTTTGTTCTAGTTATTTGATATATATGCACTTTTATCTAAAATACAGCTATTCGCGTACAACAATCTTGTTTTGTTTCTTCGGAAGATTAGCTATCAAAACAGCGAACATAATCAGTGCTCCACCAATTATCATGTTCGAAGTAAGTATGTCACCAATAAGTAGATAGCCAAAAATACATGCAATTAAAGGCTCTACAGTATTAATAATAGCTGCGTTTCCTGCACCTATCATTTTGACACCTATTGCGTTGAGCAATATAGCTAAAAACGCACAAACTATTGCCAGGAACATAATATATCCCCACTGTAGCGAATTTTCCATAACAAGTGGTTTTTCTGAAATGAGACATCTTACCAAATTAAACAGAGCCGACATTCCTAGAATATATCCCGACACAACAAACGAATTCATTTTCTTTATTGGCGGAGATGCCAATCCAAATATGTAAAAAACATATGAAATAGCAGTACCAAAAGCGAAAACTATTCCAATAATATTTCCTGACATATTAGGCGACCAAATTACAAGCGTCATTCCTACCATTGAAATAAAGACAGCAATAATTTTGCTCCCCCTAACAGGCTCTATCCTCCTAATCATCTCTACCGCAACAATTATTGCAGGAAATGTAAAAGAAACAATAGTTGCTAGAGATCCCGAAATATAATCAAATGCCATATAAAGTGTTGTCGCTATTCCTATATAAGCTATGCATACGAGAAGCAAGGGCTTTATTTCCTCTTTCTTAGGCTTAAACGATATTTTTTTCAAAATAATATACGCCCACAAAAAAATAGCAGAGTAGAAGAATTTACCAAATAGTAAAGTTTCAGTCTCCATCCCTGCCTCAAACGACAAAAATGAAACGGAAGGGACAAGCCCATACGCTATCGTTGTCCCAAACACGCACATCATTCCAATTATTTTCGTCTTATTCATTTATTGTTTTCATTTTCCTCATCTATCAATATAAGCTCGCTCTCCATACTATTTAGAATCGATCTAACTAGTACATTTTCTCCCGCCGGAATCGACTCATAATCAACTTTTGGAAATCCTCTTATAGCAGCAATAACTTTGTCTCTATCGTTAGAATAGTAAGTTCCTTCTTTTGATTTCTTTAAATTTTCCAAAACAGAAATTCTCGAAGTTCTATACCTTGCAATTCTTAAGTTACCTTTCAATCCTTTTATATTTATGAGAAGCTCTCTACCACCTACATCCTGTTTTGAAATATTTTCAATTTCTTCAAAATGTTCTATGGATAGTATTTCATCAACCAATTCAGAGTCAGCATATGAAACTAAAATACTATATTGTGTTTTACCGTCTCGCTCATCTATATTTTTCGCAACAATATAGTTGCTTCCCTCTTTTACTATTCTATCTCCTATTCCTTTAAACATTTGGAATGGCTTAACCAATGTCAATGCCTTACCTTTTGCAAAAACTTCAAGTATAGATTTTTCTTTAAAGGAAGTAATTGAACTCTCTGTCCCATCAATTTCGATAGCATACGATCTAAAGTTATTTTGGTTCTTATATTCCTCGTACTGATTTCCAACGTAATATTTAATGGCTTCTTCAATTTCAGGAACTGTTGCCCTCTCAATAACAGCCATCGACTTCCTATTGCTAGTCTTCCCTGCATATTTTTCTCTATATTCTGAAGGAGGCATTCCAAACCACTGTTCAAAATGTTTGACAAAATATCTCAAGGCTGAAAATCCGCATTCTTCTGCAATAGCACCCATTTTTTTTCTTGTATCCAGAACCAACTTTTCTGATTCTTCAACACGAATAAAATTTAATAGGCCTTGAAAGCTAAGCCCCGTAGATTCTTTAATAACATGCGAAAGATAAAACAAACTAAGATGCTCGTTATCAGCAATTTCGTTCAAAGTTAGCTTTCTATGATAATTATCATACATATATGTAGTAATCCTCATAAGCCTTCCTGACAATATCTTATTTTCTTTTTTCCACTTACAGTTGACAAATTTTCCATCTTCCAACAAAAAATGTTGAAAGTCAGAGAGCAACAAACTAATCATATTGTGTGTTTTTTCAATTATTCTATGTTCATAGCCATATCCTTTTTGTATCATTTCCACCATTATCTTGGAAATAATAGCTTTTAACATTTCTAGATGTTCATCATCGCCATCATCGCTATCAACACCAGAAACAAAAAAATTGTTTTCTAATTTTCCTTCATAGTATTTTGAATAATATTTAAGGTCTATATGTAGAATAAGTACCATGTTAGGTTCTCCTTCTACAGCCTCAAAGCTATGCATTTCTCTTTCATTAAAGAAATAAATATCACCCTCTTTTAATCGATAAGAGTAATGCCCATTTCTCATATTAATGTTACCTTTTAACAAATATACTATTTCCAAATCATCATGAAAATGAATTGGATGCTCGATATAATTGCCAACCGTTATAGAAATAGGTATATCTTCTGCATAATATATTTTTTCCTTCATATCCCTTTTGCTCCCATTTTTCAGCAAATTCTCAGATTCCATAGGCAACATTTCAAATTATCTTGCCCTTATTTTCTTAAACTCCTGCTTACATAGATTTTTCTTACATGTAAATTATATAACATATCACAGAAATTATCTACAAAAAATATAATAAATTTGCTATATATTTCCTTTCGCAGTATAAAAAAGATAGAATTCGAAATTTCTATCTTTTTTATTTTTCTTCATTATGATTTTTGCGATATATGACAAAATTGTACTTCTTCTATAATTCGATGTTATTTAGATTTATCCGTTATATTATCAAAGCGTTTTCGCTTTTCTTTTTACCATTTCTGTCAATATAAACGAAGCTACATGCTCTGCATATGTATGCGCACCAAAGCCCGCATCATATCCAAGCTCCTGTGCAAGTTCATGTGAAATCCTTGGCCCTCCACAACACAGCACAACTTTATCCCTCATGCCTTCCGCCTCCAATAGCTCTACCATATTTGTAAGATTTTGAATATGTATATCTTTTTGTGTAACAGTTTGGGAAATAATTATTGCATCAGCATTTAACTCCTTCGCTTTTGCAATAAGAGCTTCGTTTGGAACTTGACTTCCCATATTATATGCTTCTATGCCTTCATATCTTTCTAAGCCATAATGCCCATGAAACCCTTTCATATTCATTATCGCATCTATTCCCACAGTATGCGCATCCGTTCCAGTAGACGCCCCTACAATCACAACATCTTTTTTTATATTTTCTTTTATATATTTTCCGCACTCTATTCTATCCATTATATCTACTTCTACTTTTGTAACTTTAATGTCAGTATAGTCTATTGTATGTTTGCATTTGCCATAAACAACAAAGAAAGTAAATCCGTCTTTTAAATCTTTTGCAAATACAACGCTCGGCTCTTCTAGTCCCATTTGTTTTACAAGTATTTTTGCGGCCTCATTCCCTTCCTCACCATAAGGGACAGGAAGCGTAAAAGAAAGTTGAACTTGTCCATCGTTAAGCGTGTCGCCATAAGGTTTTACTTTTGTTAAATCTACTTTTGCAATATCGTTATTACTATTCTTCATTACTTTGCACCTCCCATCATTAGAGGAATAAATGGGTTAATATATCCTTCATCCTTCATAGCTACACCATCTAATCCTTTTCCGCCATCTTTAGGTCTTTTTATTCCTGCAAATTTCCCATTTTCTAATGTATAGAATAATCCATCTTTTTCAATTTGGTGAAGTAATTCATCTGCTTCGACAAGTACCTTTTGCGCCCTTCTTTGAATTATTCCATCTTTTTTAAACTCAATTTCATCACCAAGATGTCTCGCATTATTAAAAACATAGCTCGCATTTTCTAAAGCCAAATATCTATCTTGTATATGTGGTGTATGAATAGCTTCCGTCATCATTCCCAAAAGCTGCAACGATTGCCCCGTAGTAATTGCAATCATATTGAACATTGCATCTTGCACGTGACCTTTGAATATATTTCCAGTCATAAACTTTGTTGGAGGCATATATTTCAGTGAAGCATTTGGGAAAATCTCTTTTGCCATTTGTGCTTGTGCCAATTCTAGCAAAAAACCATCCTCTGTATCTGGGTCCATTTCAAATGCATGCCCTAATCCCATTTGCTCTTCTTTAATATTTGCAAGAACGGCGAATTGTTCATTTATAAATTGCGAAGCAAGAACTGTATGAGCTTCTTCAATTGCGTCTGATGTAGTTAAATAATTATCCTCTCCCGTATTAAAAATACTTCCACAATATCCAATAATCACTCTTGAAAAAAACTGATCTATCAACGTTCTTTTCATGTTTATATCTCTAAACAATATTCCATATAGTGCATCATTGAGCATTACATCTAATCTTTCAATAGCTCCCATAGCCGCAATTTCTGGCATGCACATCCCCGAAGAATAGTTACATAATCGAATATATTTCCCAACTTCTTCTCCTACTTCATCCAACGCTTCTCTCATTATCTTGAAATTTTCCTGTGTCGCATATGTTCCTCCAAAACCTTCTGTTGTAGCACCATATGGCACATAGTCTAACAAGCTCTGTGCTGTAGTCCGAATAACCGCAATAATATCAGCACCTTGCCTTGCTGCCGACTTTGCCTGAACAACATCTTCATATATGTTGCCTGTCGCAACGATTACATACAAGTAAGGTTTTGCTCCTTCTCCTATTTCCTTGATATAATTTTCTCTTTTTTCAGTTTGTTTCTTTATTTTTTTTAACATTTCTAGTGCAATACGCGTAACTTCTTTCTCTATTTCTTCAGGCGAATGCGTTGGAAGTTCAGTAATATTAATTTCTCCTACAGAGACTTTTTCAGCTATTTCTTGAGGAGAAAGTCCAGTTTCTAAAATTGCATTTCCTATCCAATAAGCCACCCCTCTTGAAAGTCCACCCGCCTCCTTTACTTGGTCAACAACAACATTGGGAAGTGGCGTTTCAACATCATCAACTCCATCTATTCCAAGCAATCTCAATATAGTCCTTTCCGTACTTACGGTTGTGTGTTTTTCAATATACTCTTGCATGTTTTTTGATATTCTAGCAGCACAACTTCTTGCACTCTTTATTATATTTGGATCTAAATTTAA
>CAYJEX010000005.1:62329-79738 GCA_964369465.1 uncultured Oscillospiraceae bacterium
GTAATACTATTTTTCTCTGAAAGATAGTCAGCTATTCCTCTTGTAATAGCATTCCCTTCTATTGGATTTGTTCCACTTGCGATTTCATCAATTAAAATGATAGATTTTTCTTTACAGTTGTCTAATATTTCCTTAAACTCTTCCATTTCACTGCCAAAAGAAGACAGCCCCCTCTCCATGGATTGATTATCACCTATTAAGACTTGTATAAATGACGATAAGCCTATTTCTAATTTTTTCGCAGGAACAAAAAATCCGTACTGTGCCAAAAGAACCATCATACCAACTAGTTTAAGTGTTACAGATTTTCCGCCCATATTTGCTCCTGTAATACAAGTTACGCCTTCTTCTAACATTATGGATATTGGTACATATTTTTTTTTCTTTTCTTTTAAAATGTGTTCCAGTTTTAAGTTTCGTCCTTCTTTGATATTTATTCTATGTTCATTTATAATCTCTGGTTTTGTACAATTGTTCAAAATTGCAAATTCTGCCTTGCCAATCACAAAATCCAATTCTCCAATTTTTCCCAAGTTAGAAATTAACGTATCACTATTTTCCCATATCTCTTTTGATAATAACTCCCTAACTTTCTCTTCCTCAATTTCAATTTTGCAATTTATTTTTTCTATTTCATATTTTTGTTTTTTTTGTTCTGGCGTATCTTTTATTGCGAAAACTACTGAAGTTACATCTTGTTCTATTTCTTCTAGTTCTTCTAATCGCTTAGCTAGATTCACTTCTGCAACATTACTCTTTAAAGCTACGAATTCAAATTTCGCTGACAAATGAATTCCAACTCTAGTTTTTATATCATCACGAACTATTTTCTTTTCATCTCTAATTAACCGTTCAATTTCTCTCTTTTTTATTCTTAGTTCTTTTAATCTTTCTGAAAATATATCGTAAATATAAAAAGTATTAAGTCTATCTTTTGTCGGGTCTATCAAATTCAAAAGTTTTACAGTATCACATATTACATATTCTCCTGGAAGAGCACCACAACTCACTAGTCGGTGTATTTTTTCGAATGCAAGAAGGGTGTTCTTTATTTCAAATAGTTCAACTATAGATAAAACATCTTTCTCAGCTTTCATAATAGAATTTGTAATCTCTTTCAAATTCATCATTGCTGTTTTTATTTCAGATACTACTTTACTATTGTTTTTTACAAAACAAATTATTTCTTCAAGTAAATGCAATTCATGTATCAAGCATGCCTCATCATTAGGTAAAAAAGGTTTTATTTTTTTCTTTTTATCTATTCCAAAAGGTGTAGTTAATTCAATGCTATTTAAAACATAATTGAAATCCACAAGGTCCTTTGTCTTAGAGTTCGTAATTATTTTAGACATTTTATCCTCTTACATTTATTATTGGAGTATCTTTTATTATTTTTTCCATCGCTCTCTTGAATATTTCAGGTTCAAAACAGCCTCCATTCGGAGAGTAAGGATTAATTGTTATCGCTTTAATGTTTATACTCTCTAAAACGCTAACTTTCATACCTCTTTTTTTATATTGTAACCATTCTACATTACTCATAAATATTTTAGTTGGATCTTTCAGCACAAAATATATTTTATTTAATTTATTCCTGTTTATATATTCTACAACACTCGCACTAAAAGCTCCTGGAATATATATGCATTTTGTATTTTCTGTGATTGCCTTGTCTATAGAAGAAGAAGCTCCTAGACCCGTTTTTAAGTCTAATATTTTTTTTCTATCATCTTCTTCAATTACAACTATTTTATCATGATGTATATTATCATTTAAAATTTCTCTTACATTCGAATCTACAAGGATAGGTAGATTATACTGTGAAACAACAAAAGATGTTTCACTAACAACTTTATTCATATCTCGTGACAAAGCTGCACCTGTCGCCAATATTACAGCATCTGATATTTCAGGATTAGCAATATGTTTTCGATCAATAGCTCCATCAATCAAAACTAAGTCAACACCTATTTCAAGCATCTCTTCACACAGCTTTTTCTGTTCTGCTGTACTTACTGGACCAGCAATTTGCACATAGCCCGCAGTAACAGCTTTACAAATAAGTATTTCCCCAATAGAACTATGATATTCTGTAATTCTCAATATTTCAAGTTCCGCATCAGCGAATTCATATAGAAGTTTAGGAACGGCAACAACCGTTCCTTCCTCAACATATATTCTCGGTTTTTTTGTCCCTGAAACCAAATCAACCTGCTCGCCATCTCTTCCTGTAGATGTAATTCCAATTCTAAGACCTTCATCTATTGCTGTTTCAATAAAATGATTAAGGGTAACAGTCTTTCCTGAATTTTTTGCCATTCCAACAATAGATATTATTCTATTTTGCAATAGAATATTTTTTATTACATCCACATCAAATTCCCTTCTTTATTTTCGACTTCGCCTAGCCAATCCTGCTGGCTCTAAACTTAATGTTGCCCCTTGTTCAAGCGCAGCAACTCCTTCATACCTGTATTCTTTCTTCCCAGTACAATAATCACAAGTGCATTCTATTTCTTCATTAATTGTTGGTTCGGTATAAGTAGTAATTAGCCCTTCGTAGTTTCGAAGAATAATTTTGCCTGGCGTTTGAGATATTACATACTGAGGCATTACTGGAGTTTTGCCACCGCCACCTGGAGCATCTACAACAAATGTTGGAACAGCAAATCCTGATGTATGACCTCTTAAGGCTTCAATTATTTCTATCCCTTTTGCTACAGGCGTTCTAAAATGACCAATCCCTAACGAAAGATCGCATTGATATATATAGTATGGTCTAACTCTATTTTTTACTAAAACTTGTACCAATTCTCTCATAATGTGAGGGCAATCATTTATTCCTCTTAACAAAACAGATTGATTCCCCAATGGCACTCCCGCATTTGCCAGCTTACACAATCCTGCTTCCGCTTCCTTCGTCATCTCTTTTGGATGATTAAAGTGTGTGTTAAGCCATACAGGGTGATATCTTTTTATCATTTCACATAGTTCGTCTGTAATTCTCATTGGCATTACAACAGGCGTTCTTGAACCTAGTCTAACTATCTCCACATGAGGAATTTTTGTTAGTTCAGAGAAAATATATTCCAATGTTTCGTCACCAACGCACAGACAATCTCCTCCACTAAGTAATACATCTCTAACTTGTGGAGTTCTTTTAATATATGCTATGCATTCATCAATATCTTCCCTACTCCTACTTCCATCAAATTCACCCGCAACCCTTCGTCTAGTACAGTGTCTACAATACATCGAACATTGATCAGTAATCAAAAACAAAACTCTATCTGGATATCGATGTGTGAGTCCAGGTGCAGGAGAATCTTCATCTTCATGCAAAGGATCCGACATATCTTCTGCCGAAGTATGTGTTTCTAGCAGCACAGGAACAGCTTGCATTCTTATTGGACATCTTGGATCATCAGGATCCATAAGAGATGCATAATAAGGTGTAATTCCAACTCTAAATCCATCTATAACTCTTGCTATATCTTCTCTCTCTTTTTCTGTTAAATTTAACACTTGTTCAATTTGTTCAATGGTTGTTAATCTATTTTTAACTTGCCACTTCCAGTCGTTCCACTGTTCGTCTGTGACGTCTTTCCACAAAGGAACATCCTTCCAATTTCTACTCATATACTTTCTCCTTTAGATTATATTAGCTATATACAATATATACTTGCTTAATTTACGCATACATTTCTTGGAATAAATCTCTTAACGGTTTACTTTCCCTAAGAACTTGTAAAGTTATTTCAGCATGTCCTTTTGTGTATCCATTTCCAACAATCATGTTTACATCTTTTCCAACTCCCTCAGCACCTAATGCTGCTTTTGTGAAATTTGTTGCCATAGAAAAGAAATATACTGTTCCATCATCTTTGCATGCCAAAATAGACGCCATTTCAGTATTTTCTATGTTCACGCAGTTAATAACTAAATCTGCTAGTTTTCCGCCTGTTATCTCCATAATCTTGTTGTAGAAGCCGACACCATCTGTGCAGTCAAATGAAAAATATACATCTGCTAAATCAAGTTTTTTTGCTCTTTCAGTAGACTTCTCCGATCCACCTACACAAATAACTTGTCCCGTTATTCCGGCCCTTTTCTTTGCCTCATATAAGCAAAGAAGCCCCGATTTACCGCCACCTCCGATCACAACTACAGTGTCACCTGGTTTCACCAATTTAGCCGCTTGAGCAGGTGCTCCTGCAACATCTAATGCACTCAATGCAAGACCGTCATCCATATCATCTGGAAGTTTTGCGTATATTCCACTTTGGAAAAGTACAGCCTTACCCTTAATATCTACTTGATCAATATCAGGTCTAATTTCTAATATTTCTTCAATTACTAATGGTGTAAGTGAAAGCGATACTAACGTAGCAATTCTATCTCCTGCTTTCAAATCCCCTTTATAATTGCAGCCTACCTCTAAAACCGTTCCGATAAGCATACCGCCTGATCCCGTCCAAGGATTTTTATGTTTTCCTGCTTTTTCTACAATTCCCATCATAATCTTTTTAATTTCCTCAACTTCTCCGTTTGCTCTTTTTTCAATTTCAGTAAAAGAAGCCGAGTCAATATTTAAAGTCTGGACATCTATCAATACTTCATTATCATAAATCTCCATATTATTATCTATAACATCCGCTGGTTGTGGCAAAACACCTTTTGGCGAAATAACTCTATGTGTTCCAAATGGGCATCCTTTTTTCATAATAAATCCTCCTAAATCTAATTTAAACTTTATCCTTTGGTTTGATTTTATCTTTCACAATCATATATTCTTTTCGCCATAATATATAGCAACTACTATGCCAAAAAATACCATCTATATTCTGTGTTTTTTGCTATAATCAGTCGAATTCGAACCTTATTCAACTCATAAAATAGATGCGTGAACACTTAACGGTTCATGCATCTATTTGTTGTTTTATTTGCGCCCTTTATTTTTTTCTACATGTATCAGGCATTATACTTATTTTTCTTTCTGACAAATTGTGTTTGACTTATCCCAAGTGCTTCTGCTGCTTTTCTTGTACTTCCATATTTTTCATATGTGCTTTTTATTATCTTCCCTTCATAGTTTTCTATTATTTCGTTTAATTTAATCGCTTTCTCTCTTCCATCAAAAACAACCTCATCACTTGCATATGTTTTATCGTCATGTATAACTCTCAGGACATCGGACATTTCTATTTTCTCTGTTTTGGAGGAAATAATTATTCTTTGCATGGTGTTTTCTAATTCTCTTACATTCCCTCTCCACGTATGTTCCTGTAAGCATTTGATAGCATCTTCTGTTATATCTTTTTTTATGTCAAATTTTGTTCCATATTTTTTCAGGAACGACTTAACCAAAGGCGGAACGTCCTCTTTTCTTTCTTTCAATGATGGAATTTTAACTGATACAACATTCAATCTATAATATAAATCTCTTCTAAACTCTCCATTGTCAACAGATGCTTCCAGTTCCTTATTCGTGGCAGATATTATTCTCAAATTTGTAATTATTGGTTTTGTTCCTCCTACCTTATAAAATTCACCCTCTTGAATCACTCTAAGAAGTTTTGCCTGCATTTCCATTGGAAGTTCTGCAATCTCATCTAAAAAAAGTATCCCATTATCAGCAAGTTCAAAAAACCCCTTTTTTCCCATTGTATTTGCTCCTGTAAACGCTCCTCTTTCGTATCCGAAAAATTCAGATTCTAGCAAATTATGTGGTACCGCAGCACAGTTCACTTTTATAAAAGGTTGCATTTTTCTATTGCTGCTTTTTTGTATTATATTCGCAATCTTCTCTTTTCCAACCCCACTATCCCCAGATATCAAAATATTGCAATCATATTTTGCATATTTGATAACATCATCTAGGATTCTATTCATTATATTGCTTTTGCTTACGAAGTCTTCAGGCAAAGCCGCTACGAGACTATTGTTTCTCTCATTTTCTACGTCATCATCTTCTTTTTCAGGCCTACGAAATACCGAATCCGGTTCTTTAAAATACGAGGCCAATTCACCTATTATCTCAAGGTTGAAATCATCATATTTTTCCAGATAACCTTTTGGACATACTATTTCTAATTGCTTTGAAATCGACTCCGTAATATATAGAGCAGAGTTGTAATTATAAATTAAGTTTGTAAACACAACCGTACCACCGTATTTTGCAGAGAGTACGCTAACTGGTTCTGCCCCTGGAAATTCAGAGCAATTAATTATCAAATCATACTTCTTTTCTTCGCCAATCTCATTAATACTTTCTACAGGATTAAGTATATCTCCATAATACATTTTGTCGAAAATTTCTTCCAGAAGAACATCAATCTTTTCCCCTTTCATTATTGTTTTATTCTTAACGTCCAGCAAACTGTCTATTCGTCCAGAGCTTTTCAATATTTTTCTTACAGTATATCCAAATATCAAATTCATCAAAAGATTTGTTCCAACAACAAGAATGTTTTTATTTTCTTCTAAATGTTTCGCTATACTAAATAAAGTTCCAGATTCATTAAACACATACAACATTAAGTTGACTGGCAACCCATGTGGTTTTTTTATTATTGGAATTTCATTATAGGCTATTGCATACCCTTCTACTTCTATTTGATTAAACACTCTATCTATTCTTCCAATTCTATTTATGAATATAGGAACAGAAGCCAAAGACGCATTGCAAATTACCTCATCTCCCTTTTTTAGATTTTCGCTATTCAACTTATATTCAATTCCGATTTCTTCAATTTCACCACAGAGAACTCCTCCCGTGTCCGTAACGGGATTATGTAATTTCCCTCTTTGTATTATAATATCAATTATTTTTTCCTTTATATATTCATCATTATCGTTGCATTCCATACAAATTTGGCGAAAACTTGTCCCTTCAATTTGTATTTTTTTTATTGCTATTCTTATTTCATTTTCCATTATAATTCTACTGTTATCAACTTTCCAAGCGGATGTTGGCAGAACATTTTCAGGTTGCAATGATCTGTTTACTCCATATTTATTATCAATTATATAATGTGACGACATGTAAACCCTCCCTAACAACAGCATAATTGTGCGAACATATATCGGTTCACTATGTTTATTTTATACCATCTAGATTTAATTTGCAATTATCATTTTCGATTCTTCTTACTATTTTCTTTTTTTTTGATATAATAATACTGTGTTTTTCATTTAGTATAGTAATACTGTGTTTTTCAGTAGCATTCTTAATAACACACAATATTCTCAAATACTTTTTTAATAGATTAGGAGATATTCTCAATGAATAAATTTAGTGGATTTTTAAAAAGAAAAGATATCGTTTTTTCAAGAGAAAGATATTTGCAAAAAGCTCTTTCATCTATGGCATTAGGCTTATTTGCGACCTTGCTCATCGGAACCATAATCAAAACCTTAGGAGATCAATCTGCAATTTTATTTGGCGACAATCCCATTTCCCTTTTTCTAACCGAAACTGGAATTGAAGCCGCAAAACTTATGGGTGCAGGAATAGGAATAGCGGTAGCTTATGGCCTAAACGCTCCTCCTCTAGTCCTCTTCGCGTCCGTAATAACCGGAACCGTTGGCGCAATGTTTGGCGGTCCTGCAGGAGCTTTTATCGCTTCTGCATTAGGTGCAGAATTCGGAAAGGCCGTAAACAAAGAAACTAAAGTTGATATATTAGCAGTTCCAGCCACAACAATCATCTCAGGCGTTCTTATTGCAAAACTTGTTGGTCCTGGAGTTAGTTGGTTAATGACTTCCTTAGGCTCATTTATCATGATAGCCACTGAATGGCAACCTTTTGCATTTGGAATTGTGATTTCAGTAGTTGTTGGCCTTGCTTTAACTGCACCTATTTCAAGTGCAGCATTATGCGTAATGCTTGACTTGTCTGGATTAGCCGCAGGAGCAGCCACAGTCGGCTGCTGTGCGCAAATGGTGGGATTTGCAGTCATCAGCTTCAAAGAAAACGGCACCGGGGGCCTTGTGGCACAAGGTTTAGGAACGTCCATGCTTCAAATATCCAATATAATCAAAAATCCATGGATATTATTTCCTCCTACATTGGCTGCTGCGATTATCGGACCAATTGCAACTTGCTTATTTAAAATGACAAACATTCCAATTGGTGCGGGAATGGGAACCTCTGGCCTAGTTGGCCAAATTGGAACTTTTACTTCCATGGGTTTTTCTTTGGGAACATTGGGCAGCATTATACTTTTACACATATTACTTCCCGCTGTATTCTCTCTAATATTTGATAAGGTATTGAGAAAATTAGGCAAGATCAAAGAAGGCGACTACAAGCTCAATTTATAACAAATTGCATTTTTCGTCATTTTATGATAGATTTTTATTAGTGAAACTACGCTATATTTTCATAGCATATGAAAACAGAGTTATATTTTATGTTCAAAATAAAAAAGGAGCACTTATTATGAGTAAAATTTCTTCTACATTAAGACTTCGTATGTCACACAAAGATGCCCATTACGGTGGCAGCTTAGTAGACGGGGCACACATGGTTCACTTGTTTGGTGATTTAGCAACAGAATTGCTAATTATTGCAGATGGAGACGAAGGACTTTTTCTTCGATATGACGAAATAGAATTCATCGCTCCTATTTATGCTGGCGATTACGTTGAAGTATATGGAGAAATAACCGAAATGGGCAACACTTCCAGAAAAATGTCCTTCGAAGCAAGAAAGGTTGTAAGCGCCAGACCCGACATTAGCCCTTCTGCAGCAGATTCCCTGGACGAACCCGTTATTGTTGCCAAAGCAAAAGGCATTTGCGTTACGCCGAAGGCTTCAAAACGAAAATAAGCACGCTTTATCATTAGACTTATTAAGGAGGATAACAATATGAATTTTTTTTCAACATTTAAAAAGTTAGGAATAACTATTAGTATAGCACTAATCATTCTAGGAATTGCATTCATTGCAATTCCTCACAAAATAATAAACCTTATCGATTGGATAGTAGGTGTAGGTGTATTTTTTATAGGAATTACGGGAATTATCAAAACACTTAAAGACCCAACAATCACAGAGGGCAAAGGCCTAAAAATGGTTCCTAGCGTCATTTGCATTATATTTGCTTTATACATTTTAATTTTTGCTGGTTCTACTACAAATATCATTGGAATAATAATAGGAATATTAGCCATATTTGCAGCAATTGGCCAATTTTCAAACGCAAAAATTGCCAACTTAATGGGACAAAAAGGTGGCACTTACGTAGTCATGGGATTAGTCAATATACTTTTTTCAATAGCAATGTTCGTAGCATCTTTTACAATGGTTTCTTTCCTTATAATGCTCATTGGAATATACTTGGTGATTTTGGGAGGAACATCTTTGTTTTCTGCAATAACACTTAAGCCTATGCCAGATACTGAAAATTCAACTGCTGCAGGAAAAAACGACACTTCCCCATCCTTTATCGAGGAAGACACGACAATTGTCGATGCAGAGGTTGTTGACGAAAACGAAAAACAAAAATAACTCCAAAATGATTTTTCTTTGTGAACAAACAAGAGCTTTTGCTTAACGCAAAAGCTCTTTATTTTAAATATTTTCAAAAATCTAACTTATGTATAAACTCTTCACTATCCTCTTAAATCACATTTATTCCCATAGAACCTTCGGATATACTCCTTTTTTCTTAAGGTCTTCAATGCTTTTAGAAACATATTCTTTATCCTCTTTATACGTGACTCCAAACCATTTTTCTTTAGAGGAAAGCATTTTTACTTCTGCCTTTCCATCTACTATAAGTTGGCCTGTAACTTTTGGAATTAGAAATTCTCCTTTTAGTGGATTATTTTCTAAAGCATCACGTAAGAACTCTGGAAAAGTCTGGTTAAGTTCATCCATCATACTTTTCGTATACCCAAGGAGATTCATCGAAACAACGGACTCTTCATCGATTTCAATCCATGTCTCGCCATCATCTTCAGTATATGCTGGGGAATTTTCCCCCTTTTTTATCTTGGTCCTTTCTTCAATATTCTCAAGCGTACCCTCTTCAGAAATTGTACAAACCCCACGAGAAACGTATCCATTATCTGTCAATGTGTTTTTTAACTTGTAGCCCACCATGCAAAAATCGTATTTTTCTTTATCTTTTGCTTTGCTCAAATATTCGAATATAGAGGCAAAAGCAGATGGCCCATAATAATCATCTCCATTTATAACAGCAAACGCTCCATTAACGACATGCCTCGCACTCAATATCGCATGACCTGTTCCCCAGGGTTTAGTCCTTCCATCCGGGACTTTAAAACCTTTAGGCAAATCATCTATGTCTTGGTATACATATGTAATATTTAATTTTCTTCCAGCTTTGTTGTCAATAAGTTCTCTAAAATCTTTTTCATTTTCTTTTCTAATTACAAAGACAACATCGCGGAAACCCGCCTTCATTGCATCATATAAGGAAAAATCAATAATTATTTCCCCTTCTTTTGTTACAGGGTCAATTTGCTTTAACCCACCATATCTGCTTCCCATACCTGCAGCCATCACAAGCAACTTTGGCCTTGTGCGTTGTTTCGCTAACGCAGGAATTACAAATCCTATCATCACCAGCAAAAGTATCGAAGATTCTACAAATCCTCCAATAACATCCGTTGGGTAATGAACTCCCAAATACACTCTAGAAACACCTATTAAAATCGCCAATACAGCAAGGCATATTGCATAAAACAAACTTTTATGGCAACTTTGACTTTTGTTGTCATAGCATCTTTCTTTGCATGCATCTTGTTGTAGGTTTTCGCTGTTCATGTATTTAAGAAGCAAATACGCAAGCATAATGTACGTTGCAAATCCCGTGGCCGAATGACCACTTGGAAAAGAAAATCCTCCCTGTTCAATTAGCATCATTTCTTGAAGTGGTCTTGTTCGCTCAACAATAATTTTGAAAATATAATTTATAACAAAACTCGCCGTTGTAATAATCGCAACAGGTACGCCATACGTCATTCTCGTCTTATCAAAAGCCAAAAGCAAAAGACATATTGCAATTACTGTAAACCACTCCCCTGCGTACGTTATCATTTCAAACAAAGTATTTAGTGCGGGCGTTCTATTAGCATACACATATTCCATAATATTCAAATCGAAAGTTCTTGAGTTCCCACTCGTAACCCACCAAAATACCATCGCAAAAATAAGCGACATACCCATAATTCCAGCAATATTCGCAATCTTTACATTTCTCAATTTCATCTCTTTTTTTTGTATCATTATTGAGATTTCTCCTTTTCCTATATATATTTAAAAATTTTCTCTAGCGCAACCTATTTTACTTGCTTTCCTCATTCGAAATTTCATTTAGTTCAACCCCTAGTTTTATCAGTCCAGATCTTACGACTTTCTCAACATTTGAAGAAATATTTTTCTCTTCCTCTTTACTTAATCCTTTTGTTTCAATTAATGGGTGAATTATTATATCTATATCTCCAGGTTTGATTTCTCCAGTTTCTTCAAGAATTTTATACGTTCCATTTATTGTTATTGGAATAATAGGTGCTTTTGGAATTGTCGCAAGTTTTATTGAACCCTTTTTAAACGAACCCATCTGACTAGATCTGCTTCTTGTTCCCTCTGGAAAAATCACGAGAGAAAACCCTTCTTTTATGTAAGATACTCCTTTTTTTATTGCATTCAAAGAATCTCTTGGACTTTCTCGTTTAATCAAAACGCATCTAACAAGATCAACCCACACACCATATAACGGTATCTTTGACAAGCTTTGCTTCGCAACAAACCCAACTTGAAATTTATCTAAAGTTGCACATAATGCAATTACATCTGCAAACCCTTGATGATTTGCAACTACAACCACAGGCCCTTTCTCTGGAAGGTTTTCCCTGCCAGAAATATTAATATTTAGCCCCATTTCTTTTGCCACATTTTTGCTCCACGTAGTTGTCGCAAGCAAAATGTTTTCTCTTTCTTTTTCACGGTTTCCTTCCGCCCTATATTTTTTTATTTTTTTCTTGTATTGGTTCAAATATTTTAATGTGCTGTAAAATTTGGCCGCTGGTCCTATATTTCTTATTTTCAACATTGTCTTCCCCACTCTTTCTTCATTTCATGAATCCATAGATATTTTAGTATTATTTATTTTAAGTATGAATCAATCAAATCTTTCAATTCTTCTATCACTTCTAAGTTGCCTTCACGCGCTGCATCTGCGACGCAATGCGTTATATGTTCTTTCAATATATATCTTCCCGTACTATCTATAGCAGCTCTCACCGCCAATAGTTGAGTCATAACTTCTAAGCAATCTCTTTCTTCTTCTACCATTCTTTTTACCTTATCAAGGTGCCCCATTGCCTTTGCTAGTCTATTGGAAGTTTTTTTGCTAAAGTTTGGAGAATGGCTATGCCCGTGCTCATGTTCCTGCTCGCGCTCGCGACCATAAGAACTTGTATATTCACCCTCTGCCGGAGATACATCTCCATAATTAGCAAGGCTTTCACTTACAGTCTCTGTATCGAAGGGCTTATTATTTTTTTTCAACTTTCTTTCGTCTATTTCTCTATTTGGTTTAGATGTCATATGCTGATTCTCCTCATCTTATTTCTATTAGTTTAACATATTTGTTGAGAAAAAAACAAAATAATGTTACCATTAATTATTATTAGATAAAATACCAAAGGAGACAAAATGGCCAAATTGAAAATATACACAGATGGAGCATGCTCTGGAAATCAATCAGAAGAAAACTTTGGCGGGTGGGGAGCTATCCTTACTTTTGGAAATTCGGAAAAAGAAATATACGGCGGTGAATCAAACACCACAAACAACCGAATGGAAATGATGGCTTTATTAATGGCTTTTAAAGCATTAAAACAAGAAAACTTAAATATAGATGTATTTTCTGACAGTAGTTATTTAATGGATTGTTTTAGGCAAGAATGGCATAAAAACTGGGAAAGAAATGGATGGATAACCGCTTCAAAAAATCCTGTCGAAAACAAAGATCTTTGGCAAGAATTACTTGTATATACTAAAGTGAACTCTGTATCATTTTATCGTGTAAAAGGACACGTTAACTTAAATAGCAAGTCAACGGATTTCGACAAGTTGTTTTCAAAATTTACCGAATGGAATGGGTCTTCTTTTACATTTGACGATTTTAAATATGTGACAAAGATGAACAATCGTGCTGACGCTTTAGCCAACTTAGGCATTCAAGACCAAAAAGACATTTTCCAGCAGAGTACTATTTCAGAGTAATTGCAATCCTGAAAAGCAATTATAAACTTCCTGCAACTATAAGTTGATTACTATGTTCAAGCAAACAGAAAGGAAACAACATGAACAATTCTTACAAAAAAATCTCTGCAGGCACAGCAGAATCCATGATGAAAGGCAACATCTTTCTTCTTGATGCAAGATCACCCGAAGAATACAAAGAGGGACACATCGCAAAAGCAATTAATATTCCACATACGGAAATCGATACAAAAGCAACGGAGTTAATTCCAAACAAAGAAACAACTATACTTGTATATTGCAAAAGCGGCGGGAGAAGTAAAATCGCTTCCGAAGGGCTGATTAAACTCGGATATACAAATGTGAATGATTTTGGCGGTATTGAAACAGATTGGAAAGGCCCAGTCGTAACGAAATAAGAACATCGTGCATCTTATTAAAATAATTCAATACACAGGCATCAATTACATTTTAGGCTTTTTATGTTTGAAAAATAGCCTTCTCCCACTTCCCTAGTTTTAATTGTAATAAAAATACCCCTATTATTAAAATATTAGGGGTATTTGTTTTATAAATATGAACAGATTAACTTCTTGCAGCTCCATCTACCGAAAGAACTTCTCCCGTTACATAACTAGCCATATCACTTCCTAGATATAAAAACGCATTTGCAATATCTTCTGGCTCTCCAACTCTTCCTAATGGTATAGTTGCGATTAAAGGTTTTATCATCTCTTCTGGAAGCGCCGCCACCATATCAGTACGAGTAATTCCTGGCGCAACTGCATTTACACGAATATTATCTTTGCCAAGTTCTCTTGCAAGAGATTTAGTAAGACCATTTACAGCAAACTTTGAAGAAGGATATGCACTTCCCGAAGGTTGTCCATGTATACTAACCATTGAGCTTGTATTTAGAATAACGCCTCCTCCTTGCCCTTTCATAATTTTTGCTGCCGCTTGTGCACAAACGAATACTGCATTTACATTAATATCCATTGTTTTTTTGAAGTCATCTACGTTGTATTGATAAATACTGTCACGCGCGGATATCCCTGCATTGTTAACTAAAATATCAAGACGCCCCCACTTTGCAACAACTTCATCAAATGCTTTTTTTACTGAAGCTTCATCTATCAAATTCGGTGCAGCTCCCATTGTTTCCCATGATGAATTTTCTTCTTTTAATTTTTCAAGAGCTTTGCTTACGCTTTCATCTTTAGAACCGAAAACTGCAACCTTTGCTCCATTTTCCAAATATTTCTTTACAACAGCATATCCAATACCTCTTGTACCGCCTGTCACTATTACTACTTTACCTTTTAACATTTTATCAACCTTTCCCTTCTTGTGCTTTCTCGTAAAACGTATTTTACAGCACTTTATTCACACTTTCAACTTAGTCAATTACTCAAATTAAGCTTTAGGTGCAGTACGTATTTTCGGTAGCATAAAGCATATAACAATACCTACCACAACACACGCAAGTTGAACCAATGATGTCGTTCTAATCGAGTCAATACTTGCCATAACAGTTGCAGCAGCTTGATCCAAACCTTCCGCCATGTGTCCCGCTGTACCTGAAGCAACACCTGCAGAGAACATAGGAACGAATAGAGCAACACCAAATGGCGCAGACATATCACGAAATACATTATATGTTCCAGAACCAGAACCTGCTGTTGCAGGATCTAATCCAGATAAAGCTACCTTCAAGAAAATTGTAGCGTTTCCACCTAAACCAAGTCCTATGAAAAACAACGCTCCACACATAACCGCCAAACCTGTGTTTGCAGTAAATAACATTTGCATAGATGTTCCAATTGCAACAATAAATAGTGCTATCGAAGCAATATAACGAGGTTCTCTTTTATCAGCCATCGGTCCAATAAGTACTGTTCCCAAAGCCATACCAATATACATTACTGATGTTGCAATACCCGCTAGAGTACGATCGCCTGTTGTCATTATCGAGAAAACAATAACATTTGTCATACACGACTGTAGCAAACCTTGTGATAAGAACAATACAATAACTGGAAGTACAAATTGCTTACGAGCCATGAATTTACCATTAAGGATTGGGTTTTCAGCTCTTTTTTCAATAAGGAATAACGCCACTAAAGCAACAATTCCAACTCCTACGCATACAAGAGTTTCCGTAGATGCCCAACCTGCACTTTGTCCAAAAGTAGGAATTGACAAGAACATTGAGAATACTATTAATACAAAAATAGCTCCTGTAAAATCAAAACCTTTCAATGTCTTTTTAGGTCCTTCCGTCTTTTTCACAAGAACGAAACAAGCAAAGAATATCACTGCACACAACGCAACACAGATATACATTACTGGACGCCAACCAATAGTTGCTAATACAATTCCACCAAGAGTCGGTCCAAAGATAACCATAACGCATGATACTAGCATATAGTATGTAAATCCTTTTCCTATTTTTTCAGGAGGGAATTCCATCATAATATACGCCATTACTACTGGCGCAATACCTGCAGCACCAACGCCTACTATAAATCTAAATAGAAGCACAAGGACAAGATTTGCTTCAGGAGCAAATGCAATAAGTAGTTGCCCTAAAGTGTATATTGCCAAACTTGTAAGTAGTATAGTACGTCTACCAAAAACATCCCCTAACTTACCCATTATAGGCGCTAGCGCTGCTGCACCTAATGAAAATGCCAATGTGATCCACGCTGTTGCGGAACCATCTAGTCCCCAATCGGCAACAATATTGGCAGGAACTGCCGCCGTAAATCCTCCGCACAGGCTCAGAATTCCTGCAGCCATAGCGAAAGGAACAAACCCTTTCATATAATTTGGATTCTTTAACATAGTATAATTCTCCTAACATTAAAACTATAAGTAATAAATTTTTCGATATTTTTTTAAATATCAACAGTATATTATTAGATACTATAATCACTCTTCAACCTAAAAAGAGCCTATTCCGAAACAATAGATTAAGACTCTTTTTTATTATTAAGTTACTACATAGTATGAATAATTATGGTCTTTGACCTGATCCACCTTGTAAAGTAAGTGTTTCACCAGACATGTATTTGAAATCTGGAGTTGCTAATTGAACGCATACACGTCCTATATCTCCTTCTGAGTCTCCAAAACGTCCCATAGGGATTCCTTTAATATTTTTTTCGTATGCTTCTGGTTGATATTGCTTCCAAAGTTCTAGTTGTGCTGTATACGCAAGTGGGCAAACTATATTTACATTTATATTATCTTTTCCCCATTCTTGAGCAGCAACACGACTCATACCACGTATACCTTCTTTTGCTGCTGCATAAGAAACTTGTCCAAAGTTACCGAATAAACCTGCTCCTGACGCAAAGTTAATTACAGATCCTTCTGTTTCTTTTAAATGCGGGTATGCTTCTCTCATATATAAAAACGCAGAATATAATCCCGAATAAATCGCAAGATTAAATTGTTCTAGAGTATGATCAGCTATTGTAATTCCTGATGCTGACGCTTGTGCGTTATTAATCAACACATCAATTTTGCCAAATGTTTTTATTGTCTGATCAATAACGTTTTTAACAGCAGCTTCATTATCAGAAGATGCGTCTACATCAGCTTGAACAGCTAAAACTTTAACACCGTATAACTTTTCTAATTCTTCTTTTGCATCTGTCAATTTTTTTTCGTTTCTGCCTGTCAGTACTAAATTTGCTCCTTCTTTAGCATATGCAGTCGCAATACCATATCCGATAGATCCAATTTCGCCGCTTGACAAAACAGCTTTTCCGCCACCTGTTATTATGGCAACTTTTCCTTCTAAAACTCCCATTACTTTCTCCTTATTTGTTATATTTTTAACTATTATGATTATACGAACACCTTGTACTCTCACAATCTACTTGTTTTGTATATCGTTAAAATTATATCATTTCTCAAGTATCTTTGTCAATAGAATTGTTAGAATTATTGCAACAATATAAAAGATTGGCAAAATTGGAATGCCAAAACAACAAAATTATATTATAATTATGATTTCAAACATTATGAAAAACTCAAAAGTGCTCAGCACTTTTTCCTTCTCCGCTCATGCCCTTTCGGGTTCGAGTCCCTTATTTATAGTCGCAAAAAAAGAAACACTATGTGTTTCTTCTTTTGGTGAAGCGCGAGGGACT